>NZ_JAZHRU010000001.1:2956776-3259887 GCF_036924525.1 Bradyrhizobium sp. AZCC 1719 | reverse complement strand
CGACGCCGGCAAGGCCGAACACCGAAATCTTGATGAGACCGGTCACGATCGAGATCACCGCGTCGGTAGCGATCACGGCAGCTCCCTCGAGGCCCGACGCCATCAGCAACGACAGCAGGATCACCCCGGAACCTGATGTGCCGCCGACCACCACGCCATAACCTGCCGCGCTCACGCCAAGGCCGGTATCGCCGATCTTGATATCGCGGTGCTTGGCCAGCCGGCGTAGCGGCACGCTCAGGATCAGCATGCCGCCGATCACGAACGCCGCGCCGGCGCTGGTCAGCCGCGTGTACCCATAGGCGCCGAGCGCCGTCGTCAGCATGGCGGCGCCGATGACGATCAGCGCGCGACGCCGATCGGCGTAGCGAAAATACGCCACGAAGCGGCTGATATTGGTGAAGATCGCCGAGATCGCGATGATCGGCACCACGGGCTCGGCGCCGACCAGCGGCACCAGCACCAGCGGCATCAAGGCGCCGGTACCATAGCCGGCAAGCCCGCCGATCACGGACGCCAATAGCGCCATGCCTCCAACCAGCACGAGTTGACCGAGCGAAATGTCGGCAAACCCGGCCAGAATATTCACAGCCGGTGATCGCGGGTGAAACGGGCGGCGGCCTTGTCGGCGATCGCGGCAAGCGCGGATGGTTCAAGCGGAAAATCCGCGGCCAGCCAGGCGTCTTCCGCAAGCGTCAGCACGTGACCGAGGCCGGGACCTTCGGCAATGCCGCGGGAGATGAAGTCGGCCGCCTTCAGTGGAAATTTCGGCGCGCTCCAGCGCTGCGGCAAGGTTGCAAGCTCATGCCAGCGCGCAGCGCCATTACTGACGCCGCCTGCCCGCGCCCACGCCAGCATCAGCCGGTCGCGGTAGGGATCCTCGCCGAGCCGGTAGAGAAGCTGCCGCGCCCGCGCCTCATCCTTGCTGGCGAACCGCCACCAGCGATGGCCCATCGAATCCAGCGCTTTGATTTCCGCATTGGAAAGCCGAAGCCGTGCCGAGACGCGCCTGGCGTCCTCGGTGACGGCGACCGTGAGCGCGGCGAGCCGGCGCACGGCGCTCGGCGGCAGGCCCAGGGCCCGTTCGGCCGCGATCATCGCCGCGAACGTCCCCGTGTAGGCGACGCCGCCGAAGATCAGCAGCAGCAGGCCGGCATCCGCCATCGCCTGCACCGCAACCGCGGCGCCTTCCGCGATCAACAGCTTCAACATCTCCATGCGCACGCGTTCGGCAGAAAGGTTGGAAAGCCCCGCACGCCCATCGATGCAGGCGAGATATCCGGCCCGGTCAGGCTCGCCCGCCCCGTAGGCGGCATGCATCCGAAAGAAGCGCAGGATGCGCAAATAATCCTCGGCGATGCGCTGGCCGGCGTCGCCGATGAAACGCACGCGTTTGGCCTGGATATCGGCAAGCCCGCCGACATGGTCATGCACGATTCCCTCGGCGTCGACCGAAAGCCCGTTGATGGTGAAATCGCGCCGTTCCGCATCGCGAACCCAGTCGCGCCCGAACGCAACCCTGGCCTTGCGACCAAAGGTCTCGGTGTCCTCACGCAAGGTCGTGACCTCGAATGGGTGGGATTCGACGACCAGCGTGACCGTGCCATGGTCAATCCCGGTCGGGACGCATTTGATGCCGGCCGCCTTGGCGCGGCGGACGACCTCGTCGGGCAACGCCGTCGTCGCGATATCGATGTCGCCGAGAGGAATTTTCAGAAGCGCATTGCGCACGGCGCCGCCGATCACGCGGGCTTCCTCGCCATCGCCATTGAGCAACGCGAGCACGCGCGCGGCCGGACCGGATCTGAGCCAGGGCGCGTCCGACAGCACGCGTGCCTCGCTCATTTCTCCCCCCCCGTGAACCAGCTTGCCGTCTTCCAGATGCGCCGGAACGTAGGTCGAATTCGGCGGCGCGCCGGAGAACTGCGCCAGCAGGACGAAGCTGATCGCGACCAGCAGCAGCGATCCCAGCGCCAGTTTGGCGACAAGATGTACCGGCCAGGAAGAGGACGCGAAGACGCCGGAACGGGTGGCAATCAGAAACAGCGCGTAGGCCACGAACGGGATCAGGAATATTGCGATTTCGGTCAAAATCGGACGGATCATGCGAGATAAATCCGCTCATATAGCACGCGCAGGATCCCCGCGGTCGCACCCCATATGTAACGCTCGGCGAACGGCATGGCGTAATAGGAGCGCTCCATGCCGCGGAATTCCTTGGCATGGATCTGATGGTTCTCGGGATTCATCAGGAACGCCAGCGGCACCTCGAAGGCGTCGACCACCTCGCCTTCGTTGATCGTCAGCTCAAAGCCGGGCTTCACACGCGCCACCGTCGGCAGGATGCGAAACCCGAAGGCGGTTCCATAAAGATCGAGATAGCCGATCGGCTCGATGAACTCGCGCTTGAGGCCGACTTCCTCCTCTGCCTCGCGCAAGGCGGCGTCGAGCGGGGAAGCGTCGGTTGCGTCGATCTTGCCGCCCGGAAAGGAAATCTGGCCGGCGTGGCTGGAAAGATGCGGCGAGCGCTGCGTCAGCAACACCGTCGGCTCGCGGTGATCGACCACCGGGATCAGCACCGCCGCCGGGCGCACCGGCTGCTCGCGCGCCACGATCTCGAGCATGCGATCATTGCCCGCATCGCCCGTCTTCGGAATGACATTGGGATCGACCAGGCCGGACGGCACGTCGAAGTTCAGCCGGGTCTTGCTTCGCGCGAAGAATTCCGTCGAGCTGATCGGAGCCGCTTCCATCTTCGTCAGCATCGGCTCGTTCAAACCGCATCCCTCACCTGCTTCGCGTCCGCCATGGCAAAGAACTCGCCGCCGGACTCGATGCCGAACATCGGCTGACCATCGACCATCCGCTCCTCCCCCATGTCAACCAGATCGTAATAGAGCGCGCGCGTCACCTTCGCCCACAGATCGGCGCGGACGTGCAGATAGGGCGTCAGCCCGCCGTCGCCGGCCATCTCGAAGCGCAGGCGATGGGTGGAATCGCATGGCACCCAGTCGTCAACGTTGGTGCGGAAGCGCAACAGCCGGCCGCGATCGCCGGCCTCGTTTTGCATCTCCACTGCCAGGAACGGCGCATCGTCGACGCGGATGCCGACCTTCTCGACCGGGGTCACGAGAAAGTGCTTGCCGTCCTCGCGCTTGAGAATGGTCGAAAACAGCCGCACCAGCGCCGGCCGCCCGATTGGCGTCCCCATGTAGAACCACGTCCCATCGCTGGCGATTCGCATGTCGAGATCGCCGCAGAACGGCGGATTCCACAGATGGACCGGAGGCAGTCCCTTCCCGGCCGGGGTGCGATTGACGGCTTCGGTGGCAGCAACCGTCAGCCCTTCAAGACGTTTGCTGTCGTGGCCCTTGCCTTGCTGTCGTTGGCCGCTGGTTTGCCCTTGCTTCGCCATTGTTTGCCCTGAGTCTCGGCGCGTCGATTGGCACGATTGGTGCACATATACCGAGATATGTGTTCCCGACGATTTGTGTCCGTACTATTGCGGATCAAGTCGCCATATCGTGATGCCGTTCATACCCCGAAATACCGATAATGTGGGGATAGTTTAATTCAAACGAATGCATGGCCTTTACACAGGCTTAGCATGAGGTTCGTGGCATGACGACGCAACCAACGGTGTCATGAAGCGATTAGGTGGTTGAAGGAGAAAGACATGGCGAGCGCAGACGGTGTCGAGAAACTCGAGGACGCGATCGTCCGGTCGGCCGAGCAGGTCGCCGGCCAGATCCGCGCCGCGAAGGAAGCGATCTCCACCGTCATCTTCGGCCAGGTACGGGTGATCGAAAACACCCTGGTGACGATCCTGTCCGGCGGCCACGCGCTCTTGATCGGCGTTCCGGGCCTCGCCAAGACCAAGCTTGTCGAAACCTTGGGCATCACGCTCGGGCTGGATGCCAAGCGCATCCAGTTTACGCCTGACCTGATGCCGTCGGACATTCTGGGCGCCGAGGTGCTGGACGAGAGCAATTCCGGCAAGCGGTCGTTCCGTTTCATCTCCGGACCGGTGTTTGCGCAGCTCCTGATGGCCGACGAAATCAACCGCGCCAGCCCGCGGACGCAATCGGCGCTGCTGCAAGCCATGCAGGAACAGCACATCACAGTTGCAGGGGCGCGGCATGATCTCCCCAAGCCGTTCCACGTGCTTGCCACCCAAAACCCGCTGGAGCAGGAAGGCACCTACCCGCTGCCCGAGGCGCAGCTCGACCGCTTCCTGATGGAAATCGACGTCGATTATCCCGATCGCGACGCCGAACGCCGCATCCTGTTCGAGACCACGGGCGCGGAAGAGACGCTTGCCAAGGCCTCGATGGACGCGGAAACCCTGATCGCGGCGCAGCGGCTGGTGCGGCGCCTGCCGGTCGGCGACAGCGTCGTTGAGGCGATCCTGTCGCTGGTGCGCGCCGCACGCCCCAATACCGAAGACGGCGGCGACAAGCTGATCGCCTGGGGGCCGGGCCCACGCGCCAGCCAGTCGCTGATGCTGGCGGTCCGTGCCCGCGCCTTGCTCGACGGCCGCCTTGCGCCCTCGATCGACGACGTGCTCGATCTCGCCGAACCCGTTCTCAAGCACCGCATGGCGCTGACCTTCTCGGCGCGCGCGGAAGGCCGCACCATTCCCGACGTAATCAGACAATTGAAGACGCGGATTGGTTGATGGCCGCAGAGACCAGCCACGAGAGCAGGGAGATTGTTGCGATCCGACGTGCCGATGGCGAAAGCCGAACGCTCGCCGCATCGCTCCCCCGTCTCGTGCTCGACGCCCGCCGCATCGCTGCCAACGTCATCCATGGCCTGCACGGCAGGCGCCGCGCCGGCGCCGGCGAGAGCTTTTGGCAATATCGCCGCTTCGTTTCGGGCGAACCGTCGCAGAACGTCGACTGGCGGCGCTCGGCGCGCGACGATCATCTCTATGTCCGCGAGCAGGAATGGGAGGCTGCGCATACGATCTGGCTGTGGCCCGACCGTTCGCCGTCGATGGCATTTGCTTCCAAGGGTGCCCGCGACTCCAAGCTGGAGCGTGGCCTGATCGTGACATTTGCGCTCGCCGAACTCCTGGTTTCGGGCGGAGAGCGCGTCGGCATTCCGGGCCTGATGACCCCGACCGCAAGCCGCAACGTGATCGACAAGATGGCGCAGGTGATGCTGCATGACGATGCGGTGCGCGCCAGCCTGCCGCCCTCCTTCGTGCCGTCGGCGCTGGCCGAAATTGTCGTGCTGTCCGACTTCTGGTCGCCGATGAGCGAAATCAGGACGATGCTTGCCGGGCTTTCGGCTTCCGGCGCCCATGGCACGCTGATCCAGGTCGTCGATCCTGCCGAGGAAACCTTTCCCTATGCCGGCCGGATCGAGTTCGTCGAGCCGGAAGGTTTTGGCGTCATCACCGCCGGCCGCGCCGAGAGCTGGGCGAGCGACTATGTCGCGCGCGTAGCATTGCATCGCGACGAGATCCGCAGCGAGACCAACAGGCTCGACTGGCTGTTCTCGACCCACACCACCAGCCGGTCCGCCGCCGAACTGCTGCTGTTCCTGCATTCCGGCATGATGGCGGCCAAGGGAAGCGCGCGCGGCTCAACGGTCAAGGCGGGGCGCAGCGCATGATGGCGGGCATCCCCTTAAGCTTCGCACAGCCGCTGCTTCTGCTGGGCCTGTTGAGCCTGCCGGTGCTGTGGTGGCTGCTGCGCGTGATGCCGCCGCGGCCGAGACGGATCGAGTTTCCGCCGACGCGGCTGTTGTTCGACATCAGGCCCAGGGAAGAAACCCCGTCGCGCACGCCTTGGTGGCTGACGGCGCTGCGTCTTGCCGCCGCGGCGCTGGTCATCCTTGCCGCCGCAGGCCCGATCTGGAATCCGCAGACCGGGGTCGGCGGCAGCAACGCGCCGCTGGTGATCCTGCTCGACGACGGCTGGAGCGCGGCTGCAAGCTGGGACACCCGGATCAAGGCCGCTGACGAACTGATCACCAATGCCGACAACGACCGCCGCGGCGTCGCGCTGGTTCCGCTCTCCGACCCCGCACGCGACATCACGCTGATGCCGGCCGGTACCGCGCGCGTCGCGCTGCGCCAGATTGCACCAAAGCCCCATTCGATCGACCGCGTCGACACGCTTGGCGCGCTCGACCGCTTCCTGAAGGCCACCGGCGATGCCGAGATCGCGTGGCTGTCCGACGGCGTCGATACCGGGCGCGGCGCAGAATTCATCGAGAATCTCGCCAAGACCATCGGCGACCGCAAGCTGACGGTGTTCGAGGGCGGCGCGGCGCCGGCGCAGGCCTTGGTCGCCGCCGAAAACGCCGCGGCGAAGATGACGGTCAAGGTGCTGCACACCACCGGCGGCGTCGCAGCCGGCGTGGTCCGCGCGATCGACGCCAAGGGCTCGCCGATCGGCGAGGCGCGCTACGCCTTCGGTATGCAGGACCGCGAAAGCGAAGCGGCGTTCGATCTGCCGGTCGAACTGCGCAACGACATTTCGCGGCTGGAAATTTCCGGCGAACGATCGGCCGGCGCCGTGCAATTGCTCGACAAGCGATGGCGGCGGCGCGCCGTCGGCGTCGTCACCGGCGCGACCAGCGATACCGCCCAACCGCTATTGGCATCGACCTTCTATCTGACCCGCGCCCTGGCGCCTTTCGCCGACGTGCGGCTCGGCGACCGCGGTGCGCCGCAACAGGTGATCGCGCAATTCCTCGATCAGCGGCTGCCGATGATCGTGCTCGCCGATGTCGGCACGCTGTCGCCGGAAATCCGCGAGCGGCTGAACGCATGGATCGATCAGGGCGGCGTGCTGGTGCGTTTCGCAGGTCCCCGCCTGGCGCAGGCCGATGACGATCTGGTGCCGGTGAAACTGCGTCGCGGCGGCCGCAGCCTCGGCGGCAGCCTGACCTGGGAAAAGCCGCAGCATCTGGCCTCCTTCGCCGCCGACGCTCCGTTCGCGGGCCTCGCAGTGCCCAAGGATGTCACCGTGAACCGGCAGGTGCTGGCCGAGCCGGACGCGGTGCTCGCCACCAAGACCTGGGCGTCGCTGGAAGACGGCACGCCGCTGGTGACCGGCGAGCATCGCGGCAGGGGCATTGTCAGCCTGTTCCATGTCGGCGCCGACTCGCGCTGGTCGGACTTGCCGATGTCCGGCAGCTTCGTCGAGATGCTGCGGCGGCTCGTTGACATGTCCGGCTACACCACCAAGCCCGGTGCTGGCGTTGCGAGCGAGGCGACTAACGTCGAGACGGTTGCGCCATTGCGCACACTCGATGGTTTCGGCGCATTCGGGCCACCGCCCTCGAACGCCAAGCCGATGCCCGCGGATTATCGCGATCGCGCCACAGCAGAACATCCGCCGGGCTTCTACGGCCCGGCCGATGGCCCGATCGCGGTCAACACCCTGGCCTCGGCCGATCGCATCGCGCCGCTCGATACATCCTCGTTGCGGGCGCAGCGCGCCAGCTACACCAATGCCGAACCGCGCGATCTGCGCGGCATCCTGCTGTCGTCGTCGCTGGTGCTGTTCCTGATCGACGCGGTCGTGGTCGCGATGCTGGGCGCGGGCCTTGCCGCTTTGTGGCGGCGGCGCACGGCGGCGGCCACCGTTCTGTTGGCCTCGATCCTGGTCGCGGCCTCGACCGCACCTTCGCCGACGCGCGCCCAGGGCAACGATGAATTCGCCATCAAGTCGGTGTCGCAGACGCGGCTTGCCTATGTCGTCACCGGAAATGCCGACGTCGATTCCATCGTCAAGGCGGGCATGGCCGGACTGACGCTGTTCCTGGCGCAGCGCACGGCGCTGGAGACCGGCGATCCCGTCGGCATCGATCCCGCAAAGGACGAACTGGCGTTTTTCCCGCTGATCTACTGGCCGGTGGTACCGGGCGCGCCGAAGCCGCCGCAGGACGCCATCAACCGCATCGACGCCTATATGAAACAGGGCGGCACGGTGCTGTTCGATACCCGCGACGCCGTCGAGGCGCCGCCGGGCGAGAACGGCGCGTCGCAGACGCCGGGCATGCGCACCTTGCGCGAGATTCTCTCCTCCCTCGACGTGCCTGAACTGGAACCGGTGCCGCGCGAGCACGTGTTGACCAAAACGTTTTATCTGCTGCGTGATTTCCCCGGCCGATTCACCTCGGGGCAGACCTGGGTCGAGACCCTGCCGCGCGAGGATGACGACGACGCGGCCTCGCGCCCGGCGCGCGGCGGTGATGGTGTCTCGCCCATCATCATCACCTCGAACGATCTCGCCGGCGCCTGGGCGCATCGCCCGGACGGCCAGCCGATGCTGCCGCTGACGCCGAACGAGCCGCGCCAGCGCGAATTCGCCTTCCGCTCAGGCGTCAACATTGTGATGTACATCCTGACCGGCAACTACAAGGCCGACCTTGTCCACATGCCGGCCCTGCTCGAGCGGTTGGGGCAATAGGCCATGAGCTACGGTATCGCGTTCACTCCCCTCGTTCCGGCAATCGTGCTCTGGATCGCGCTGGCCGCGATCGTCGTGATCTCGGCGCTATTGCTGCTCGGCCGCGCGCGCGGCGCCGCCGTGCGCGTCGCGGCGCTGGCGCTGATCCTGCTGGCACTCGCCAACCCCTCCTTCACCCGCGAAGACCGCGAGCCGCTGTCCTCGGTCGCAGCCGTCGTGATCGACAAGAGCCCGAGCCAGAATTTCGGGACCCGCAACCAGGAGACGGCCAAGGCGCAGGAGGCGCTGGTCGATACGCTGAAGAAGATCAAGGGACTGGAAGTCCGCGTTGTCGAGGCCGGACAGGCCGACGGCGAAACCGACGGCACAAAATTGTTCGGCGCGTTGTCCTCGGCGTTATCAGACGTTCCCGTCGACCGCGTCGCCGGCGCGTTCCTGATCACCGATGGCCGGGTGCATGACATTCCTGCCAATGCCGCGGCCGTCGGCTTCCAGGCGCCGGTGCATGCACTCATCACCGGCCGCAAGGACGAGCGCGACCGTCGCATCGCGATTTCGGCCGCGCCGCGTTTCGGTATCGTCGGACAACCGCAGACCATCACATACCGGCTTGACGATCAGGGCGTCACCGGCCAGCGCGCCAAGATCGTGGTGCGCCGCGACGGTGAGGTGATCAATGAGCGCAATCTCTCGAGCGGCCAGACCGCCAGTGTCGAAGTCGACATCAAGCATGCCGGCCCGAACATCATCGAGATCGAGGCTTCGCCCCTCGAGAATGAACTGACTCCGGTCAACAACCGCGCCGTGGTCGCGATCGAAGGCGTGCGCGACAAGCTGCGCGTGCTGCTGGTGTCAGGCGAGCCGCATTCCGGCGAACGCACCTGGCGCAATTTGTTGAAGTCGGACGCCAGCATCGACCTCGTGCATTTCACGATTCTTCGCCCGCCGGAGAAACAGGACGGCACGCCGATCAACGAATTGTCGCTGATCGCGTTTCCGACGCGCGAATTGTTCCAGCAGAGGATCAACGATTTCCAACTGATCATCTTCGACCGTTACGCCCGCCAGGGCGTGCTGCCGATTGCCTATTTCGACAACATGGCGCGCTATGTCCGCGCCGGCGGTGCGATCCTGGTATCGGCCGGCCCCGATTATGCCTCCACCACCAGTATCTGGCGCACGCCGCTGGATACGGTGCTGCCGGCCGAGCCCGTCGGCGTCACCGAGAAGCCGTTCTACGCGCATCTGAGCGACGCCGGTAAGCGTCATCCGGTGACGCGCGGCCTCGAAGGCTCCGCCAGCGAGCCGCCGCGCTGGAGCCGCTTCTTCCGTACCGTCGATACGCGCAACGCGATCGGCTCCCCCGTGATGACCGGCGCCGACGGCAAGCCGCTGCTGCTGTTGTCGCGCTTCGGCGAAGGCCGCGTCGCGCTTCTGTTGTCGGACCACATCTGGCTGTGGGCGCGCGGCTATGAGGGCGGCGGCCCGCATCTGGATCTGCTGCGGCGGATGTCGCACTGGCTGATGAAGCAGCCTGATCTCGACGAGGAAGCTCTGCGCCTTCAAATCCAGGGCAAGGACCTCGTGGTGCTGCGCCAGACCATGGCCGACAACGTGCCGCCGGTAACGGTGACCTCGCCGAGCGGCGCCACCAAGGAGCTGACGCTGACGGCCAGCGAGCCCGGCAGCTGGCGCTCGACCATTCCGGCCAACGAGCTCGGGCTGTGGCAGGCAACCGACGGCGCGCTGAAAGCGCTGATCAATGTCGGGCCGACCAACCCGAAGGAGTTTTCGGAAGTCACCTCGACAACCGAGATGCTGAAACCCTTGGCGCAGGCCACCGGCGGCGACGCCCGCCGCGTCGCCGATGGCGGAAGCGTCGACCTGCCCCGCGTCGTGCCGGTGCGCGCCTCCGGCATCTTCCACGGCGACGGCTGGATGGGCGTCAAGATGCGCGACGCCAGCGTCGTCAAAGGCGTCGGCGTGCTGCCGATGTTCGCAGGGCTTGTCGGATTGCTGCTGCTGCTCGGCGCGTTCGCCGCGACCTGGGTGCGCGAAGGGCGCTGACGGCACGCCCCGCCTCTCGTCGATACGCCCTCGATAATGATGCGATTTCGTAGAATCGCATCATTATCTCATCTCTTTGTTTGAGCATGATCTTTTCGGAAAACCGCGTCGCACTTTTCCGGATCATGCTCTAGGCAGCCTCGTCCGCGCGTCGCCACCTCGGAAATGGATCGGCAAGCCCGGACCATTCCGCAACGCGCATTCCCGGTTTTCCTGAAACAAGGCACGCATCGAGACGCGCCGTGATCGCGTCCTGATCCATATTCGTGCCGATGAAGACGATCTCCTGGCGGCGATCGCCATACACCTCGCTCCAGTTCTTCTTGAGCGATTGTCGCCAGAACGGATCGTCCGGCCACCGATCTGCCGGCACATTCGCCCACCAGAAGCCCAGCCCTTCTGTTCGGACGATCGCACCGGCCTGGCTCAACTCGCCGAGCCATTGCGGGCGAGTTGCGATCCAGAAATGTCCCTTGGCGCGGATGACGCCGGGCCAGCTTTCTTTCAGGAATTGGTGAAATTTCGCAGGCTCGAACGGCCGTCGCGCGCGATAGACGAAGTTCTTGACGCCGTATTCCTCGGTCTCGGGCGTATGGTCTGCAAAGCCATAAAGCTCCTTGAACCACAGCGGGTGTTGCTGCGCGCGCTCGAAATCGAAGCGGCCGGTGTTGAGAATGCGCTCCAGCGGCGCATTGGAGAAATTGGTCTCGATGATATCGGCCTCGGGATTGAGAGACCGGATAATCATTCGGGCGGAATCGCGTTCTCCCTGCGACGCCGCATCGATCTTGTTGAGTACGATCACATCGGCAAATTCGATCTGCTCGACCAACAGATCCACCAGAGTACGCCGGTCGGCTTCACCGAGCGACTCGCCGCGATCGGCCAGAAAGACCGTAGAGGAATAGTTCTTCAGCAGATTGACGGCATCGACGACCGTGACCATCGTGTCGAGGCTTGCCACGTCGGACAGGCTTTCTCCGTCTTCGGACCGGAAATCGAAGGTCGCCGCGACCGGCAGCGGCTCCGAGATGCCGGTGGATTCGATCAGCAGGTAGTCGAACCGTTCGCTCTCGGCGAGCGCCCGCACTTCCTTCAACAAATCGTCGCGCAGCGTGCAGCAGATGCAGCCGTTGGTCATCTCGACCAGCTTTTCGTCAGTCCGCGAGAGGTTCGCACCGCCATCGCGGACGAGGTCTGCGTCGATGTTGACCTCGCTCATGTCGTTCACAATCACCGCCACCTTCAGGCCCTGGCGATTGTTGAGCACGTGATTCATCAAAGTTGTCTTTCCAGCCCCGAGGAAGCCGGACAAGACGGTGACGGGGAGTTTTCGCATGGAGATCGAAAAGCCTCTTGAGCTCACGGGGCCCCAACCGGGGAGGAGGACGCATGCAAGGGACCCCGTTGGCGACGGATCATGTTATGTTATAACATAACAACGCAAGACCGAAAGGTTGTCAATTGGCAAAAACAGGCGGGGTGCGCGGGGCAAAAGCACCGATGTTGCGCGAATCTCACACTTGGCGGAATTGTCGGGGCTCCGGAAAGACGGCAGCCCGGCGTCGATTGACACTCCGCTGACTTCGCGACGTTATAATGTAACATTGGGACGGCGAGATGCCTGAGCCGCCCCGGGGGACAAGGCGTCAATCGTCGTGAACTGGTTCCGAAAGCACCTCAAGCACGGCTCGCGGCTGGCGCTGTTTGCGCTCGCGATCCAGCTTGCGCTGTCGTGCGGGCATTTTCACGCGGCGGCCGCGCAGGCCGCACCGGCCGGTCAAAGCGGGCTGATGGACGCCCATCTTGCGATCGCCACGCCCGTTGCCGCACAAGATGCGCACCCCGAAGCCGCGCAGCCGCAGCAGCCTGTGGGCCACGATGACGACCAGCACACGGCCAATGTCTGCGCAGTCTGCGCCGTCCTCTCCCTGGCCAACAATTTCCTGTTCATCACGCCGCCCGTACTGGAGCTGCCGGGGTCTGTCGAACTTTTGTACCTGGCCACCGGCGCTGAATTCGCGCATCTCGGCTCGTCCCATCTCGCGTTCCAGTCTCGCGCACCGCCCGCCTCCTGACGCCGATTGAATCAATGCACTCCCCAATGGATTGCCGCGTCAGGCGTGGTTCCTGAGGAGAAATCGGAATCGTCCGTCGCACATCGACGGAGTCAGGATCGGGACAATGACATTCAAGAAGAAGCGTGCGTTCTACATCGGTGGGGCTAGTTGGCTATTGCTGTGCGCGGCGGGCAACGGCGCAATGGCGCAGGGCGCGGCGTCGCCAACCGCATCGACACATCTGCCCGAAATTACTGTGACGGCGCCGAGCCCGATCGTGCGGCGCAAACCCGTGGTCGTACGAACGCCGGCGCGCGTCACCCGCGCAGCGCCCGGCCAGACCCGCGAGCGCGCGCCAGAACCACCGGCCGCGCCCGTCGTCGCCGCGCCCCAGCAGGGCGTGCTGCCCGTCGTGACCGACCAGTTCGCAACCGTTACCGTCGTGCCCAACGAGGAAATCCGCCGCCAAGGCACCGCCCAGCTTGGCGATCTCCTGTTCTCGAAGCCCGGCATTACCGGCTCCACCTTCGCGCCCGGTGCCGCGAGCCGGCCGATCATCCGGGGCCTCGACGTCAATCGCGTCGGCATCCTCGAGAACGGCACCAACGCTGGCGGCGCCTCCGATCTCGGCGAAGACCATTTCGTGCCGGTCGATCCACTGGCGACAAACCAGGTCGAAGTCATCCGTGGTCCGGCGGCGTTGCGCTACGGATCGACATCGATCGGAGGCGTCGTCAGCGCGACCAACAATCGCATCCCGGACGCCCTGCCTTCATGCGCGGCCACACCGTTCCAGACCTACGGACTGCCGGCGAAAGCGCCGCTCGCAAACGTGGGATCACCTGCCTGCGTCACGGTCGAAACCCGAACGGCCGTCAGTTCCGTCGACCGCGGTGTCGATGGCGGCATCCTGATCGATGCCGGCGGTGGCAATTTCGCTGTTCATGCCGACGCCTACGGCCGCAAGGCCAGCGATTACAGCATTCCGAGCTATCCGTATTTGTTCGACCAGACCCGCCCGGCCAACGGCCGGCAGCCCAATTCAGCGATGCAGGCGGCCGGCGCATCGATTGGCGGCTCCTACATCTTCGATGGCGGATTTATCGGCGCGGCGATCACGCAGAACGACACGCTGTACCGCATTCCCGGAATTGAGCCCTCCGATCATCAGTCCCGGATCGACGCGCGCCAAACCAAATTCACAGCCAAGGGCGAATACCGGCCGGATGCGGCGGCGATCGACGCCATCAGGTTCTGGGCGGGCGCCACCGATTACAAGCACAACGAGATCGCGCTCGCCGATCCCGCCGACTTCTCGTCCCTTGGCGTGCGCCAGACCTTTACCAACAAGGAGCAGGAAGGACGCGTGGAGGTGCAGATGGCGCCGTTCAACGCGCGCTTTGCCGCCGTCACAACCGCCTTCGGCCTGCAGGCCGGGCATCAGGAACTGACGGCGTCGAGCCCGGACGATCCGACAAGCCCGCTCAACGGGTTGTTTGATCCTAACAAGAATAACAGGGTCGCCGGCTACGTCTTCAACGAACTCAAATTCACCGAGACCACCAAGGCGCAGATCGCCGGCCGGGTCGAGCATGTTAACCTCAGCGGAACGATGCCGGCATTCATTCCGGAGTTGTTCGACCTCAATGCCAATCCCGGCGATATCGGTCCGCCGACAGCCCGCAATCTCAGCTTCACGCCGAAGAGCGCGAGCATCGGCTTGATCCAGGATCTTCCAGGTCAACTGGTCGCAAGCATCACCGCTCAATACGTCGAGCGCGCGCCCAAGCCAGCGGAACTGTTTTCGCGCGGACCGCACGAAGCAACTGTCACCTTCGACATCGGCAATCCCAATCTGAGCATGGAGACCGCCAAGTCGATCGAGATCGGACTACGACGGGCGACCGGACCCTTCAGGTTCGAGGCGACGGCTTACTACACCAAGTTCAATGGCTTCATTTACCGTCGACTCACCGGCAACACCTGCGAGGATGTCGCCTGTGTCGGTCCCGCCGACCCGGCCTTTCCGCTTGAACTGAACCAGGCGATCTATTCGCAACGCGACGCCACCTTCCGCGGCGGCGAGTTCCAGAGCCAATTGGACGTCGGGCCGCTCTACGGCGGTATCTGGGGCATCGAGAACCAGTTCGATGTCGTGCGCGCGACCTTTGACGATGGCACCAATGTCCCGCGCATCCCACCCGTGCGCGTGGGCGGCGGCCTGTTCTGGCGCGATGCCAATTGGCTCACACGGATCAACCTGCTGCACGCCTTCGCCCAGAACGATATCGCCCCCGGTCGGCGAGACGCCAACCGCGGGTTATAATCTGTTGAAGGCGGAGGTCAGCTACAGGACGAAGCTCGATCCAACCTGGTTCGGCGCCCGGGAAATGATGGTCGGCCTCGTCGGCAACAACCTGTTGAACGAGAACATCCGCAATTCGACGTCCTTCAACAAGGACGAAGTCTTGCTGCCGGGCATTGGCGTGCGCGCGTTTGCGAACTTGAAGTTCTAGCCCGGACGGAACGATCCATGGGGTGGCGTTAGTTGGTGCTACCAGCTAACGTCCATGTGGAATGACGGCGGATACCGTGCGAATCCGCCATCAGATATTCCTTGCCCATGGAAGCGGATGCACAACCGATAGATGACTGCACCCATCAATGTTCCCGTCTACAGCGACGCGCTCGTTCTGCTCGGCACCGCGGGCGTCGTCATTCCCTTGGTGCGGCGGTTCGGCCTTAATCCCGTTCTCGGCTATCTAGGCGCCGGCGCGATCCTGGGCCCTTTCGGATTGGGATCGTTCATCGAGAGTTTTCCGCTTCTCTACTGGTTCACCGTTGTCGACCCCAAAAACGTCTCGGGCATTGCGAACCTCGGAGTTGTGTTCCTGCTCTTCCTCATCGGGATGGAGCTGTCTTACGATCGATTGAAGGCAATGCGCCGCCTGATATTTGGGTTGGGCAGCTTGCAGATCGTACTCTCCTCGGCGGCAATCGGCGCGGCCGCGGCCCTCGTGGGCAACAAGGCTCCGGTAGCGCTGATCCTCGGCGCCTGCCTTGCCCTATCCTCGACAGCCATTGTCGTCGAGATCCTTTCCAGGCAACGGCGACTCAGCACAAGCGCAGGCCGGGCAAGCTTTGCAACGCTGCTCGCACAAGACCTGGCAGTCGCCCCTCTCCTGCTTTTTATCTCCATTTTTGGCGCGAGCGAGTCCGGTTCGATCGTTGCGACGCTCGTTCTCGCGCTCACCAACGCCGCCGTCGCGCTCGCGGTGATCGTCATCGTCGGCCGCGTCGTAATGCGACCGCTGTTCCGTCTGGTGGCATCGGTGGGCATGAGCGACCTGTTCGTCGCCACGACGCTGTTCGTGATCGTCGCAACGGGAGTGGCTGCCGCAGTAGCTGGGTTTTCCATGGCGCTCGGCGCCTTTGTCGCCGGACTGCTGCTTGCCGAGACGGAATTTCGCAAGGCGATCGAGACCGCCATCGATCCGTTCAAGGGCCTGCTGCTTGGCCTGTTCTTCTTCACGGTCGGCATGAACATCGATTTCCGCGAGCTCGCCCGCGACCCGGTCTGGCTGATCGCGGCTGCGGCCGGGCTGATCGCCGTCAAGGCCGTCATCCTCATCTTCCTGGCGCGGATGTTTCGCCTCTCATGGCCGGCCTCTGTCGAAGTCGGACTGCTGCTGGGTCCCGGCGGCGAGTTCGCTTTCGTCGGGATCGGAATGGCGACGACGCTTGGTCTGATCGATGCCAGCGTATCGAGCTTCACGGTCGCATTGACCTCGCTGACCATGATGCTGACCCCGGCGCTATCTCATGTCGCGCGGCGGCTGGCGCCGATGATGCGCGAAGACAAGCCGATTGACCCTGAACTCGCCGTTGCGCCAAGCGGCGGGAGCGGCCATGCCATTGTCGTCGGACATGGCCGGGTGGGACAGGTCGTCTGCACGATGCTGGACCGGCACCAGTTCAAGTATATTGCGGTCGACAATGATGCCGCGGCCGTCCCGGAGCAGCGAAGACAGGGGCGCACCGTCTTTTACGGTGACGCGACAAATCCGGAGTTTTTGAAGAGCTGCGGCCTCATGGAAGCCGCCGCCGTGATCGTCACGATCAACCAACCTGAAAGCATCGACGAAATTGTCGCGCAGGTCCGCGCGCTGAGGAAAGACATGTTGGTGGTTTCGCGCGCCCGCGATGCCGACCACGCGCGGCATCTCTACCAGATCGGCGTTACCGACGCGGTGCCGGAGACCATCGAGGCAAGCTTACTGGTGTCGGAAGCCGCCCTGATCGGGCTCGGGGTGGCGATGGGAAATGTCGTCGCCTCCATCCACGAGAAGCGCGAGGAGTTCCGGCACGAATTGCAGAAGGCGGCGGGAAGCGCAGGATCCGCGCCGGTTCGGACGACCGGTACCAAAAGGCGTCGATTCTTCTGACGGATCGCGACGGTGGCGCGCGCCGACGGCCCTACTGCGCCTTGCTCCAGTCCGGCCGGATACTGCCGGACACGCCGTCGAACGCGCCCTCGACCAGTTCCGCCACCAACAGGCGGCTGTAGTCGACGGGCCCCGGCATGATCACCCGTCCCTTCGGTATGACCTTGAAGCCGACGCGGCTGTAATAGGGTTCGTCGCCGACCAGAATGACCAAACGATGGCCCTTGGCCTTGGCATCCCGCAGCGAACGATCGAGCAGCATGCGGCCGACGCCGCGGCTGCGAAACGGCGGCTCGACCGTCAACGGTCCGAGCATCAGGGCCGGCGTGTCGCCGATGCAGATCGGCAACTGGCGCACCGAGCCGACCAGCAATGTGCCGATCCGCGCCGTGAACGAGAGGTCCAGCAGGTGATCGACATGCTCGCGCAGGCGGTACGCGCTCAGCACGAAACGGCCGGGACCGAACGTGCGCTCGTGCAGCCGTTCGATCGCCTGGGCGTCCTTCGGTGTTTCGGCCAGGATGGTGACGTCAAGTTCGCTCATGATGGGGCGCGGGATAGCATCTGGCGACGGCGCGGTCCATCGCTGGAAGATGGCAATCCCTGTATTGCCTCAATCCCTGACACGGGCGGGCTGGGACAAATAGGCCAGCAGCTTCATCTCGCGGCGGCCGCGCGTCACCGTATCCAGCACCAGCCCCGAGCTGATCGACAGCACCGCCACGATCATCAGGCCCATCGACAGCACCGCCGTCGGCAACCGTGGAACGAGGCCTTCCTCGAGATAGGTGACAATCAGGGGGATCGCGAGGCCGATCGAGACCAGCGTCAGGAAGACGCCGATCACCGTGAAGAACCGCAGCGGCTTTTCCGACCGGTACAACTTCAGGATGGTGCCGAGGATCCGGAAGCCGTCGCGCCAGGTGTTGAGCTTGCTGAACGATCCCTCGGGGCGGGCGTAATACGGCGTCTCGACTTCCGTCACTGGCAGCGCCAGTTCGAGCGCGTGAACGCTGAGCTCGGTTTCGATCTCAAAACCGTCGGACAGCACCGGAAAGGATTTGACGAAGCGACGCGAGAACACGCGATAGCCGGAAAGAATGTCCTTGAACGCCTGGCCGAACACCGTGGAGAGGAAGCTCGTCAGCATCCAATTGCCGGTGCGGTGGCCGGGCCGGTAGGCCGCGACTGATTGGTCGACGCGAAAGCCCACCACCATGTCGAGGTGGCCGTTGACCAGCGCATCGATCATGCGCGGCGCGCTCGGCGCATCATAGGTGGCGTCGCCATCGACCAGTACATAAATGTCAGCATCGATGTCGGCGAACATGCGGCGCACTACATGCCCCTTGCCCTGGCGGCGCTCGCTCCGCACGATGGCACCGGCCGCGCGCGCGACCTCGATGGTGCGGTCCCTCGAATTGTTGTCGTAGACGAAAATCTGAGCCGTCGGCAACGCCTTGCGGAAATCCGAGACCACGGTGGCGACCGCGGCTTCCTCATTGAAGCATGGCACCAGAACCGCGATCCGCAGCGCCGGTCCTGTCATCGCCCACTCACCGAATTAAGTCTGTCCATAGCGCGTATATCGCAATCAGGCGTTGGCCGGTTGGGGAAAGGCCGCACTGTCGGCGGCCCGTTCGCCGCGCAGATCGAGCGTTGCGAACAGCAGAGTCCAGAGCGAGAGCATGTCGATCGGAATGATATAATATGGCGTAAATATCGGATGGGTCATGAAGAAAATCAGATTTACCGCGAGGTTTATGGCGACCAGAACGGCGACCTGTCTGGCGCGGCCCTGATCGAAACGCCAGAGCCAGGCGGTCCAGGCGGCCGAGATCGCCAGCAAGGTGAATTGAACGTCAACGAGATAGCTTAACAGGACGCCCGAATTCAGCTCGGGCGGCGCGACATCGACGCCGCCATAGGTGGTCGAGAACGGGCTACCTGCATTGATCGCATTCGCGATCAATGTCGGCGCAATCCCGATCAGAAAAGCGACGCCGAACGACACTCCCTGCAGGAAAGTCTCCTTGCTGCGCGCCAGCAGGAACGCGCCGGCAAGGTACAGGCAATAGCCTGCCGCCAGAAACAGGTTGGGCAAGCGGAAATTGACGGACAGGCCGATCAGAAAGCCAACCAGGGCCAGCAGGGCTAGCCGATGCGACGAGCGGCCTGTGAATAGTTGAGCGGTCAGAAGACCGGCGACGGCGCAAACCATCATGGTCGGCGCCACCGAATAGCTCGCTTTCGTTGGATTGATCATGAGATAAAGCGCGGCAACACCGAACACGGCGGCAAGTGCAAGCGAAGCCGGTTCGCGCGCCCGAAACAATCCAAACAAGGCAAAGGCGAGGATGGTGATGTTTGCCACCGCGTAGAGCGGTATCACCTGAAATCCACTCGGAAACAACGCCAACGCAAATCCGGTCCCCGGAGGGTATTGCAGCGCGCGTTTGTTCGTCTTCGCATTCCATATGTGACAAGGCATTTTCGTCGGATCATTCCAGTCCGGGAAGCTGATTTCCTTCAGCTTGCCGGAGAGGAAACGATCGTCGTCGCGTGTGATGTCGGTATTGAACCCGTCCAGACCGTATTTCTGGAACAGATGCGCCTGCCGCAGATAGCAGATGTCGTCATAGACACCGCGGCTTTCGCTCCAGCGCGAAATGGTCCAGACGTTGCTAGCCAGCACCGCCAGGAAGCCAATGGCGCAAAGCAGCTTTAGGACTCCCATTCTGCCCATGTCGATCCCCGCCTCGTTTCTCCGCTTCTATGCATTGCGGGGCCGCGAAGCAACCGAGCCCTGCGTCAGCGCCAGGTCGCAGTCCGCGCGGCACCGTCGAGCACCTCCGCGATCCGGAGCCGCGTGCCCCTGGTTGTCTCCGCCGGCAGCGCCCCTGCCGCATAGAACCCGCACTCGACGATCTCGTGGTTGGGCTCCGGCAGGCGGTCCTGCCGGAACTGCCTGACGACATAGACCGCGACATGGTCGCGGCGGGAAACGTGGCCGTTGAAGAACAGGCCGTGCAGGACCGGCTCTCCGGTCAATTCGATCCGCCCCTCTTCCACCAACTCCCTTCGCAAGGCTTCGAGAAAGGTTTCGCCGACCTCGACCCCGCCGCCCGGCAGGTGCCAGCCGGCGACATAGCTGTGCCTGACCAGGAATACCTTGTCGTCGCCATCAAGCACGACGCCGCGAACCCCGAGCGTCATGCCGCGGGCCATCCGCCAATAGAGATGAAAGGCCTGCCGCAATTGCGGCTCCAGCCGCTTTCGCAAGTGCTGCAGCGCCGTCACGCAAACCTCGGATAGACAGCTATCACGTTTGATCCTTATATCGCCGACATGATGGTGCGACGGCTCTATATCACAGAGAATGCGGCGGAGCGCGAATGACCGATATCTTCACGCTGGCGCATCTGTCGGACCCGCATCTGCCGCCGCTGCCCGCGGCGCGGCTGCGCGACCTCGCGGGCAAACGTGCGCTCGGCTATTTCAATTGGACCCGCAACCGCCATAAGTATCACCGCCGCGAGGTGCTGGACGCACTGATTGCCGATATGCAGGCGCAGCGGCCGGACCACATCGCGGTGACCGGCGATCTCGTCAACCTGGCGCTGGAGGCGGAATTCATCCCGGCCCAGGCCTGGCTCGAAAGCGTCGGCACGCCGCAGCAGGTGACCGTCGTTCCCGGCAATCACGACGCCTATGTGCGGGCGACGCGGCATCATTTCACCGGCACGTTCGAGCAGTATCTGCGCGGCGATGCCGCGGCGGACGGAGTGTCGTTTCCGTTCGTGCGCCGGCGCGGTCCGCTGGTGCTGATCGGGGTCTCCTCGGCGGTGCCGACGCTGCCATTGATGGCAACCGGCCGGCTCGGCCGCGCGCAGCTCGATGCGCTCGACCGCCAGCTTGCCCAGTTGCCGCCGGACGAGGCGTTCCGGGTGTTGCTGGTCCATCACCCCCTGGAATCGAGTTCGCGGATGAAGCGGCTGACCGATTCGAAAGCGCTGCGCGCCGTGCTGAAGCGGCGCGGCGCAGAACTGGTCCTGCACGGCCATGACCACATCCATTCGACGATGTGGCTCGAAGGCGCCGGCCACCAGATCCCTGCGGTCGGCGTGCCCTCTGCTTCGGCGCTGGCCCACCGGCATTATCCGGCCGCTGCCTACAACCTGTTTTCGATCACGCGCGACGGCGGCAAATGGCGCTGCGTGCAGACCGTGCGCGCCGTCGATGCCGACTTCCGTGTCAAGCAGATCAAGCAGGCGACGCTGCTCTAGCGTTTTCTCACGCCTGCAGCCGGGCGAATTTCTCAATCGCCACCGCCGCCGCAACCACCGCCCCCGTCGCCACCACCGCCGCCATCACCACTTGCGCTGCCGGCGTCGCCAAACCCATCCGTGCCACCATCGATCGAGCCATCGGCGAAATCGCCGCCGCAATGAGCCGCGCCGCTGCCGTTCTTGCGCAGTTCTTCGCAGTCGGGGTGGTAGACGAAGCCGTTTGCGATGTTGAGCTTGCTGTCGAGCGCAAACAGAAGCGGCAGGCGCGTCGGACGAACCGGATCGATATTCTCGTATTTGCAGCAATACCACCAGACGCGGCGGAGGCCTTCGTTGCTCTTGCGGTGCTCGCTGAGAACGACGGCGGGCGTGTGGTGGAGGAAACCGCCGAAGGCGCGCCGGCAAAACGCGTCATACTCGCGCGTGTACAGGATGAACTCGTGCCAGAGATCGTCGGCGACTTGCGAGGGCATCGAGACATAGCGCTTGCCGCTCATGAGATAGGCGAGGAAAAACTGCCGCAAGCCCCGCGAGACCAGCGCGCTGTCCTTGCGCTGAAAACCGGGGTGATGCTTCTCCAGCCGTTCGAGCAGCCCGCGCGGCCAGCGAAAAGTACGGATGAATTCGGCGCGGCGCAGCGTGCGCCATTTGCCGTACAGATAGGTGATTCCGAACAGCGTGCCGGCGAACAGGATGACGAACGGTACCGACGAAGCTGCCACGATGCCCCCGAATGCCCGACCCGGCGGCTCCGGTTAAAAATTCTTCAAACTTGCATACAGCGCCAATCCGAACAGCGCCACCGCGCCCAGCACGAAGCCGAGCACGAACGTGCCGAAGCCGCGGCGGCGCGGCTTCTTTTCCACAACAGGTTCGGCCACGGGCATTGCCACCATCGCATGCTCGCGCTCGATCATGCGGCGCGCGACGTAGCCGGTGACGGCATCGACGATGACGGGCACGTCATGCGACTCGGCAAGCACGATGCGGCCGAAGCGCGTATCCTGCACGAATCGGTAGATGCGCTTGTCGCGTCCCATCACGATATGCGCGACCACGTCGATCCACAGCCGCGGCGTCTCGCCCTGGCTGACACCGCGATCGAACAGGTCGATCTGCTCCGGCACCTCCGCGAACAGCGGATCGAGCGCCTCGTTCAGGATCTCAAGCCGGGCGACCTCGGCATCGCGCAGTTCGACCACGACGCCGGTCCGATCGGCGGCCTCGATCCGCGCCTGGCGAAGCGCGTCGCGCAGCCGGGTCGGTCGCATGTCTCGAGCCTCGTTGCCGGTGTTTTGCGCGTTTGACATCGGAAGCCGCCTTCATCCTGCAGGGGGTTAGCCTGGGCTTAACCTAGCAGTAACCATGCCTTGCGCAATGGTTGTTTGTTTTCAATGAGTTATCCCTCCACCGTTATCCCCCGCGGCGGCACCCCCCACGCAGGCGGGAGAGGATGAAGAAAGGCTGCCCTGAAACCGCAAACGGCCCCAGCCGGAATTCCGGATGGGGCCGCCTGTCCTTGGACGTTTCTTCTGATAGGTCGGCAGCAGCCGGTCAGGCTGAGACGCGCGAGGGCTCTTCGACGATCGAGAAGCGTACGCCGGCTTTATGGCGGCTCTCTTCCGAGACCTCCTTCCAGCACTCTTCGGCTTCCTTGCGGGTCTTGAACGGGCCTCTGACCTGGGCCGAGCCTTCGACGAGCTTGTGAAAGTTCATCGAACCGAACTCGCCGCCGATCACCCAGAAATTGCTGCCTTTGGTCATCTTCAGTCTCCTGTTGTCCGTGATCAGCCTGGAATCCGGCCAGACCCCAGACTGATCAATTCCAGCGTTAGCCGAACTGGTTCATCGTATTGTGGACGCCGCCCGCCTTCAGAGCGGCTTCACCAGCGAAATATTCCTTGTGATCGTCGCCGATATCGGAGCCGGCCATGTTCTGATGCTTGGCGCAGGCGATACCCTGACGGATCTCCTGGCGCTGAACATTCTTCACATAGCCCAGCATGCCCTGCTCGCCGAAATAATCCTTCGCGAGATTATCAGTCGACAGAGCTGCCGTGTGATAGGTCGGCAACGTGATCAGATGGTGGAAGATACCAGCACGCTTTGCTGAATCGGCCTGGAAGGTGCGGATGCGCTCGTCGGCTTCAATGGCCAGCGGCGTATCGTCGTATTCCGGCTTCATCAGGTCGACTCGATTGTACTTGCTGACATCCTTGCCGGCTTCCTTCATCGCGTCGTACACCTGCCAACGGAAGTTGAGCGTCCAGTTGAACGACGGCGAGTTGTTGTAGGCCAGCTTCGCGTTCGGAATCACCTCGCGAATGCGATCAACCATCTTGGCGATCTGCTCGATATGCGGCTTCTCGGTCTCGATCCACAGCAGGTCGGCGCCGTTCTGCAACGAGGTGATGCAGTCGAGCACGCAGCGATCTTCGCCAGTTCCGGCACGGAACTGATAGAGGTTGCTGGCAAGCCGCTTCGGACGCATCATCTTGCCGTTGCGGTTGATGATGACATCGCCATTCCTGGCGTTGGCGGCTGTCACTTCCTCGCAATCCAGGAAGCTGTTGTACTGATCGCCGAGGTCGCCGGGCTTCTGGCTCACAGCGATCTGCTGCGTGAGACCGGCGCCCAGCGAGTCGGTGCGGGTCACGATGATGCCGTCTTCGACGCCCAGTTCGAGGAAGGCATGGCGGCAGGCCCGGATCTTCGCCAGGAACACCTCGTGCGGCACGGTCACCTTGCCATCCTGGTGGCCGCACTGCTTTTCGTCGGAGACCTGATTCTCGATCTGCAGGGCGCAGGCACCCGCCTCGATCATCTTCTTGGCGAGCAGGTAGGTTGCCTCGGCATTGCCGAAGCCGGCGTCGATGTCGGCGATGACGGGCACGACATGGGTCTGGAAGTTGTCGATCTTTTCGATCAGCGCCTTTTCCTTCGCCTTGTCGCCTTCCTTGCGGGCCGCGTCGAGCGCGCGGAAAATATCATTGAGCTCACGGGAGTCCGCCTGACGCAGGAAGGTGTAGAGCTCTTCGATCAGCGCCGGCACCGAGGTCTTCTCGTGCATCGACTGATCAGGAAGCGGTCCGAACTCGGAGCGAAGCGCTGCGATCATCCAGCCGGAGAGATACAGATAGCGGCGATCGGTCGTACCGAAATGCTTCTTGACCGAAATCAGCTTCTGCTGCGCGATGAAGCCATGCCAGCAACCGAGCGACTGGGTGTACTTGGTGGGATCGGCGTCATAGGCAGCCATATCGCTGCGCATCAGCGCCGCGGTGTACCGGGCGACGTCCAGGCCGGTCTTGAAGCGGTTCTGCAGACGCATGCGCGCCACGGCTTCGGCGGTGACGCCATTCCAGGTCGGCTGGGCCTTCAGGAGTGCTTCAGCAGCTCCAATCTCGCTCAGATAGGAAGCCGGTCCCTGGATAGTCCGGTCACTGATTCCACGTGGCTGGTAGTTCATGTGCGTAATCCTTGTCTTCCACTGTCATCACTCGACATTCTTGACAGTGCATTGCGAAACGTCCTGAGAGGTAACGCGAGAAAGAGAAATTCGTATAGATACCTTGTCTTTTATTGGTGATGTCATGTAACATATGAACTTGTAACAGATGTCATTTTGTAAATTTTGTCACAATCCTAGGTCAGGAACCCTGTCATGGCCACCGACTCCGGAAAGAAGCTTTTTGTCGGGCCGAGGTTCCGGCGGATCCGCCAGCAGCTCGGGCTGTCGCAGACCCAGATCGCGGAAGGGCTCGGGATCTCGCCGAGCTACATCAACCTGATCGAGCGGAACCAGCGGCCGGTGACCGCGCAGATCCTGTTGCGGCTGGCCGAAACCTATGACCTGGACCTGCGCGATCTCGCTACCGCCGACGAGGACCGCTTCTTCGCCGAGCTGAACGAGATTTTTTCCGATCCGCTGTTCCGGCAGATCGACCTGCCGAAGCAGGAACTGCGCGACCTCGCCGAGCTCTGCCCGGGTGTGACCCATTCGCTGCAGCGCCTCTACGCCGCCTACACCGAGGCCCGCCGCGGCGAGACGTTGGTGGCGGCCCAAATGGCCGACCGCGACGAAGGCGCCCGCTTCGAGGCCAACCCGATCGAGCGCGTGCGCGACCTGATCGAAGCCAACCGCAACTATTTTCCGGAGCTCGAACAGGCCGCGGAAAATTTGCGCGACGAACTCCACGCCTCCGCCGAGGAACTGTTCGCCGCGCTTTCGGCCCGGCTGCGCGAAAAGCATTCGATCGTCACCCGCATCATGCCGGTCGACGTGATGCGCGAGACGCTGCGGCGGTTCGACCGCCACCGGCGGCAGCTTTTGATTTCCGAACTGGTCGACGGCTCGGGCCGGGCCTTCCAGCTCGCGCTGCAGATTGGCCTCGCCGAATGCGGCGCATCCATCGACGCCATCGTCAACCGCGCAGGACCCCTCGACGACACCCCGCGGCGGCTCTACCGGATTACGCTGGCGAACTACTTCGCCGCCGCCGTCATGATGCCCTATCAGCCGTTCCACACCGCGGCGGAAAATCTGAACTACGACGTGCATGTGCTGGCGCAGCGCTTCAATGCCGGCTTCGAGCAGGTCTGCCATCGCCTCACCACGCTGCAGCGGCCGAATGCGCGCGGCGTGCCGTTCTTTCTGTTGCGCGTCGACAATGCCGGCAATGTCTCCAAGCGGTTTTCGTCCGGCACGTTTCCGTTCTCGAAATTCGGCGGCACCTGTCCGCTTTGGAACGTGCATTCGACCTTCGACACGCCGGACCGCCTGCTCAAGCAGGTGATCGAACTGCCCGACGGCACGCGTTATTTTTCCATCGCGCAGATGGTGCGCCGCCCGATCGCGCCGCACCCGCAACCGCAGCCGCGCTTTGCGATTGGTTTGGGTTGCGAAATCCGCCACGCCTCGAAGCTCGTCTACGCCGCCGGGATGGATCTGGAAAAAGCCGAGGGCACGCCGATCGGCGTCAACTGCCGGCTCTGCGAGCGCGAAAACTGCAGCCAGCGCGCCGAGCCGCCGATCACGCGGACGCTGATCCTGGACGAGAACACGCGGCGGGTGTCCTCGTTCGCGTTCTCGAATGCGCGGGAGTTGTGAGGGTCCCACTCTCTCATCCCGTCGTTCCTGCGACGCGTCGCGCCCCGAGTTGTGAGGAGCATGCACGCTCCCTCTTGTGGGCCGGGATGGCGCGAGAAGATGAAGATTTGTTCATCGGCATTGCTCGTCAACCGTGAGCGGGAAAAAGTGGAACACCACCGCGAGCAAGGCGTTGCTTGGTTTCCCGCAACAGGAGAGACCTCCAATGCTGAAGACGTTGATTACCGTTTCGACCGTGTTGCTCACCACGGCTGCGTTTGCGCAGGGCACGAAGTCTCCGGGTTCCTCGGAATACGCCCCGGGACAGAAGATGCAGGACAGCAAGAGCTCGACCACAAAGGGTGCGTCGAAATACGCGCCGGGACACCAGAAGAAGACCGCGAAAGGCCATTCGGAAAGCGCGCCGGGCAAGCAGACGACGACCGGATCGGCCACGACCAAGAAGAAGTATTAGGCGGTTAATGGAGCGGCCCGGCATCACTGCCCGGGCCGTTTTGCTTTGCGCGCTCGCAAGGCCGCATCGCTTGCTCTGACAGCGTGACATGGTCCCGCTACGTGCCCCGGACGCGGTGCGCCACGAAGTGGTGCACCGCAGAGCCGGGGCCTATTATCTGCCGCGCGACCTATGGCTCCCGGTTCTGCGACGCAGCGCTGCGCGCTGCATCGCGCCTGGGACACGAGCTAGCGAAAGGCGCCAGCGATCGCCTGCCGCTTTCCGCCGTCGCCTTCCAAGAAATCCTCCCGAAAATGACAAAGTTAAATCTTGGGTATTGCGCAATTTTGCGATGGAACGGCCGGGCCGATTCGCTAGTTTTGAAAGCAGCGAATCAAGACTCGCGAGAATGGATGCAGGGCCAATGTTGCGACGCGTCAAGCTGATGAACCCGTTCGAAATCGTCCAGGACCGGATTGCGCCGGAGCGGCCGCAGCCGATCGAGCGCAAGGTGGTGAATCGCGCCGCCCGTTCCACGCCGGTCTGCGACGCCTGCGGTTCCGACGACATCATCTGCCACGCCACGGCGCAATGGAGCAACGAAGCGCAGGAATGGCAGCTCGCCAACACTTTTAATCAGCCGGCGCACTGCAACACCTGCCACCGCGACTGCAACCTGGTGTGGCTGACGCTGAACTAGGTGGCTGCGGTAAAACTTTGTAGCCCGCATGAGCGCAGCGATATGCGGGACCAGTAGAATCCCGGATATCGCTTCGCTCATCCGGGCTACGCTTCCAATGAGTCGCTAGATCTCCGCATACACCTCCAGCAGGTTTCCGTCCGGATCCCTGAAGAACAGCGTGCGATGGCCGAACGGCTGGTTGGTCGGCGGCTCGAGCAGATCGACGCCGTGCCGCACCAGCTCCTTGGCGCAGCGATCGACATCATCGGCGGCAACCTTGAAGGCGAGCTGCAGCGAAGCGCTGCCCGCGGGCACAGGCGCATCCTTTGCCGTCCGGCTCGGCCGCGCCAGCGCGAGGGTGTTGCCGCCGATCTGGTACTCGATCCAGCCCGCCGACAATTCGCGCGTCAGGAATAAGCGAAGGACGCCCTCATAGAAGCGGCGCATCGCCGCCATGTCGCGCACGAAGATGACAGTGTAGTCGACGGCGCGGATGGACTGGAAGGGCGAAGTGCTGGGTGGATTTTGATCGTTCACGATGGCTTCCACATTCCGCTACGGCTTATCAAGGCGTTAATCGCACCAAGGATAGGCTGATCCAGCGCTTGAGAATAGAGTGGCTAGGCTGACTGATCTTCAAGTGAAGATGGCAAACGTGTAGCCCGCATGAGCGCAGCGAGATGCGGGAGACGGTGAATCCCCGATACCACTTCGCCCGTGCGGGTCACGCTTGCTATCAATATCAACTAATCAGTCGAAACCACGCGCCGTGCCAAATTGCACCAGTGCCTGCGATCCTCGTAGCCGGTGACGCCCCACGCGGCACGATGATTCGCGCCGCAGACCAGCGGGCGGACCCGATCAAAATCGATCTGGCTGACTTTCATCCCCCACAGGCAATTGCGCCCATCATAGGACGCGCAGGCCGGATTGTTGCCCATAATGCGATAGGCCACCACGCCGCCATTCGGCGCCGGGAAGTTTGCCGACCGCCAGCCCGCTCCCGCGGCAGGCTTGGGTGGCGGACACGGCTCGTCAATGCAGACAGCGTTCGCAACCATCGGACTTGTCAGGCCGAGCGCCAAAACCACGGCTCCCGCCATCATCGAGATCTTCGCTACCATGATGAACCTCCATTTCACTTCGAGGCCCCCGGCGTTATGGTGGCAACGTATGGTTGTTTGGGGTATGAGATGGTTCACATTGAACTGATGGTTCACGCTCAACTGATGAGTGTTGCGTTGTAGTCGTTCAGGATGGCACGTAGCCCGCATGAGCCAAGCGATCGCTACGCTTGTTCAGGCCTCGACACCCGAACTGCCCAGATCTTCTCCTCGCTCCAGCCCAGCTCCGCGAACTCCGCTGCCCGCAGCGGCGCTTCACCTGCCGAGAAAAACTCGTCGAGCTGAGGCGGGCTCACCGACGTGCCGCTCAGCATGCAGTGGGCCTGGCCGCGATGGTGCACCTGGTGCTGGAAGAGATGCAGAAGCAAGCGGTCCATTCGCTCGCGCTGGATGGAGGTGCCGCGATGCACGGAGACGATGCGCTGCAATCCGGCGCCGTCGAGCGCTTCGACGACCTTGAGCAAACGCCGATCGACTGCGGCCTGCGCTTCTTTCAGCGCGACGACCGTTGCGCAAGGCTCCTGATCCGCCCAGGCGGCCGGACCGAGCGTCCCGCCTTCCATGGCATCGACGTAGAAGTGGTCGATGATCAGGATGTGGTTGAGCGTGGCGCGCAGGCTTGGAAAGAAGCCGGTTCGCTTCGCGGTGAATTCATCCGGCGACAGCCCGAGACAGGCGGTGAGCAGCCGATGGTTTGCCCAGGCGTTGTTGTACGCCATGGTGCGATAGGGGAGCACGTCATTCATTGGCGTTGTCAGCCAGTGGCCCGCATGAGCGCAGCGACATGCGGGAAACGATAATGAAGGTCCCGAATATCGCTTCGCTCATCCGGGCTACGCACGCCCGTCATTGCGAGGAGCGAAGCGACGAAGCAATCCATATCTCCATTTGCCGCGCCATGGATTGCTTCGCTTCGCTCGCAAAGACGGTGTGGTGACATACGGGCCCCGCGTCCTACTCCGCCGCCTGCTGCATCGGGCCTTCCAGCTTCTCCAGCACCTTCGGCGGCGACATCGGCAGTGCGTAGAAACGCTTGCCCAGCGCGTTGTAGATCGCATTCGCCACCGCCGCCATCACCGGCACCAGCGGCACTTCGCCGACGCCCTTGACGCCTTGCGGGTGTTTTGGGTTTGGGATCTCGACCATGATGCAGTCGATCATCGGCAGGTCCGAGCAGACCGGCATGCGGTAGTCGAGGAAGCCGGGGTTATCGACCTTGCCTTCCTTCGTGTAGATGTATTCCTCGTTCAGCGCCCAGCCGATGCCTTGCGCGACGCCGCCCTGGAGCTGGCCCTCGACATAGCCGGGGTGGATGGCGCGGCCGACATCCTGCACGGCGGTGTAGCGGATCACGCGCGCGATGCCGAGATCGACGTCGACCTCGACGTCGCAGACATGCGTGCCGAAGCCGCCGTCGGCGCCTTGGGTGTTGAGCTGCACGCCGGCCCCAATGGGCCCGCCCATCGCGGGCGCCTTCTCGGCGAGCTCTTCCAGCGTCAGCGGTTCGAACTGGCCGGCGTTCGGGCTCGCCGGATGCGCAGCACCATTCTCCCACTTCACCGCTTCCGGATCGATTTCCCAGATCTTGGCCGCGCGCTCGCGCAAGGTCTGGATGATCTTTTCGGTCGACTGCGTCACCACCATCGCCGAGGCGAACAGCACGCGGCTGCCGCCGGTCAAGTTGGAGAAACCGACCGTCTGGGTGTCGCCGATGATAACGGAGACGCGGCGGTAGTCGATGCCGAGCAGCTCGGCGCAGATGTTGGCGATGCCGGCGCGCGAGCCGCCAATGTCAGGGTGCCCTGTCGTGACGACGACGTTGCCGTCTTCTGTGATGTTGACTTGCGCGGAAGATTCGCCGCCGGCGTTGAACCAGAAGCCGCTAGCCACGCCCCTGCCCCTCAGCTTGCCGTTTCCGTCGCCGAGCGGCGCGGCGTAATGCGGCGAAGCCTTTGCTGCTTCCACTGTCTCGATATAGCCGATGCGCGGGAACACCGGGCCGTGCGCGGCCTTGGTTCCTTCCTTGGCGGCGTTCTTCAGGCGGAAGTCGAGCGGGTCGATCTTCAGCGCTTCCGCGACTTCGTCGAGCACGCATTCGACCGCATAGGCGCCGATCGGCGCGCCCGGCGCGCGATAGGCCGCAACCTTGGAGCGGTTGGAGCAGACGTCGTACCCTTCCGAGAGCAGGTTCGGAATGTCGTAGGGCGTGAAGCTGCAGCCCGCAGCGCCGCGGATCGGCGAGCCCGGGAAGGCGCCGGCCTGCAGATAGAAGGTGCCGTGCGCGGCGACGATCTTGCCGTCCTTCGTCGCGCCGATCTTCACCGTGCTTTTCGAGCCTGAGGTGGGGCCGGTCGCGCGCATCACTTCCTCGCGCGTCATCACCATCTTCACCGGGCGGCCGGATTTTTTTGCGAGCAGCGTCGCGAGCGGTTCGAGATAGACGATGGTCTTGCCGCCAAAGCCGCCGCCGATCTCCGCGGGGATGGCGCGGATATCGCTCTGCGGGATGCCGGTGAGATAGGCCGTCATCGCGCGCACCATGAACTGGCCCTGGCTGGAGCTCCAGATCGTGGTCTTGCCGTCTGGCGCGACCGAGATCAGGCAGGCATGCGGCTCGATATAGCCCTGGTGCACCGGGCGCGTGGTGAAGGTGCGCTCGATGACGATGTCGGCCTGCTCAAAACCTCGTTCGATGTCGCCCTTCTTGTGCTCGAGGCGGCCGACGATGTTGGAAGGCTTGCCGTCGAACTTGTTGAATTCGTGCAGGATCGGCGCATCTAGCTTGAGCGCGTCGTCAATCTCGATCGACCACGGCAACACCTCGTAATCGACCTCGATCAGCTTGCAGGCTTCCTCGGCGATCGCTTCCGTGGTCGCGGCGACGGCCGCGATGGGGTGGCCGGGGAATAGCGCCTTGTCGCGCGCCATCACGTTGCGGCACATCCAGCGCATATCCTGGATGCCCAGCATGACCGCGCCCTTCTCGATCGGGAAGTCGACGATGTCTTTCGAAGTGACGACAGCCTTCACGCCGGGCAGCTTCTCCGCCTTCGACGTGTCGATCGACCGGATGCGCGCATGCGGATGCGGGCTGCGCAGCACCTTGCCCCAGATCATGCCGGGCATGGTGGTGTCGGCGGCAAACTGGGCGCGGCCGGTGACCTTGTCCATGCCATCAGGGCGAATGGTGCGCTGGCCGATCCATTTGTTGTTGGTGACGAGGTTCATGGGGCTATCTCCCGAAAATTAGTGCGCGCGCATCTCGGCAGCGGTTTCCATCACCGCGCGGACGATCTTGTCATAGCCGGTGCAGCGGCAGAGATTGCCGGCGAGCCAGAAGCGGACTTCCTCCTCGCTCGGGTCCGGATTTTTCTTCAGCAGCGCGTCGGACGCGACCAGCATGCCCGACGTGCAGATGCCGCACTGAAGCGCGGCCATTTCCAGAAATTTTTGCTGCAGCGGATGCAGACGCTCGCCCTGCGCCAGGCCCTCGATGGTCCTGATCTCGTGCCCCTCGGATTCCACCGCGAGCATCAGGCAGGAGCAGACCAGCCGGTCGTCGAGCGTGATCGAGCAGGCGCCGCAATCGCCTGAGGCGCAGCCTTCCTTGGAGCCGGTCAGCGCAAGCGGCCCGCGCAGCGCGTCGAGCATGGTGTCTGATGGCTCGCACAGAAATTCCATCGGCTCGCCGTTGATTGATGTGGTGACGTGAACTTTGGCCATGAATTACTTTCCTTGCGCGCGTTGGGCAGCGATCGCGGCGGTGCGCTTAAGCAGCACGCCGGCCACCTTGATGCGATAGGCGATGGTGCCGCGCTTGTCGTCGATCGGGCGGCAGGCGGCGGAGCATGCCGCTGCGGCCCTCGCCAGCGCGGCGTCGTCTAGCTTTGAACCGATCAGCGCCTTTGCGGCGTCTTCCACCAGCAGCACGGTCGGCGCCACCGCCCCCAAGCCGACGCGGGCTGATGTGACGGTGCCGTCCTTCATGGTGAGGCTGACGCCGCAGCCGACCACGGCGATGTCCATTTCGGTGCGCGGGATCATGCGCAGATAAGCATCGCTCGAGCCGGGCGGGCGCGGCGGCAGCGTGAAGCTGACGAGGATCTCGCCGGGCTTCAAGTTGGTGCGGCCGGGACCGGCGGGGACGTCTTCCACCTTCATCTCGCGGCGGCCGTCCGGCCCCTGCACGGTGACGACGGCGCCGGCCGCGACCATCGCGGGCACGCTGTCGCCGGCGGGCGAGCCGTTGCAGAGATTGCCGCCGGCGGAGGCGCGGCCCTGCACCTGCTTGGAACCGATCAGGTTGACGGCTTCGAGCACGCCGGGCCAGACCTTGCCGAACGTCTCGTGCTCGGCGAGCGCCATGCCGGAGACGGCGGCGCCAATGCGAAAGCCGCCGTCGGCGGTCTGTTCGATTGCCGTCAGCTCGGGGATTTTCTTGATGTCGACGATCACGCCGGGCTTGAGCGCGCCGGATCGCATCTGCACCAGAAGATCGGTGCCGCCGGCCAGGATGCGCGCCGCGCTGCCGGCTTTCGCAAATGCACCGACCGCTTCGTCAAGCGTGCCAGGCGCCAAATATCGGAGTTCCGTCATGGTCTTCCGCCATCTCCCTCGTTCCGCCCGCCCCAGTGATTGTCGGCTCACCTTCAAAAGTCGGGCAGACCCTAAGCCTACACGGGGAAAAGCGGTTGGAACAGCCTGCGAGATCAGGTTGATACGGCAGGCTCCTATGCGCGTGACGGCCTTGCGCGGCGGATTGCTCCGAGGCGGGAGGCTGTAGGGTGGGCAAAGGCGCACTTGCGCCGTGCCCACCATATTGATTGAACTGGCCGGATTTGAAATGGTGGGCACGCGGAGCCTGTCATCGGGCGCGCATTCGCGCGACCCGGTGGCTTTGCCCACCCTACAATTCCTGCTCGCCGGTGACATTGATGCTGCTTCACAGATCCCTCGTTGCTGCCACCGCGTCCCTGTTTCTTTCATCTCTCGCCATCGCCCAACCAGTCCCCGCCCCGGTTCGTCCCGCACCGAGACCTGTGGTCGCGCCGGCACCCGGGCAACAGCCCCCTGCCGCCGCTCCGCGCGCACCCCGCGGCGCGGCCTGTCACAACGGCCTGTCGTTCGACCGCTTCCTCGCCGATCTCAAACAGCAGGCGATTGCGGAGGGCGTGTCGCAGCGCACGTTGGCCGAAGCGGCGCCCTACCTGGTCTATGACCAGAGCATCGTCAACCGCGACCGCGGCCAGCGCGTGTTCGGCCAGGTGTTCACCGAGTTCGCACGGAACAGGGCGTCCGATGGCGCGGCAAAAAATGCGCAGGCGCGAATCCGGATGCATGCGGCCGCGTTCAACCGCGCCGAGAAGGAATATGGCGTGCCGCCGGCCGTGATCGCCGCGTTCTGGGGGCTGGAGAGCAGTTTTGGCGCCGAGTTAGGCAATCTGCATACGCTGCGCTCGCTGGTGTCGCTGGCCTATGACTGCCGCCGCTCCGAGATGTTCAGCAAGGAAACCATCGCCGCGCTGAAGATCGTCGACCGCGGCGATCTCACGGCAAGCGAGATGATCGGCGCATGGGCCGGCGAGCTCGGGCAGACGCAGTTCCTGGCGACGCACTACTTCAACTACGCGGTGGACTATGACGGCGACGGCCGCCGCAACCTGTTGCGCAGCGCGTCCGACGTGATCGGCTCGACCGCGAACTATATCGCCAGCGGATTGAAATGGCGGCGCGGCGAGCCGTGGCTGCAGGAAGTGCGCGCGCCGCAAAATTTTCCGTGGGAGCAGGCTGACCTCACGACAAAACTGCCACGCGCAAAGTTCGCGCAGCTCGGCGTCACCTATCCCGACGGCCGGCCGCTGCCGAACGACGACCTGCCGGCCTCGCTACTGCTGCCGATGGGCCGCACCGGACCGGCGTTTCTGGCGTATGCGAATTTCGCCGCCTATACCGAGTGGAACAACTCGCTGATCTATTCGACCACCGCCGCCTATCTCGCCAGCCGCATCGCCGGCGCCCCGCCGATGCGGCCGCCATCGGCGCCGGTCGCACAACTTCCGCTCAACGAGCTGAAGGAGCTGCAACAGTTGTTGGTGCGCGCGGGATACAATGTCGGCAAGGTCGACGGCATCATGGGCCAGTTGAGCCGCACGGCGGTGAAGGCGATGCAGATCAAATACGGCCTGCCGGCGGATTCCTGGCCGACGGCGGAATTGCTGGCGCGGATGCGCGGCCCCAGCGTCCAGGCGCAGCCCGCCGGCCTGGTGATGCCGGCGGCGCGGTAGCTCTTCGTCATTCCCCGCGAAGGCGGGGAATCCAGTACGCCGCGGCTTATCTGCTCAATCTCAACTGCTCTGGAATACTGGATCGCCCGCCTTCGCGGGCGACGACAAGCTCAAATATTTGCTCGCAATCGAGTCGCTATAAGCGTTGCATTTTCCCGCGCGCCTCCCATCTCGAACAACACCTCATCCTCCCGAGGCACCATTCCACATCACGAAAAGAGCATCGCATGTCTTTCCACGACCTAACCGTGCCGGCCTTCCTGCAGATTCTCGGTAGCCTTTCCGGCCTGCTCAGCAAGGCGGAAGCGCACTGCAAGGCAAAGAACATTCAGCCCGAAGTACTGCTCAATGCCAGGCTTTACCCGGACATGTATCCGCTGACACGCCAGGTGCAGACTGCCTGCGATTTTGCCGCGAAAACCTGCGCGCGCCTCACCGGCAGCGAAGTGCCGTCCACGCCGGACACCGAAAAGAGCTTTGAGGAATTGCAGCAGCGGATCGCGAAAACTACCGATTATGTGAAGGTGTTCAAGCCGGCGCAGTTCGAGGGCGGCGAGACGCGGGAGGTGACCTTCCCGATCGGCCCCAGCAACACCATGACGATGAAGGGCCAGCAATATCTCGTCAATTTCGCCTTCCCGAATTTTTACTTCCACGCCGCCACCGCGCACGGCATTTTGCGCCACAACGGCGTGGAAATCGGCAAGCGGGATTTTCTCGGAGTTAGGTAATCGTCAGCGCAAAGCGGCCAACTCGCGCGCGAGGTTTTCGCGGGCCTGGCCGTCATATCTTGCGGCAAAGGCCGGATCGGGAAAGATCACCGGCCGCGCGGCGAACCGGCCGAGCACTCTGGCGCGGCCGGCGCGATAGTCAGCGTCCGGCACGTGGATGAACTCCTGCCGGATCGCGGCGGCGTAAGCATCGTAGCGCGCGGGCTCCGCGCCGAGAATGCTGAGGTCGATCGAGATGAGGATGGCGCCCAGGCGATCCTCGGGCCGGACATCGTGTGTCTTTGTCAGGCGGATCAGGCGGGCCACTTCCGCTCCGATATCGTCACGGACGCGCTGCTCGGCCAGCCGCGCGCTGAGCTCTTCATTGTCCGAGCGGGTCGGATCGTAAACGACATCGTGCCACCAGATCGCCTCGGTCAGGATCTTGCGCTCGCGCTCCGATAGATTGTCGACGCGCGCGAGCGCAGCGAGGCAGTCTTCGATGTGCATGAGGTTGTGGTAATGGCGGCTAGGTGCCGTGTAGGCGGTGATAAGCTGATCGCGGTTCATCGCAGGGCTCCGCGTCTCTGCCGTAGGGTGGGCAAAGGCGCGAAGCGACGTGCCCACCATCCGTTACGCTGATCAAAATGGTGGGCACGCTGCGCTTTGCCCACCCTACAAGTCCTACCGCATCGTGATCGCCAACCCGCTGAGATCGGCGTTCGCCATCAAGCCGACCTGGTGCCCGGTCAATTCCAGCACCGCGCCCTTCTGGTTGGTGAGCACGATCGCGCGCGCGCCGCGGCCGACCGCCAGGCCCGCGCCGGCTGCGCCGTAGACGCCCGCGACATCGGAGGGGCGCCAGATGTTGCTGACGCGCCCCCGCAGCACCGTCTTCGATCCGCCGAACACCAGGCCGTAGTCGAGCCCGCCGGTTGACAGCGGATAGCGTCGCCCGTGAAAATTCAGAACACCGCTGCCGCCGGAGCCGCCGATGATCCATCCCGCCTTGTAGATCGTGAGTTGCACGAAACCTTCGTCGGCATGCGCGGCGGAGGACAGCGTGACGCTGGCGAAGGCCGCAAACGCGAGCACGGTGGCGCGAACGGCGGATGGCATGTTCATGGATCGTATCTCCGGAGGGCTTGCAAATCGGAAAAGTGTCAGGCGGGCGTTGCGGCGCAGGTTGAGTCGCAACTATCGGATTGTATCCAATCGGCGCAAGGGGCAAAGCATATTCAGGCCCTGCGCGACGCACTCAGTGCCGACCCGCGCCGTACGCCCGACACAATTTCATCACGATTGCACGAACAAAAAATTGCGGCCCTGTGAACTGCATTACTGTCACAGCAACCGTAACCCGCTATTTCGTATCGGGCGAATTTCCCTGACGGGCGGGACCTTCAAACCTATCGGCGGGTCGTGAAGCGCGTGCGCCGCTGCCTTTCCAGCGAGGCAGCGGCGCGTTAGGCTTCAAGGCACCGAACCCTCCACGAGGTGTCCCATGCCCCCGATCCAGCATTTTGCGCCGCCCGCCGGCGTCAAGGCCCCGCCGCTATCGTTCGCAACACGTGTCGGCGATTTGCTGTTCATCTCGGGCATTCCGGGTTTTGACGACAAGGGCGCGCTGGCCGATGGTTTCGAGGCGCAATTCGGTTTCGTCGTCGCTAATATCAAGCGCGTGCTCGACGAGGCGGGTGCTACGTTTCGCGATCTGGTCAAGGTCAACGTGCTGCTGACGCGCGCATCCGACGTCGCCACGATGAACGTGCTGTATGCGTCAGCGTTCGGGCCAGCGCCCTACCCCGCCCGCACCACCTGCGTGGTGCAGGCGCTGCCCGACCCGAAGATGCTGATCGAGATCGAAGCTGTTGCCTCACTGACGAAGGCGTGAGGTGCGGATTGGCGACAGCGTAATCCGCCAATCTCCCGATCGTCGGTGGGACCTCACTGCTTCGGCATGGTTTCCGTCAGCGCATTGCTGACGAAATCGGCGGCATGGCGATAGGCGGCATCGTTGTCACCGCGGAACGTCACGGTTCGCCGCATCAACAGTTTCTCGGCTTCGAGATCGAGCAACTGGATTTCGCCCCATTGCACCAGCGTGCTCATCTTGCGGATGCCGCCATAGACCACGAGTCGCGCGCCGGCCTTGCGCGCGGCGGCGATGAAGACGTCCTGCGACATGCTGGTGGCGGTGCAGGGGTGATCGGGGCATTCGATCGACACCACGCGATAACCGCCCTGCGCCGCGAGATTATCGCGCAGCAACGCGGCAAACGACGCCACGCGGGCGCGATGCTCCGCGCTCTGGTCCACGACTTCGCCGGAGGTATCGAAATAATCGAAATCCGCTACCGCGACCGCGATCGGCGCGGCCGCCGGCGATCCGCTCGATGCGAGCGACAATGCGGCTAGCGCGCAGAGCAACATCGACACGGGGCTCGCGCCATTGCGCCGGCGTGAGACGCGCCATCCGGTTGCCGTTTGCGTCATGCCTGGCCTCCTTCAACTCCGACGTCGGCATCGCCACGCTGCCGACGGGAGCAAATTGTAACCGACATGTGTAGGGTGGGCAAAGGCGCGCAGCGCTGTGCCCACCTTTCTTATGTCTTCGCGATGGTGGGCACGCTGTCGCTTTGCCCACCCTACGAAATCGTCCCTCTCCCACCTTGTACAAGCGGGCGCGCTTGCTATCCTCTGGCAAAACCAAACAAGAGGAAACGCGCCATGCCACTTCTCCAAAATCACATCGCCGTCATCACCGGCGCGGGTTCCGGTATCGGGCGCGCGATTGCGAGCGGCTATGCACGGGAGGGCGCGCGGGTCGTGCTCCTCGACAGGGACGAGAACGCGGTAGCAGAAGCGGCAAAGGAAGTCCGCGACGCCGGCGGCAATGCGGACAGCTTTGCGCTCGACGTCAGCAAGCGCGAGGATTGCGTCGCGATGGCGAAGCAGATCGCCGATAAGGTCGGCCAGGTCTCGATCCTCGTCAACAATGCCGGCATCGTCCGCCGCAACGGCATGCTGGGCGCGGCGGAGGCCGTGATCAGCGACTGGGAAGACATTATCGCGATCAACCTCACCGGCGTCTTCAACGTGACGCATGCCTTTCTCGAACCCTTGCGCGCGAGCAAGGGACGCATCGTCAACATCGGCTCGATCCAGTCCTTCGTGCATGTGCGCACGCCGAGCTCGCCGGCCTATACCGCCTCCAAGCACGGCGTGCTCGGTTTCACCAAGGCGCTCGCCGCCGAACTCGGCAAGGAAGGCGTCCGCGTCAATGCAATCGGCCCCGGCTTCATCGCAACGCCATTGAACGCCAGTGCCCGCGCCAACAATCCGGAACTGGTGAAGACCTTCATGGATCACACGCCGCTGGGGCGCGCCGGCACCGCGGAGGACATCGTCGGTCCCGCGATCTTCCTGGCGTCCGATCTGTCGGCTTACGTCTCCGGGTCGATCGTGATGGTCGACGGTGGCTATCGTGCGGTGTGAGGTCATCATGTCCAACGCCCCGCATTTCGACATCGACGTCCCCGCCTTCTGGGCCGATCCCTACCCCGCGCTGGCGAAGATGCGAAAAGAGACGCCGATCGCGTTCGTGCCGCAGCTCGGCTCGACCGTGTTCACCCGGCGCGACGACATCTTCACCCAGGAGAAGCGCATCGATGTGTTCTCCTCGCATCAGCCGAACGGGCTGATGAACGTGCTGATGGGCCACAACATGATGCGCAAGGACGGCGAAGCGCACATGACGGAGCGGCAGGCGATGTTTCCCGCGGTGTCGCCGCGCACGGTGCGCGATACCTGGATCCGGCAGTTTCAGGCCCATGCTGACCGCATCCTTGATGAGCTCGTGCCGCAAGGCTCCGCCGATCTCTGCAAGGCGCTCGCGCTGCCGCTATCGGCCGAATGCTTAAAAGACGTCACCGGACTGACCAACATGCGCTACCAGGACATGGACGCGTGGTCGCAGGCGATGATCGATGGCATCGCCAACTACACCGGCAACAAGGAGGTCGAGGCGCGCTGCCATGCCGCGACCGCCGGCATTGATGCTGCGATCGACGACATGATCCCGGTGGTGAAGAAACACCCCAACACCTCGATCCTGAGCGTACTGCTGGCTTCAGGCCAGAACATGGAAAGCATCCGCGCCAACATCAAGCTCGCGATCTCCGGCGGCCAGAACGAGCCGCGCGATGCGATATCGGGCGCGACCTGGGCCTTGCTGACGCATCCCGAGCAGCTCGCGCTGGTGCGCGAGGGCAAGGCAAAATGGATCGACGTGTTCGAGGAATATGCGCGCTGGATCGCGCCGATTCAGATGTCGCCGCGCCGCGTCGCAAAACCGTGGACGTATCACGGCGTCGACTTCGAACCGGAGGACCGCGTGTTCTTCATGTTCGGATCGGCCAACCGCGACGAGGCCTGTTTCAACGACCCCGATCGTTTCGACATCACACGCGATACGCAAAAGAGCATCGCCTTCGGCGCCGGCCCGCATTATTGCGCCGGCGCGTTCGCTTCGCGCGCGATGGTGGCCGACGTCGCGCTGCCGAGCCTGTTCGCGCGGCTGAAAGGCCTGCGGCTGGACGAGCGCGAACCGGTGCGGATCGGCGGCTGGGCGTTTCGGGGGTTGCTCAATCTGCCGGTGAGGTGGGATGCGAACTAGCGTGTCTCTGCCGCGCAGGCATCAATCGGGCGGCAAGAGCCGCATGCGGCGGAACGACCAATGCATCGCGCGGTACCAGAAATAGCCGGCCAGCGCGCCGCAAACCGAGAGAATGATGATATTGGCGGGATGATACTCGCCGCTCCACCACAGCATCCCGCCGATCCAGAAGATGGTGAAGAAGATGGCGCCGAGCTTCAAACGCCTCGCCTGATCCATGACATCCCTCCGACGGCCGACATCCGATGCCATCATGGACGCCACTGCATCGCCGCACCGTGAGGTGCATCACGCCGCACCGGACTCGGACGGCTATGAACCCACCCATAATCCACCGTGGTTGGCGGACTTCCGCTTTGATGCGCGTTCCCGGACTTACGTCAGACATCGCGTAAGGTCCGAAAAGTGCCAAATCCAGACATAAGCTCGGCTTGGCACCCATCCGACTAATTCAGTGTGAATAGACCAAGCGCGGCGCGAACATCGCGCAAAGTGGCATCGGTTATTTCCCGCGCTCGCGCAGTGCCACGCTTGACGACTTGCAGCACATAGCCGGGATCACGAGCGAGCGCGCGGCGACGGTCTCGGATTGGCGCGAGAAGTGCCTGCAGCACGTCATCCAGACGTTTTTTCACAATGCTGTCTCCCAAACCGCCACGGACATAGCGTGCCTTCAAATCCTCAACCGCAACGTGATCTTCGTCGAACGCATCCAGGTACTTGAAAACCACGTTGCCTTCGACGCGACCTGGGTCGGATGCCTTTATATGGTTTGGATCAGTGAACATACGCCGGACAGCGTCACGTATTTCGTCGGCCGTGGCTGATAGCTGAATAGCGTTGCCCTGCGACTTGCTCATTTTGGCTTTGCCGTCGATGCCGGGAAGGCGCCCGACGCGAGGAATAAGCGCGCGGGCTTCGGGCAACACGTCAACACCAGCTTGGCGATTGATGCGACGAACGACCTCATTGGTTTGCTCGATCAATGGAGCTTGGTCTTCCCCAACCGGAACAATCGTCGCTTTGAAACCGGTGATGTCGGCGGCCTGGGCGACGGGATAGCAGAGAAAGCCTGCTGGAATATCTCTGCCAAAACCTCGCGCCTGGATTTCGTCCTTTATGGTCGGGTTGCGCTCAAGCCGGGCCACCGTGACATAGTTCATGTACAGCAGGGTCAAATCGGCAAGTGCCGGGAGATGCGATTGAAGGCAGATCGTGGTCAGGTTCGGGTCGATCCCGGCAGCCAGGTAGTCTGTCGCGATCTCAAGGACATTGTCACGCAGCCGACCAGGATTGTGCGCGTTGTCCGTGAGTGCCTGGGTATCGGCCAGCAGCAGGTACTGCTGGTGCGTCGTCTGTAGGGTGACGCGGTTCTTCAACGAACCGACGTAGTGCCCCAGGTGCAATGGGCCGGTGGTTCTGTCGCCGGTCAAGATAACAGGGCGGGTGGCTGACGAGTGTTGCATCGCGGTTCTCCAGATAAGAACCGCCGTTCAATCGGACTGTTGATGCAGCAACCTCGCAAGCCGATGAACGGCGGCGACGGTTGGGTGAATGACAAAGCCGTGCCGCTCCTAAGTGGAGCGCCACCACAAGTTCGCGAACGTGATCACGACGGCAGTCATGCGGCCGATATTGACGAAACTTCATAGGAAAGCAAGCCGGCTTGATGTGTCAACGTGCCCCAGCAGTCATGGCGCGCATCCCGATTGGAAGCGGCGGTCGCTGAGGAGAGCGCCACCGATGTTGCGTCAGCGCGGTGATAACCCTCTCGCCATAAATTGACCGGGTCACAAAAGGAAAGGCGTTGATCAATTTCGCCGCCGGCAATCTGGGGCGTCAGCGCGAGAGCTGTGGTGCGGCGGGAGGCGGCGGGCGAGGCACCGACGATGACTGAACGGCCGATGATTGCGCCTTGGGTTGCGGAGGTTTGGGCTGCGGGATGGAGGCCGCCTGTTGGGCCGGGGCCGGAGGCGTGGATGACATCTTCTGTCTGATGTCCTCCTCAACGGCCTTTAGTGCCGCAATGTTCTGGGCCATCTGTTCTTGCTTGGCCGCGAGTTGTTCTACGCTGCGCCGCACGACATCGAGATTGGACGCCAAGGGCGCAAGGTAGTGCATCGGGTCAGTGGAAGTTGCGGCCACGACTGGCGACTTCGTCGTCGAAACCGATAACACCCAGGCCAGCGCTGGAGCCCGGGCTACCAGCATCTCCTTTGCTGCATCACCGTAGGACTGCCAACCAAGCGTGGCGCCGACACCGATGAGAACCGCAATAGAGAACCGGGTAAGGGTGCGGAATATTCGCCTGCCAATCGACGGCCGGCCGCTCGCCAGCGGCCCCTCCCCGAAGCGGTAGTGATGGGGAGGATCGATCGACGGCTTCATGCGCCGTCTACCAATGCGCTGATCGGATCGAACGTCCGGATCGCGCGCAAGCCTGCCGGACGAAGGTTCTTCGGCTGTCAGTGGTGGGCTTTGCGAGTATAACATTGGTACCTCCACCGACGGCTCTTCCAAATTCTTGAGGGAAGAGGCGATCCTGGTTTGACGGAAGGGAGGCAAGAGCGCAGCGGCCCTAGGGCGTTTGTGAGATCGTCGCACGACAAGAGACTCGACTTGTTTGAAGGTCGGTCAAACATCAATCGTTAGGCCGGCTCATCACGCAACCCGTGCGTGTCGGCTACGGGAGGGTCGCAGTAACGTGCTTGATCGGCGTCCGGTCGCGCCCTACCCAAACCGCGCCCGCGAGCGCTCCCTCGCCTTCTCGGCCTCGACCTCGCGGTCGCGCGGCGGCGCGTTGGTCTGCAGCGAGGCGAGCAGACGCCGCGCGCTGTCGGAGACTTCGGAAACCGCGCGGTTGAACGCCTCGGCGTTCGCCTGCGAGGGCGAATTGAAGCCGGAGAGCTTGCGTACGAATTGCAGCGCGGAGGCATGGATCTCCGCATGCGTGGCCGGGGGCTCAAAATTGAACAGGGTCTTGATGTTGCGGCACATGGTTCTCTCTTCTGCAGAGGTCTTCGATCAAGGACGAACGGCCGGTGCAAAATCCGACAGCGTGGCTTATTCTGTCATGAATCTGGCGGCGCGTTCACCCCTGTCGGCACCTGCAAGCAGCGAGTTCCCGATGCCCCACGTGACCTACAAGATCGTCGAACATGACGGCGGCTGGGCCTACACCGTCAACGGCGTGTTTTCCGAGCCGTTTCCGAACCGCGCCACGGCGCTGGCAGCCGCCCGGCGCGCAGCCGCCGAGCAGCGGGTGCCCGGCCGCACCGAGGTGATCGAATACGAAACCGATGATGGAAAATGGCGCTCGGAGACCGCCGCCGGCAATGACCGGCCGGAAACCGAAGTGGAAGGTTAGTGCGTTGTTCGGCGGTCTGGTGTGCTAGGTTCCCAGCCAAGCGGTCCGCAAAGACGGCCGCAGTTTTGGGGAGACCATGATGAATTTTTCGCACGCCGCCTTTTCGGCCGCCGCACTGGCCCTGACCACCGTCACTGCTTTCGCAGCCGACTATCCCACACCGAAGCAGGGCGACTGGATCGCCAAGAATTTCAAATTCCATACCGGCGAGACGCTGCCGGAGCTACGGTTGCACTACACCACGATCGGCGAGCCGACCGGTCAGCCGGTGCTGGTGCTGCACGGCTCGGGCGGCTCAGCCGCCAGCATGCTGACGGCCACCTTCGGCGGCGAATTGTTCGGCCCCGGTCAGCCGCTGGATGCAACGAAGTACTACATCATCATTCCCGATAGCGTCGGCCACGGCAAATCGTCAAAGCCTTCCGACGGCATGAAGACGGCGTTTCCGAAATACAACTACGAGGACATGGTCGACGCGCAGCATCGCCTGGTCACGGAAGGCCTCGGCGTAAAGCATCTGCGGCTCGTCATAGGCAATTCGATGGGCGGCATGCACACCTGGATCTGGGGCGGCAAATATCCAAAGTTCATGGACGCGCTGGTGCCGATGGCCTCGCAACCGACCGAGATGGCGGCGCGCAACTGGATGCTGCGGCGGATGATGCTGGAGACCATCAAGAACGATCCCGATTACAATCGCGGCAATTACATCACCCAGCCACGCATGATGAAATACGCCATCAACGCCTTCGGCATTGCGACCGGCGGCGGCACGCTGGCCTATCAGGCGCTGGCGCCGACGGCGGCGAAAGCCGACAAGATGGTCGACGACCGGCTGGCAACCGCTATCACCACTGATGCCAACGACTTCATCTACCAGTGGGAAGCCTCGCACGATTACAATCCGGCGCCTTCGCTCGAGAAGATCGAAGCCACGCTGCTGTTGATCAATGCCGCCGACGACGAGCGCAATCCGCCGGAAACCGGCGTCACCGAGGCGGCGATGAAGCGCGTCAAGAACGGTCGCCTGTTCCTGATCCCGGCCTCCAGCGAGACGCGCGGCCATCTCACCACCGGCAATGCGAAGTTCTATAAAAAGGAGCTGCAGGAGTTGCTGCAGAGCGCGCCGCAACGGGCGATGTAAGCCCGGGCCTTTGGAAAGAGCACAATGTCAGCGAGCCGCTTTCGCCGGATTGCACTCATGTTTCTCGATGCGGTCGAGAGCGCGCATCAGGGCAAGGCTGATTTCCGCGCGGGAAATCGTATCTTCGCGACCCTCGGCCATCCTGACGAAAACTGGGGCACGGTGAAGCTGACGCCCGAGCAGCAATCGGTGCTGGTTGAGGCGGAGCCCGAAATCTTCCGTCCAGTGCCAGGCGGATGGGGCAAGCAGGGCTACACCAATGTGCGCCTGGCCAAGGCCGATGCGGCGACGCTGAAAAGCGCGCTGACGATGGCGTGGGAAAATGTCGCGCCGAAATCGAAAGCGAAGCCGCGCAATGGAGCCGGTGCGCGCGACAAGAAGAAGCCATGATTTCGCACCGCATCAATTCGGTGCGGAAAATGGCGCGTCTACGACTTCGGACCACGCTGCGGCGCCGCCTCGACATACTCGATGTCCGCCCCGAAATGCTTCAGGACCGCTTCCAGGGTCCTGATGTCCCCGGCGCCCGCGTTGGCAACGGTGTAAATCGACGCGAGCTTCGGCCGCTTCTGCCCGGGAAAAAGGTGATGGGCGTCAAAGTTCGCCCGGCGCAGCGCCTCGATGATCTCGAGACGCCGGGCGTCACTCGCTTTCTCGCGAATTTTGAACTGGACCGACATTCCCGGATGTTAGTCGTTGCCGACGTCTATTCAAGGCAATGCCGGTCAGCGCTTCCTCGCCTTTTTGGCCTTCCCCTTCCGCGATTTTCCCGCGGTCTTCTTCCTTCCGAGCGCAGCCGCGAGATCCAAGAGCCCCGCGCCGTATTCCTGCGTGAACTTTTTCTTCTTCATGGCGGGAAGTTTCCTGGCGGTCGACGTCAGGCGCTTGACGACGGCGTCGGAAGCGGCCCTCGACTTCACGGCGTCGCCATACACCAGCGCGGCGCAACCCGCGACATGCGGCGTCGCCATGGAGGTACCCGGCCAGGAATCGTAATCGGTGGCGCTCGCAAAGCTTGCCTTGATGCGCGGCACGGTCGAGAGGATGTTGACGCCGGGAGCGACCAGCCCGATATGCGGCCCGGTGCAGGAGAACGAGGCCCGCTTGTCGGTCTCGTCGACCGCGCCGACGCCCAGCGCCCCCTTATAAGCGGCCGGGAACTCCTTCGGATTGCCCTCTTCGAATTCGTTGCCCATCGCGGCGGCGACCACCACGCCGGCGTCCGCCAACTCCCGAAAGATCGCCGCCTCGGCCCGGGAATGCTCGGTGCCGCCGATGCTGAGGTTCACGACCTTGATCTCCGAGTCGAGCGCTGCGGCGAGCGCCTTGCTGTAGAACTCGAAGTTGAAGTTCTGGTCGGTGCCTTGCTCGGGGTCGTCAAAGATCTTCCAGCAGTGCAGCCGGCAGTTCGCGACGCCGGCTATACCGACGGAATTGTTGACGAGCGCAGCAATGGTGCCCGCAACATGCGTGCCGTGGCCAAGGAAGTCGCGCGCGTTATTTCCGTCGTGATGATAGGCCTCGATGGATTTCTTCAGGTCGGGATGCCCTTCATCGATCCCGCTGTCCAGCACGGCAACGTGAATTTTCGCGGCATCGGGATGTGCACCATCGAACCAGCGGATCGCGCGCAGTCCCCATTGTCGATTGATCATGGGATCTGCGGCGCTGAGCCACCGGTTCGGCACCGGCTCGACCAGGTCGATGGCCTTCGACGCACGCAGCCGCTTCATCATGGCGGGCGTCACGTTGCGGTCCTTGACGTCGACGAGTTGGAAGCCTGTGAGGGATCGCCGCGGTGGCCGGCTGGACGATGCCGCGAGTGACCCATGCACCGCGGCAAGCGCCATCACGCCGGACCGCGGCCCCACTGTCGGTGCGTCGGGCACAAACAGCGGCTTGACGGCGGACAGCCCGGCCTCGTTCCGCAAGAACTCCAACGGGCCCGTGACCTCGTCCGGCATGGCGCGTGCCGCCATGCGTGCGGTTGCCGTCGCCGCAAGCGGACTTGCCGCGACCTGCCTTACCGCCGAAGTCTTGAAGCGAATGATCAGTTGGCCCGGGACATGTTTGCTCTGGCTGGATTCACGTAGCTCGGCGCGCCGGGGCGCGCCTCCCGCGGATGCAACCCGCTGCATGTGTTTTGTCGCCATGTTCAGATCCTTGTTCAAATATCATTTAAAAATAACGCGCGTGACGCGCGAAACATTCTCACCCTCTACCTAAGATGCGTCAAGCGAATTGCCCGCTTGTGTCCGCCCGATCAGGCCGGTTTGATTTCGCATCGCATCAATCCGCAGCCGCGCCGTTCGCATATTATTTGAGCGTGCATCCGCAAGCGGGCTCCGCTTGAATTGTCCTTGGATAACGAATCGTGGCGGCGTGCGTCCTGCGACGACAACACGAACGAAAGCGGAGGATCGGATGCGAAGGCTTGTGTCATTCGCCTTGCTCGTCTGCCTTTCGGTGCTGGCCGGCGCAGCGCTCGCCGTCGACAGGGGCCAGTACGACCACGTGCCGCCTGATATCCGCGCCTGGTTCAAGAGCGTGATCGCGCCGAACGGCGTACCCTGTTGCGATATTTCCGACGGCCATCGCACCAGCTACGACGTTCGCGGCGGCGCCTATTGGGTGCCGATCGAGGGCCAATGGATGCAGGTGCCCGAGCGCGCGGTCATTCGCGACCAGGGCAACCCGATCGGCGAGGCCGTGGTGTGGTACGTGCATCATCGCGGCAGCATCATCATTAGCTGCTTCGTGCCGGCGGACGCGGTCTAGTTCAAGATGACGGTGGCACCGGCGGATGATAATCTCTCCGCAAAATCGAAAGGAGCCGCCCTTGTCCGATCTTGCCCCTTCTGACCTCGCCACGATCTATCCCGCTCCCACGCCGCGCGTGGTCGCCAAGGCGCGGCCGGAGATCGACGCCCACGCGAGAAAATTCATCGGCATGTCGCCGTTCTGCGTGCTGGCGACTTCAGGCTCGGACGGCAGCGTCGATGCGTCGCCGCGCGGCGGCAATCCCGGCTTTCGTCCATGTTGCGGGACCGAACCTCTTGTTGATGCCGGACCGCTCGGGCAACAACCGTATCGACAGTTTTCGCAATATCGTCGAGGGATCAGGCTTCGTGCAGTTGATCTTCTTCGTGCCCGGGATCGACGAGACGCTGCGCGTCGGCGGCAAGGGCAAGCTGTCTGTCGATCCGGAGCTGATGGCGTCGATGATCGAATTCGGCAAGCCGCCACGCGCGGTGCTGCGTATCGACGTCAGGGAAGCCTATTTCCACTGCGGCAAGGCGCTGATGCGCTCGAAACTGTGGGCGGCCACCCAGGTCGAGCGCTCGGTGATGCCGAGCATCGGCGAAGTGATCCACGATCAGACCGGCCTTGGCGAGCGCGAAAGCCAGGCGGAGATCTACGAGCGCTACAAGACGCAGTTATAGGGAAGATCACCCTCCCCTGGAGGGGGAGGGTCGACGCGAAGCGGCGGGGTGGGGTGACGGTCTATCCTCCCGATCAGTGCCCGAGTGGAGAGATCACCCCACCCCGTCTCGCATTCGCTTCGCTCATACGAGCCGACCCTCCCCCTCCAGGGGAGGGTAAGAAAGTCAGTCCCCGTTCTCCAGGCCGCCGACGTGCTTTTGCGTATAGAGCTCGAGGCCGATGCGCTGGATCAGGTCAAGCTGGGTTTCGAGGAAATCGATGTGATGTTCCTCATCCTTCATCACGCTCTCGAACAGGTCGCGAGAGACATAGTCCTTGACGCCATGGCAGAAGGTTGCGGCTTCCTGATAGAGCGCGCGCGCGGTCATCTCGGTTGCGAGATCGCATTCGATGATTTCCCTGACGTTCTGGCCGATGCGGAGCGGATCGAGCACCTGCATGTTGGGAAAGCCGTCGAGGAACAAAATCCGGTCGGTGAACTTGTCTGCGTGCTCCATCTCCTCGATGGATTCCTTGCGCCAGACCTTGGCAAATTCCAAAAGGCCCCAATTGTTCAGCAGCCGATAGTGCAGCCAGTACTGATTGATCGCGGTGAGCTCGCTGCGCAGGCCCTTGTTGAGATAGTCGATGACCTTGGGATCGCCCTGCATGGGTCCACTCCAATTTTCTCAGGCCGACGCGGCCTGACACTGTATTTAGAATGCTTCTAAATCAGTTTGGAGCCAAGAGCAACTGTTCCGCGCAAAAATGCGGTGGGAACCGGGGAAATCGGGGAAGTTCGAAGGGATTTCAGACGGATTTCAGCAGGCCGCGAGGGCGAAGGCCGGAGCGGTTTCCTGTGCCGGCTCGTCGTTGGCGGCCTGACGCGTGTGCGGACAACCGTCGCAGCACTCCTTGGCGCAGGCGCCGAGCGCTTCGTCGATGATGGTTTTGAGCGTGCGCGCGCAGCGACCGCACTCGGCACTACAACCGAGGCAACCGTAAATTTGTTTGGGATTTCGCGGCAGGTCCGAAGCTGCAGTCACAGCATTACGGACATCGTGGTCGCTCAACACGTTGCAGGAACAGACGATCATGAAACCGGTAGAACCCTTGGTGATGCCTGCTCATCGATATGGAAGAGAGCTGCGAGATGCAAAAGGAAAAGCCGCATTTTCAAGCAATTCCAAACTGATGCCGGGGAAATACTGGAATGAATCTAAAAGGCGGTGTTGCGGTAAATCAAAATGGGCGCCGATCTCCCGCTGTTTGCCGCATCGGTCGCCGCCGTTGCCATCGCTTCCTCCGCTCAGCGCCCGCCAGCATGAATACCGACATTCCGCTTCAATCGTCGTCGTGTCCTGCGTTCAAGGAAAAGAAGAGCATTTCGGTATCGTCGCACCGTGACCTGCCTCACTTCCCGTTTCGTCGCCCCCGCCCTGCACGGCCGTTCATTGATCATTCAAGCGAAATGTGGAACTTTTGCCCGGACGGAACTTAACGTCGTTTGCTCCACGAGAAAGGTGAGGCCATGAAGAAGACATTGATGGCGCTCGGTGCCGCCGCCGCGTTGGCCGTTTCGGCCGTGGCTATTCCCGCTCCCGCCCAGGCGCAGCGCGGCGTTGCGGCGGGCGTCGCCGCCGGATTGATCGGCGGCGCCATTGTCGGCGGCGCGATTGCTTCGCAGAACGGCTACTATTACGGCCCAGGCTATTATGGGCCCGGCTATGGCGGCCCGGCCTATGTCGTCGATCCCGGCTACGGCGAGTCCTGCATCTGGCAGCGACAGCGGTTCTGGGATGGCTATGGCTGGCGGGTCCGCAACGTCAGGGTCTGCGACTAGCAGCCGTTCATCTTCATTAAACTTGCGCTCAACACCCCGGAAAAGCAGTGCTTTTCCGGGGTGCATGCGATTTCCGGCCCGAAAAAGACCGTTTTTTTCGGCGACCGTTTGAGACGTTTACTTTCGATTGACCCATGTGCGCTTTTTTAGCGAAGCGGCAGTTCGAAACAGCGTGTGAGTCATCCCTAAACCCGGCGCCCGAAGGCGTCACTCCAGGAGAGCCCAAGACATGAAGAAGACATTTGCTGCCTTCGTCGCGGTCGCAACGATTGCCGGTTCGCTTGCCTCGACGCCCGCGAGCGCACAGCGTGGCGTTGCCGCAGGCGTTGCGGCCGGCTTGCTCGGCGGCGCGATCATCGGCGGTGCGATCGCCTCCAGCCGCCCGGCCTACGGCGGCCCGGTGTACGTGGAAGAAGCGCCCTACCCGGCGTGCCGCATGGTTCGCGAGCGGTTCTGGGACGGCTACGACTGGCGCTATCGCCGCGTCGAGGTCTGCAACTGATCTGACCGATTGGCGCGCGAGATGCGCGTGTTGATCCAAGCCCGGCCGACATCTCGGCCGGGCTTTTTGATCGGTCATGGAGGCCTCGAATTCGCTCGTTTCTGTTCGCGAGTGATACGCTGCTCAACGCCCCCCGCTCATCGAACGCAGCACCGCTTCGCTCGGCCAGCAATCGACCTTGAGGCCAGCCGACTTCTGATACGCGCCGAGTGCCGCGCGGGTCTGCATGCCCGCCTTGCCGTCCAGCTTGTCCTTGTAGAGACCGATCCGCGTCAGATGGCGCTGCATGGCCTCGACATCGGCGGAGCGCAACTGCGTCGAGGCCGACCACGGTGTTGCGAACGGCAGCGGACTCGTCATGCGGTCGGCGACATGGCCGACGAACAGCACATACAGATCGGAGAAATTGTATTCCTTGATGACGAAATAGTTCTTCGTCGTGAGGAACGACGGGCCGTAGATGCCCTCCACCTGCAATAGCGAGGCCGGCTGCGCCTGTTCGGCCGCACTCAGCTTTTGTCCGCGCACCGGCACAAAGCCGGCACGCAGCCACTCGGCGATCGGCTTGGTCACCTCGGGCACGCCCATGGTGCAATCGACATTGGCGGGCGCCTTGACCTCATAGGCCCAGCGCACGCCCGGCTGCCAGCCCTTGTTAACGAGCTGCCGCGCGGCGGAGGCCAGCGCGTCCGGCACCGAGTGCCAGATGTCGATCCGGCCGTCGCCGTCGAGATCGACACCGTGATTGTAATATTCGGAGGGTAGAAATTGCGTGTAGCCGGTGGCGCCGGCCCAGGACGAACGAAAATCCTTGCGCGCCACGGCGCCCTCGCCGAGCAGCTTCAGTGCCTGGATGAATTCGGTGCGGTACTGGTCCTTGCGGCGGCCGACATAGGCCTGCGTCGCGACCACGCGGAGCGTATCGTAAGGCAGCCGGTAGCGGCCGTAGTCGGTCTCGCGGCCCCAGATCGCGAGCACGATGCTTGCGGGAACGCCGAAGCGCCTTTCGATTTCGGTGAGCGCAGCGCGATGCTTCTGCATCAGCTTCTGTCCCTCGGCGGCCAGCCGCGCGATGGAAGCTTCCTTCAGATAATCGGCCGGCACCTGCACGAACTCGGCTTGCGCCGGCGCGCCGGTGGGGGGTCGGCCGGGCAGCAACAGATCGGGCAGTTTGTAGTCGGGCTCCAGTCCCTGCGTCTCGCGATCGAACGTCGCGCGCGATACGCCGGCTGCCTGCGCCTCCGGCCATAGCGAGGCGATGAACTGGGTGAAGGCGGCGTCGGCGGAGAACGCCGGTTGCGACGCGCCGAGAGTCACCGCAGTCACTATCAGAACTGCGGCAGCCGCCCTCGTTCGCAAAGCTGAAAATCCGATGATCGACAGACCGCCCATCAATGCGAAGTGGCGCGCTTTGCTTCGTCGATAGCCATGTTCGAGACACGGTCGACATAGGCAATGCCGATGGCCGACAGAATGAAGACCGTGTGAATGATGGTCTGCCACATGACGCCGGTTTCGGTGTAGACGCTTTTTCCCGACGCCAGTGCACCAGCCTCGATGAACGTGCGCAACAGATGGATCGAGGAGATGCCGATGATCGCCATCGCCAGCTTGATCTTGAGCACGCTGGCGTTGACGTGGCTGAGCCATTCCGGCTCGTCGGGATGACCCTGCAGGTTGAGACGGGAGACGAAGGTTTCGTAACCGCCGACGATCACCATCACCAGCAGGTTCGAGATCATGACGACGTCGATCAGGCCCAACACCGCCAGCATGATCTGCTGCTCGCTGAAATCGAAGGCGTGAGCAAAGAGATGCCACAGCTCCTTCAGAAACAGCACGACATAGACGCCTTGCGCAACGATCAGGCCGACGTAAAGCGGCAATTGCAGCCAGCGGGAGCCGAAGATCAACATCGGAACGGGGCGCAATGCCTTCCCCTTACCTTTAGGCGGCAACGGTGTTTCGGGGGTAAGGGACATCAGGGATGGCTCGCTCAGGATTGGAATTGCGGAACAACGCCTATATCTACGCACTGTCACCGCCGTGTGAAGCGACAACTGGCCGCAGCACATGCGCGGCCCCGATCACGCAAATGCCCGATTGGCTCACCGCGTCAGCTTCTTGTACTTCACGCGGTGCGGAATGATGCTGTCCTGGCCGAGCCGGCGCATCTTGTCCTTTTCGTAATCCTGGAAGTTGCCCTCGAACCATTCGACATGGCTGTCGCCTTCGAAGGACAGGATGTGGGTCGCGATGCGGTCGAGGAACCAGCGATCGTGGCTGATGATGACGGCGCAGCCGGCGAAATCCTCCAGCGCCTCTTCCAGCGCGCGCAGCGTATCGACGTCGAGGTCGTTGGTCGGCTCGTCGAGCAGCAGCACGTTGGCGCCTGATTTGAGCATCTTGGCCAGATGCACGCGGTTGCGCTCGCCGCCTGACAGCGCGCCGACCTTCTTCTGCTGGTCGGCGCCCTTGAAATTGAACGACGAGCAATAGCCGCGCGAATTGACCTCGCGCTTGCCGAGCAGGATCAGTTCGTTGCCGCCGGAAATCTCCTCCCACACCGTCTTCTTGCCGTCGAGGTCGTCGCGCGACTGGTCGACATAGCCAAGATGCACGCTCTCGCCGACGGTGATGGTGCCCTTGTCCGGCTCTTCCTGCCCGGTGATCATGCGGAACAGCGTGGTCTTGCCGGCGCCGTTGGGGCCGATCACGCCGACAATGCCGCCCGGCGGCAGCTTGAAAGTGAGATCCTCGATCAGCACGCGGTCGCCGAACGCCTTGGCGAGCCCTTCGAAATCGACCACGTTCTGGCCGAGACGCTCGGCCACGGGAATGGTGATCTGCGCGGTCTGCGTCTGCTTCTCGCTCGCCTGCTTGAGCAACTCCTCATAGCGCTGATAGCGCGCCTTGGACTTGGCCTGACGCGCCTTCGGTGAGGACGCGATCCATTCCTGCTCGCGGGCCAGCGTCTTCTGGTGCGCGGCGTCCTCGCGGCCTTCCTGCTCAAGGCGCTTCTGCTTCTGCACCAGCCAGGACGAGTAATTGCCCTCGTAGGGAATGCCGCGGCCGCGGTCGAGCTCGAGAATCCAGCCCGTGACGTTGTCGAGGAAGTAGCGGTCGTGGGTCACGATCAGGATCGCGCCGGGATAGTTGCGCAGGTGGCCTTCCAGCCACGACACCGACTCGGCATCGAGGTGGTTGGTCGGTTCGTCCAGCAGCAACAGCTCCGGCTGGTCCAGCAACAGACGGCACAGCGCGACGCGGCGGCGCTCGCCGCCGGAGAGTTTTGTCACGTCGGAATCGTCGGGCGGGCAGCGCAGCGCGTCCATCGCCTGGTCGACCTTGCTGTCGAGATCCCAGAGACTCGCGGCCTCGATCTGGTCCTGCAATTTGGTCATCTCATCGGCGGTCTCGTCCGAATAGTTCATCGCCAGCTCGTTGTAGCGATCGAGGATCGCCTTCTGCTTGGCGACGCCCTGCATGACGTTTTCGCGGACGGTAAGCGCAGGGTCGAGGTGCGGCTCCTGCTCGAGGTAGCCGACGCGGGCGCCCTCGGCGACCCAGGCCTCGCCGGTGTATTCCTTGTCGAGACCGGCCATAATCTTGAGCAGGGTCGATTTACCGGAACCGTTGACGCCGAGCACGCCGATCTTGGCATCCGGGTAGAAGCTCAGATGGATGTTATCGAGCACCTTTCGGGTCGGGTAGCTCTTGGTCAGACCCTGCATGAAATAGATGAATTGGCGAGCCATCGCGATCCTTGGAATCGTTGGATTTTACGGAAATTTGCTGCCGCTGATGTAGCGGCGCGGCCCCCAAAGGGCAACCGCGGCGGGGCGTTTTCCATCCGTTCACCACGGATCAATACGGGATGGTCACCATCTCCGCCGAGATCCCGACAATTGAAACTATCTTTTAATAAATCAGGCGAAAACTCGTTTTCAGCGCCGAAAAGGCGTCTTGAAAACAAGGGCCCGCGTCATGGCTACGATCGGTTCGGCATCCCTTTCCGCCCCGGCTCATGCAAGTGCCGGACTGGCAAAACCGTTGGCAGAGCTCCGCGCTTTCTGGCGCCAGTTCGTGGCCAAGGCGTTCAACCCCTACCGCCCGGAACTATACTATATGCGCGGCCCGGGACCGGCCTGGCGCGCCAAGCATCCCGGCCAATCGAACTGAGATTTCCTGGGTTTTGAGCCTGCCCTGCATTTGAGCCTGCCCTGCGTTTAGTCCGCTTGCGCCGCTACCGATTGCGCGCAACCATGGCGACCTTTCCGACGGCGTTTCCCGCCGTCATCCTCGCCATCAACGGACCTCTCAAATGACGCGGCTGCGCTGTGCAATCCTCGACGACTATCTCAATGTGGCGCTTAAGGTCGCCGACTGGTCCAAGGTCACCGACCGCGTCGACGTCACGGTGTTCAACCAACCGTTTGCTACGGCCGAAGCCGCGGCCGCCGCGCTCAAGGATTTCGAGATCATCTGTGCGATGCGCGAGCGCACCCCGTTCCCGCGCACCATGTTTGCAGGTCTGCCCAATCTAAAACTCCTGATCACCTCGGGCCTGCGCAATGCCGCCATCGATATGGAGGCCGCCAAGGACCACAAGGTGGTGCTGTGCGGCACCCAATGGGGCCGCGACCCGACGGCGCCGCTGACCATGGGTCTGATCCTGGAGCTGACCCGCAATATCGGCCGCGAAAATGCCCGCATGCATGCCGGCGAGCCATTGCAGGCACATGTCGGCATGGAAATCGAGGGCCGCACGCTCGGGGTGATCGGCCTCGGCAAGCTCGGCACCAAAGTATCGAAGCTGGCGCAAGCCTTCGGCATGAACGTGATCGCGTGGAGCCAGAACCTGACGCCGGAAAAGTGCAAGGAGGTCGGCGTCACTTACGTGAGCAAGGAAGAGCTGTTCTCGACCGCCGACATCGTCACCATCCATGTGGTGCTGAGCCAGCGCACGCGCGGGCTGGTGGGGCGCGATGACCTCGCGCGGATGAAACCGACCGCCTATCTCGTCAACACCGCGCGCGGGCCGATCGTCGACGAAGGCGCGCTCCTGGAAGCGCTGACGCAAAGGAAGATCGCAGGCGCCGGCATCGACGTGTTCTCGGTCGAGCCGCTGCCGGTCGACCATCCCTTCCGCAAGCTCGATAACATGGTGCTGACGCCGCATCTCGGCTACGTCACCGAGGACAGTTTTCGAAACCACTATCAGCAGATGGTCGAGGGCATCGACGCCTGGTTCAAGGGCGAGCCGAAGCAGCGGCTGGCCTGAGAATGGCTCGCTCCCAACCAAAACATCGAAAACAACCCCATGCAAAGTAGCAGGCGGCGAGATCGAAGTGTTCTCGGTCGAGCCGCTGCCGGTCGAGCATCCCTTCCGCAAGCTCGATAACATGGTGCCGACGCTGCATCTCGGCTACGTCACCGAGGACAGCTTTCGAAACCACTATCAGCAGATGGTCGAGGGCATCGACGCCTGGTTCAAGGGCGAGCCGAAGCAGCGGCTGGCCTAACACTTGGCTTCCGCTATGCCGCTCTGCTGCGCGACGAGATAAGAGCGAAACATAATCGTGAGCTGCCGTTCGGCCTCGGCACCGTCAGCGACACTCAGAACCCGGTGGCAGAAGGCCGGGACCGTTCCGTACAGCGCCGCGGTCAGGGTTTGGGCGAGCAAGCTCGGATCGGCAAACCGGCCATCGCTGGTGGACAGCATCGCCTCGATCGCCTTTGCACTCCGCCGAGTTGCCAACTCCATCAACTCGCGGGCGTCGAGTTCCATGGCGATGCGATAGAGTGAGGGGGAGACCTCGGCTTGCGCCATCTTCGCCTGAAGATAGGCCTTCACCACGATCTCGGCGATCATCTCTTTCGTGGCGCCGTGGTTCTCGTCACACGCTTTCTCTATGGCCTCTGCCAGCATCGCGAGATGTCGCTCCAGCACCGCGAAGAGCAAGGCCTGCTTGTTCGGGAAATACTGGTACAGCGTTCCTACGGAAACGCCTGCACGATGTGCCACGCGCGTGGTGGTCAGACGCATCAGACCGTCGCCCAGCAAAACCTGAATAGTCGCCTCGAAAATGGCGTCTACGGTGGCGATCGACCGGCCCTGACGCGGTGATTTCCGGGGGGTTAGCGCTGGCAGCGAGCCGTTTCCCATAAGCGAATCCAAATCTGAATGATGCTTCATATATGACTTCTGTCCCCGCCGCTCCAGCAATAATGCGGTTCACGGGGTCGTTCAGAGACGAATTGGAGACGAATATGGGCAAATTGGACGGAAAAGTCGCTGTCATCACCGGCGGCAGCGCGGGCATGGGACTGGCGACAGCCAGGCTGTTCGCAGACGAAGGCGCAAAGGTCGTCATCACCGGTCGCGATCAGGCGGCGCTCGATGCAGCAGCGCAAAGCATCGGAAACGGCGCTGACGCCGTCCGCAGCGATATTGCCAAGATGGCAGACGTCGACGCGCTTCGTGAACATGTCGAGAAAAAGCATGGTCGCGTCGATATCATCTTTGCGAACGCCGGCGGGGCGCGGCCGAACATGTTTGAATACATGTCGGAAGAAGAGTTTGATTTTACTGTCGGTACCAATTTCAAGGGCACTTACTTTACGGTGCAGAAACTGCTGCCGCTCATGACTTCTGGCGGCTCGGTGATCCTGAATACCTCGACCCTGAGTGCACAGGGTCGTCCCTACGTCAGCGTCTATTCGGCAACTAAGGCGGCCATTCGCTCGCTGGCACGATCGCTCACCGCGGAACTGAGCGAGAAGGGGATTCGGGTGAATGCCATGGCGCCCGGCTACATCGACACGGATCTCGCGCGTAAGGGTGGAATGAGCGAGGAGATGATCGAACAGACGAAGACCCAGGTGCACGCCCAAATTCCAATGCACCGGAGCGGCACCGTTGATGAGATCGCAAGAGCTGTCCTGTTTCTCGCCTCTGATGACTCGGCCTACGTGACAGGCACCGAATTGTGCGTCGATGGTGGCTGGGCCCAGGTCTGACCGCGCGGCCGGCGCTCTTCGTGAGCGCCGGTTAGCGTGCTGCCGTATGTCGCAGATTTATGAGCCAAAACTCACGCTGCGTGCTGCGCGGTTGCGCCGCTGGCGACCTCTGCAAATCCCTGACGCCACGACGGACGTGCCGGCTGCCAGCCCAGCTCCCGCCTGGCCTTGACGTTCGAGCCTGCCCGCACCTCGGTCATCATCGAAACGAGGTGCTCGCCGGCAAACAACCGGCCAAGCCAGGCCGGCACGCGAATGGGTGGCTTGGCTCCGACCAGCGTGGCAAGCGCAGGAAGCCATTCGCTGACCGGCGCCGGTTCATCGTCGACGATGTTGTAGATCTCGCCTGGCTTGCCGCGCTCGATGGCAGCAACGGTCGCGGACGCCGCGTCCTCGACGTGGATGAACGACCACCGTCCGCCACCGCCGCCGATCAGCGGCACGTAGCGGCGGCGCACCTGTTCGATCATCGCGCGTGAGAGCATGCCGGTGTCGGGACCGTAGAACGATCCATATCGCAAGACGATCCCTTCGAGATTCGCCGAGCTGGTGACGGCGTCCTCCAGATATTGAATCGCGTCCAGCGTGCGGCGCAGTTCCTCCGGCGGATCGAGATCGAGCGGATCGGCCTCGGCCTTGATCGGTTCGTAGGTCCAGCCGCAGAAGCTCTGGGCGATGAAGCGCTTGACGCCGGCCTCGCGTGCGGCTGCCAACAGGAAATCGGTGCCCTGCGTGCGCAATCGATTGGTACTGGCGAACGCACGATCGAAATGCCGGAGATCCGTGACCCCGGCGAGATCGGTCATCTCATCGATGATGACATCCGGCTTCGCTGCAAGCACTGCGGCGCGAATGGCCGGCGCGTCGAGCCCATCGGCGATCACAGGTTCCGCGCCCATCCGTCTGATGATCTCGGCCTTCGCCGCCGTTCGCGTCGTGCCAACGACGGAATGACCTGCCGCGATCAGCGCGGCAACGAGTGGACGGCCCACAGCGCCAGTGGCGCCTGCAACAAAAATCCGCATGCCGAATCCTCCTGCTGCTGCCCCACAATTCTGGGCGGCAGGTAGTCGAAGGAAATGTGAATTCAAGCGCGCGAACGTGGCTGAAGCCCATCCGGACTTGTTCCGCAAAGGCCAAGCCGCAGCGTGCGCGGATCGACAACGAAAAAGGCGCGCCATCGGCGCGCCTTCGCAACATCGTTGTGACTGAGACTCTTACCGAATCGTGACCGGCGCGGGCAGCGGCGGCACCACCGCCGGCTGCGCACCGGAAGCGGGCGCCAGTTGGGCCTGTGCCGGTCGGGGGGCTGCTGCTGCGGCAGCCTGGCCGCCAGCGGCGGGCGGCGGTGCGGCTGACGCGCTTGCAGTATTGGCGGGCGGGGGGCTGCCGGGCATCACCACCACGCGGGTACCGACCTTGGCGCGCTCGAACAGGTCGGAGACGTCCTCGTTCAGCATGCCGATGCAGCCCGAGGACACGAACTTGCCGATCGTCGATGGCTGGTTGGTGCCGTGGATGCGGTAGATGGTCGAACCCAGATACATTGCACGTGCGCCGAGCGGATTGCCGGGGCCGCCGGCCATGAAGCGCGGCAGATAGGGCTGGCGCTCGATCATCTCGGTCGGCGGATGCCAGTCCGGCCACTCGGCCTTGCGGCTGATCTTCTGCACGCCGTTCCAGGTGAAGCCGTCGCGGCCGACGCGGACACCGTAGCGGATCGCACGTCCGCCTCCGAGCACGTAGTAGAGGTGGGTATTGGCGGTATCGACGACGATGGTGCCCGCGGGCTCCTTGGTCGTGAACGCCACTTCCTGGCGGCGCAGATGCGGCGGAAGCTGCGCAGGGCCCACCTCCGGCTGCTCTTCCGGCGGCAGCGCGGCGAGTTGCACCGGCTTGCCGTCAGCTCCAACGGCGGGTTGCTGCGACTGCGGGAGCGCGCCCGTGGCGGCGGGCGCGGCCGCCGGTGCGGCGCTGATGGCCCCCGGCGGGCGCAGACCGGCGCGGTCGTCGTTCGGATAGACGATGCCGGCGCCGGGAATGCGGCTATCGCCGCGATCCGAATAGACCTGCGGCTGCGAACCGGGCGGACGGTCCGCATAGATGACCGGCGGCGGACCGGCGGGGCGGCCGTAACGCGGATCGTCGGGCGAAAGGATCGGGCCGGTCGGCGTCGCGGCGCCACGGTCCGAATAGGCCGGGCCGGCGGCCGGCCGGCCATAGCGCGGGTCGTCCGGAGATAGGATCGGGCCCGTGGGCACCGGGGCGCCGCGGTCCGAATAGACCGGGGCAGCGGCCGGGCGGCCATAGCGAGGATCGCTGGGCGACAGCACCGGGCCGGGCGGCGGCAACGCCGCCGAACTCGGCGCGTTCGGCGCCTCGTCGTCTTCCAGTGCGTCGAAATCAGGTTCGCCGGGACGGCGTTCGTCAACCGCATAGCCACCGGGCACGTACGGTCCCGGGGCTGTCGAATAGACCTGGCCGGGGGTCTGCGGATAGCTCTGCGCATGGGCGAGCGAAGTTCCCGCCACGCCAGCGGCAATGGCGGCACAAATCGTCAAAATGCGGTTGTTCATCATCGCCTTTGTATAGACCCCAAGCCCCACCGGACGGTTAACGGCAGATGACGGAAGATCGCGGCGCATTCAAGACAAATCCGCGAGATTCGGCCCAAGCCAGTCATTTGTGATCGCAGCCAAGCTGCGGCAAAGATGCCTCAGAACGGCGGAAATCGCCGTCGGCGGGCGGTCCGCGACGTCGAACCGCAGATTTTGTAACAAAAAGCCGCCGGGCATTGAGATACTCTCAAATCGGCCTGATTCGCGCGCCCCCAACCCTCCGCCGCATCCGGCCCGCATAGTGGTCACCGCGTTCCCTTGGCAAGCAATAACCCTTCAGAGATCAAGGAGGGTGGAACCCTGGTCCATGCTTCCCGGCTTTCGTTTCTTGTTCACCGCGATCGTACTGTCGACGTCGATACTGGTTTTTGGCCTTGGCGCCGCCGCCCTGTTGCGGGCCGCGCATGAGGAATTTGCCAATCTTCCCTCGCGACGGGCGGCGCCCGAGCCGATGTTCGCGCGCCGGAATGACGAGCAGCCGCCGACGCTGGCGCTGCTGCGCATCGACACGCCAGTCGTGGAGAAGGCCACGGAGAATGTTCCGGCCGCCGCCGCTCCGGAAGCAACCGCGGTCACCCCAGCACAGGCTGCGCCGACTGCGGACGCCAGTCCGGCTGAGCCCGAGAAACTGGCAGCGCTGAAGCCGGCAGAACCGATGCAAGCCGAAGTCGCCAAGGAAGTTGCCACGCCGGAACCTCGCGCGCGCGAGGCAAGCGCGGAGACCCCGCCCGCTCCGGCCCTCGCAGCCGAAGCTCCCGCTACCAATACGGAACTGAAGCCCGCCGCCATCCCGGAGTCATCAGGACCTTCAGCCGTGGCGACCCCGTCCCCGGCCGAGCCGGCGACGGAGGCAGCTTCACCTGAAGGCAGCCTCGCTGCGACCCGGATCGCGACGCTCGGCGGTCCCGCCGTCCTCATCGATGAAAAGACATCAGCCACGACCACGGAAGCGAAGCCGGATCGCAACGCAATCAAGAAGCAGGCTGCACAGCGGGCCCGGGAAAAGCGGCGAATTGCGGCGGCGCGCCGCGCGCGTCTGGCACGTGAGGCAACGCTGACTCTGCAGCAGCAGCAACCCAATCCGTTCTTTCCGCCCCCGATGATGAGCGCGACGAGGTAACGTCCAAAATTTGAGTATCAGGCCGGACCGGTCGCAACCGGGGGACCGTCGGCGGCGCCCCACTCCGTCCACGAGCCGTCATAGAGCGCCGGGTTCTCGACGCCGAGACGATAGAGCGCCAGTGTCAGCACGGCGGCGCTGACGCCGGATCCGCAGCTCGTGACGATGGGTGCGTCAAGCTTCACGCCGGCGCCTGAGAACGCCGCCCGCAACTCATCGAGCGGCTTCATCGTCCCGGTCGCGGCATCGAACAAATTGTTGTAGGGCAGGCTGAGGCTGTCGGGGATGTGCCCGGAGCGAAGTCCCGGCCGCGGCTCGGCGACCTTGCCCTGATAGCGCTCGTTGGCGCGCGCATCGATCACCTGCTCGGCGCGGGTCGCGAGGTTTTCGACCAATTGCTGCATGCTGCGCGTGCGTCGCGCATCGAACGTCGCCTTGAACTTCGAAGGCTTCGGCGTCACCTGCCCGCTCTCAACCTTGCGGCCTTCCGCGACCCACTTCTTCAGGCCGCCATCGAGCACGCGCACCTCCTTGCCGAACGATAGAAACATCCACCACACCCGGGGTGCGGCGACCCAGCCGCCGGAATCATAGACCACGACGGTGTCGTCATTGCCGATCCCGAGCGCGCCGACGTCGCGGCCGAATTGCTCGGCGGGAGGAAACATGTGCGGCAGCGGATTGGAATGGTCGGACACCGCATCGACGTCAAAGAACACCGCGCCCGGAATATGCGCGGCGAGATAATCGTCTTTCGGCAACGGCATCACGCCCGGCATCTTGAACGTGGCGTCGACGATTTTGACGTTGGAATCGTTCAGGTGTGCGGCGAGCCAGTCGGTGGTGACGAGCGGGTCAGTGGTCGTGGGCATGTATGTTTCCCATCGTCATTCCGGGATGCGCCGATAGGCGCAGACCCGGAATCCAGAGGTTGTGTTGCGAGATTCCGGGTTCGCTTCGCGCCCCGGAATGACGGTGAACGGGTTACCCCTTCTTCTTCGGCTCCCATTTCTCGACCGGGCCGCCGGCGTCGCGCCAGGCGGCGAAGCCGCCGCCCATATGCGCAACCGGCTTCAGGCCCATGTCCTGCGCGGTCTTGGCCGCGAGCGCCGAGCGCATGCCGCCGGCGCAATGGAAGATGAACTTCTTGTCCTCCTGGAATATCGGCTTGGCATAGGGGCTTTGCGGATCGATCCAGAATTCCAGCATGCCGCGGGTGCAGGAGAACGCGCCGGGAATCTTGCCCTCGCGTTCGATCTCGCGGGGATCGCGGATATCGACGATCACGACGCCCGGATCCTGCGCGGCCTTGATCGCCTCAGTGGCGCTGACAGTCTCGATCTCGGCATTGGCTTCGTCGATCAGGGATTTGATGCCGCGATGGATGGTCTGGGGCATTGGGCCCTCCCTTGTTCTTGATGTCATTCCGGGGCGATGCGCAGCATCGAACCCGGAATCTCGATCGAGTGAAATAACCTCTAGATTCCGGGTTCGCTTCGCGCCCCCGGAATGACGAGGTCACTTACCGCACCAATTCCTTCATCGCGGCTTCGAGACCTTCGATCGTGATCGGATACATGCGATCCGAAAGCAGCCGGCGGATGATGGTGGTGGATTCCGAATAGTCCCAGTGTTTCTGCGCCACCGGATTGAGCCACACCGTATGCGGATAGGTGCGCGTGATGCGCTCCAGCCAGACCGCGCCGGCTTCCTCGTTGACATGCTCGACCGAGCCGCCCGGCACCATGATCTCGTACGGTGACATCGAGGCGTCGCCGACGAACACCACCTTGTAGTCGTGCGGATATTTATGCAGCACGTCCCATGTCGGCGTGCGGTCGGTGAAGCGACGCTTGTTCTGCTTCCACACGCCTTCATAGAGGCAGTTGTGGAAGTAAAAATATTCCATGTGCTTGAACTCGGACTTCGCGGCCGAGAACAACTCCTCGACCTGCTCGATGTGCGAATCCATCGAGCCGCCGATGTCGAAGAACACCAAAACCTTCACCGCATTGCGGCGCTCGGGGCGCATGTGCACATCGAGATAGCCGTGGTTGGCGGTCTCCCTGATCGTGGTGTCCAAATCGAGTTCGTCGGGCGCGCCGGTGCGGGCAAATTTGCGCAGACGGCGCAGCGCGATCTTGATGTTGCGGATGCCGAGTTCGACATTGCCGTCGAGGTCTTTGAACTCGCGCTTGTCCCACACCTTCACGGCGCGGTTGTTGCGGTTCTTCTCCTGCCCGATTCTGACGCCTTCGGGATTGTAGCCATGGGCGCCGAACGGCGAGGTGCCTGCGGTGCCGATCCACTTGTTGCCGCCCTGATGGCGGCCCTGCTGTTCCTTCAGGCGCTGGCGAAGCGTCTCCATGAGCTTGTCCCAGCCCATCGCCTCGATCTGCTTCTTCTCTTCCTCGGTGAGGTATTTTTCCGCGAGCTTCTTCAGCCATTCGGCGGGAATGTCCGCCTTCTCCATGGCATCCAGCAGGCTTTCCAGCCCCTTGAACACGGTGCCGAAGACGCGGTCGAACTTGTCGAGGTTGCGCTCGTCCTTTACCAGCGCGGCGCGGGAGAGATAGTAGAAATTCTCCACGGTCTGATCGGCAAGGTCGGCGTCGAGCGCCTCCATCAGCGTCAGATATTCGCGCAGCGTCACCGGGACCTGCGCGTCGCGCAACGATGTGAAGAATTGCAGGAACATGGGATACAGATTGCCCGCCGGGCGGCACACGTCAAGGGCCAGAGCCTGTCAAAGGCCGGCGCATAGCTGTCAGACCTAGACCGGGTGGGTTTTTCAATTACAATTGAGCCATAAGAGGCTTATTCCGGCAGGGGAAATTCAATGGGAATCGTAGCGGCGCTGATCATTGGCGGTATTGCGGGCTGGCTTGCCGGACTGATCGTGCGCGGCGCAGGCTTCGGGCTGATCGGCAATATCGTGATCGGCATCATCGGCGCGCTGCTCGCAAGCTGGTTGTTGCCGCAGCTCGGCGTCAGTCTCGGCGCAGGCTGGATCCGCGATATCGTCAACGCCACCATCGGCGCGGTGATCATCCTGGTGATCCTGTCGCTGATCAGACGTTGAGGAAGCCGCATCGACTTCAATCGCGACCGCCGGACCGGCGGTCGTTTACTGTTCAGGCCGCGAGCGGCAGACGAACGAACAACAGGGCAAACGGATAGATGAAATTTACCGGCACCAAAAACTATGTCGCCACCGACGACCTCAAGGTCGCCGTCAACGCCTCGATCGTGCTCGAGCGCCCGCTGCTGATCAAGGGCGAGCCCGGCACCGGCAAGACCGTGCTGGCGGAAGAAGTCGCCAAGGCGCTCGGCGCGCCGCTTCTGACCTGGCACATCAAGTCGACCACCAAGGCGCAGCAGGGCCTTTACGAATACGACGCGGTGTCGCGGTTGCGCGACAGCCAGCTCGGCGACAGCAGGGTTTCCGACATCTCCAACTACATCAAGCGCGGCAAATTGTGGGAAGCGTTCACCCACGACAAGCGCCCGGTGCTCCTGATCGACGAGATCGACAAGGCCGACATCGAGTTTCCGAACGACCTCCTGCTCGAACTCGATCGCATGGAGTTCTTCGTCTACGAGACCGGCGAGAACATCAAGGCGAGCCTGCGCCCGATCGTGATGATCACCTCGAACAACGAAAAGGAACTGCCGGACGCGTTCCTGCGCCGCTGCTTCTTCCACTACATCAAGTTTCCCGACGCCGACACCATGGGCCGGATCGTCGACGTGCACTTCCCCGGCATCAAGAAGCGCCTGGTGGAGGAAGCCTTGCGCATCTTCTTCGAGGTGCGCGAAGTACCGGGTCTGAAGAAGAAGCCCTCGACCTCGGAGCTGCTCGACTGGCTAAAGCTGCTCCTGAACGAGGACATCACCCCGGAGATGCTGCGGGAGCGCGATCCGCGCAAGCTGATCCCGCCGCTGCATGGCGCTCTCTTGAAGAACGAGCAGGACGTGCACCTGTTCGAGCGGCTGGCGTTTCTCAGCCGACGCGAAGTGTAATTCGCTGACGACCGCGACGCCAGAACCTGAGGTTCTGGCGTTTTGCTTCAGAACACGACCAACGAAAAAGAACAGGGAAGATGAACGTTCAAAGCCAGATCGACGCAACGTCACCCCGCACGACCGAGCATTTCGACGTCCTGATCGCCGGCGCCGGCATCTCCGGCGTAGGAGCGGCCTATCACCTCACCACGCAATGCCCGGGAACGACGTTCGTGGCGCTCGAAGCGCAAAAGACGTTTGGCGGCACCTGGACCACCCATCGCTATCCCGGCATCCGCTCTGACAGCGACCTGCATACCTTCGGCTACCGGTTCAAGCCGTGGACGTCAGCACCTATCGCCAGCGCCAAGGAAATCCTCAAATACATGGGCGAAGTGATCGAGGAGAACGATCTCGCCCGTCACATCCGCTATCGGCACACCATCACCTCAGCGAAATGGTCCAGCGAGGAAAACCTCTGGACCATCGAGGCCACGCGCACCGACACTGGTGAGAGGCTGCGCTTCACCACCAATTTCTTCTGGATGTGTCAGGGCTATTACCGCCACACCGAGGGTTATACGCCGGAGTGGAAGGACATGGCCAAGTTCAAGGGCCTGATCGTTCATCCACAGAAATGGCCTGAAGATCTCGACTACAAGAACAAGCGCGTCGTCGTGATCGGATCGGGTGCCACCGCAGCGACGCTGATCCCGGCGCTGGCTCCTGACTGCGCGCATGTCACCATGCTGCAGCGTTCGCCAACGTATTTTCGCACCGGGCGCAATGCGATCGAAATCGCCGAGGAGCTGCGGAAATTACAGGTCGACGAGACCTGGATTCACGAAATCACCCGGCGCAAAATCCTGTTCGACCAGGACGCCTTCACCCGCAAGACGTTCAACGAGCCGGAAGCGGCCAAGAAGGATTTGCTGTCGGCGGTCGAAGCCTATCTCGGCAAGGACTACGACATCGCGACCCACTTCACGCCGAGGTATAGGCCGTGGCGACAGCGCATCGCCTTCATCCCTGATGGAGACCTGTTCCAGGGCATCAAGTCCGGCAAGGCTTCGGTCGTCACCGACGAGATCGAGAGCTTCACCGAAAAGGGCATTCTCTTGAAATCCGGCAAGGAGCTGGAGGCCGACATCATCATCACCGCGACCGGCTTCAACCTCTGCGCCACCGGCGACATCGAGTTTGCCATCGACGGCAAGCCGCTCGACTTCGCCGACACCGTTACCTATCGCGGCATGATGTTCACCGGCGTACCGAACCTCGTCTGGGTGTTCGGCTATTTCCGCGCGAGCTGGACGCTGCGCGTCGATCTCGTTGCCGATTTCGTCTGCCGGCTGCTCACGCACATGCAGGAGACCGGCGCGAAAAAGGTAACGCCGCAGCTTCGCCCCGAAGACCACAACATGCCGCTGTTACCGTGGATCGATCCGGAAAATTTCAATCCCGGCTACATGATGCGCGGCATGCACCTGCTGCCCAAGCGCGGCGACAAGCCGGAATGGCAGCACAATCAGGACTACTGGGCGGAAAAGGACGAATTTCCGGCGATCGACCTCAAGGACAAGGCATTCGTCTACGGCTGAGACGTGACGCTGGGTGAGGGCTGCATCTCCTCACCCGGCGTCTTCACGTAGGACGCGCCTCAATCAGATTGAAGCGGCCGGCCGGATAGCTCGTGACCAGATCGAAGCCGCTCTGGTCGAGCAATTCGCGGTACTCTCGCTCGGTGCGCTCGAGCCCTCCGGGCCCGCGAAGCATGTTCAGATCGCTCAACGCCTGCTCCTTGTCGTCGTCCGCCATGGATGGCCTCTCCGGCATCAGCCGCTCCACCAGAAGCAGCTTGCCTTCGGCGGGGAGCGCCCTGCGACAGCTTTGCAGGATCGTGACGCTGCGCGCATCATCCCAGTCGTGAATGATGCTCTTGAGAATGATCGCATCAGCGATCGCCGGCACGGCCTTGAAGAAATCGCCGGCCACAAATTCCACGCGGTCATCGACACCGATTTGCCTGAGATGCTTGCTCGCAGCCTCGGCACATCTCGGAAGGTCGAAAACAGTTCCGCGCAGTTTCCGGTTTTGCTGCGCGATGGCGCCGAGCAATTCGCCGGACCCGCCGCCCACGTCCATCAAGTGGCGTATCCCGCCGAAGTCATAGGACTGAAGGACATTCGGTGTGACAAGACGGGTAAGCTCCACCATCGCCACGTTGAACTTGTCCACAATGTCCGGCGTCCGGCCCATCAGCTCGAAACTGTCATCGATGCCTTGCAGTTGCGCTGCGGTCTTACCGGTCATGATGGATTCAAGCATTCCGCTCCAGAATTTTGAGATCAGCTCGGTCTCAAGGATTGCCCAGCCCTTGACCGAATGCTTTGCCGAGCTATCGAGGCAAGCACCCATGTCCGTCAACGCATAGCGATCTTCGCCGCTACGCGAACAGATGCCCAGGGTGGAAAGCGCGGTGAGCAGGCGGCCAAGCGCTCGTTCATCTGCCCCGGTTGCCTTGGCGAGCTTGCCGACCGTCTGCGGTCCGTAGCTCAACAACTCGGCGAGCCCGAGTTTGGCCGCGACATAGATCACCGCCGTAACACGGTGCGACTGGATCAAATCGAAAAGCCTGAGGGCCGATACTTGAGATGACATCGCGCCTCCTGTTGTCGTGATCGTTGATCTCCCTGCGGATTGCCAAGCGCTGTTAGGAAACTGAGTCGGCGCTGCGGCTTTAGCCCGGCCACCTCCAGTGCGAAGCGGCAGCTATTCGCTCCGCCGACGCCTGCAAGCATGTCCATCGGACTTGCGCTTGACCGCCCATCAAGGGTGGCGCCTAACCGGGATGGGTGAAATGAACCAATTCACAAAACTAGTGTATACCTTGACGGTATTATAATATGTCAAATACAGAAAATTTGCCATCTACCCGCTTAATCTGTATACAGTTTGCACTCAGTACGAAGGAGTGCAGCCATGCCATCCTCTTTCCCCCTCAATGCCTGGTACGCCGCCGCCTGGGACGTCGACATCAAGCACGCGCTGTTTCCGCGCACGATCTGCGGCAAGCATGTCGTGATGTACCGCCAGTCCAACGGGCGAGTCTGCGCGCTGGAGGACGCCTGCTGGCACCGCCTGGTGCCACTCTCGAAGGGACGGCTCGACGGCGACACCGTCGTTTGCGGCTATCACGGGCTGAAATTCAACGCGCAGGGCCGCTGCACCTACATGCCCTCGCAGGAGACCATCAACCCGTCCGCCTGCGTGCGCTCCTACCCCGCCGTCGAACGCCACCGCTTCATCTGGCTGTGGATGGGCGATCCGGCGCTGGCTGATCCGGCGCTGGTGCCCGACATGCACTGGAACGACGATCCGGCCTGGGCGGGCGACGGCAAGACCATTCACGTCAAATGCGACTACCGTCTCGTGGTCGACAATCTGATGGACCTGACCCACGAGACCTTCGTGCATGGCTCCAGCATCGGCAATGATCACGTGGCCGAAGCCCCGTTCGACGTCACCCATGGCGACAAGACGGTCACCGTGACGCGCTGGATGAAGGGCATCGACGCGCCGCCGTTCTGGGCCGCGCAGTTGCAGAAGCCGGGCCCGGTCGACCGCTGGCAGATCATCCATTTCCAGGCGCCCGGCACCGTCAACATCGACGTCGGCGTGGCGCCCGCCGGCACCGGCGCGCCGGAAGGCGACCGCTCGCAGGGCGTCAACGGCTTTGTGCTCAACACCATGACGCCAGAGACCGAGACCACCTGTCACTATTTCTGGGCCTTCGTCCGCAATTATCGGACCACCGAACAGAAACTGACCACCGAAATTCGCGAAGGTGTGTCGAACATCTTCCACGAAGATGAAATCATCCTCGAAGCGCAGCAGCGCGCGATGGACGAGAATCCGGACCGCACGTTCTACAATCTCAACATCGATGCCGGCGCGATGTGGGCGCGGCGCGTGATCGACCGGATGGTGGCGCGCGAGAGCGCACCGCAGACCATGCAAGCTGCGGAGTGAGGAAATGAGCGAGCGCGACGCCGAACGTTCCGTGTCGCAGACCGTGCGCGCGCAGCTCGCGCTGCGCGACATGATCCTGTCCGGGCGGCTGCGCCCGGGCGAGCGCATCAGCGAATTGCAGGCGGTCGACATCACCGGCGTGTCGCGGACCCCGGTGCGGCTGGCGCTGGTGCGGCTGGAGGATGAAGGCCTGCTGCAGGCGATCCCCTCCGGCGGCTTCATGGTGAAAGCCTTCACCGAGCGCGACATTCTGGATTCGATCGAACTGCGCGGCACGCTGGAGGGCCTCGCCGCGCGCTTTGCGGCCGAGCGCGGCGTCAGCGCGCGCAGCCTCGAGCCGCTCAAGGAGTGCCTTGCCGATCTCGACCAACTGGTTCGGCAGGACCCGATTTCGGTCGAAGCCTTTTCCGCCTATGTGACGATGAACGCGCGGTTTCACGCGCTGCTGAACGAATTGTCCGCCAGCGCGCCGCTGATCCGGGAGATCGACCGCGTCTCGGCGCTGCCGTTCGCTTCGCCGAGCGCGTTCGTGATGGCGCAGTCGGCGCTTCCGGAAGCGCACCAGATCCTGCTGATCGGGCAGGATCATCACCGCGTCGTGGTCGATGCGATCGAGAACCGCGAGGGCGCGCGGGCCGAGGCCGTGATGCGCGAGCATTCACGGCTTGCCGCGCGCAACCTGCGGCTCGCGATCCGAAACCGCACGCATCTCGATTTGCTGCCCGCGCTCGCTCTTTTGAAATCGCCAGTCGAATAGAGGTAGCCCATGCGTTTTGCCGAGCAATGGAGCTGGTGCACCGTCGAAGCTGTCAGCGACGTGACGCCGACGATCCGCGAGTTCCGCCTGCGTCCTGAAAGCGGTCATATCACGCCCTACCCGGCAGGCAGCCATATCGGCGTCTCCGTGCTGATCGATGGACAGCCGGCGCGGCGCTCCTATTCGCTGGTGGAGAATGATGACGCCGGCACTTATCGCATCGCGGTGCGTCTGGCGCCGGATAGCCGCGGCGGCTCGCGCGGCATGTGGAATTTGCGAGCTGGCGCTCGGATCGAAATCTGCAACCCAAGCTCGCTGCTGGACGTCGATTGGACGCGGCGGAATTATTGCCTGATCGCCGGCGGCATCGGCATCACGCCGATGACCGGCATCGCGGCCGCGCTCCACCGCAGAAATATCGACGCGCCGCTGCATTATGCCGTGAAATCGCGCGGCGATGCGGCCTTCCTGGACGAACTGACGACGCTGCTCGGCGACCGCCTAAACGTCTACGCCTCCGATGAGGGCGCGCGGCTCGATCTCGAAGCCACCTTCCGCGCACTGCCGGACGACGCCATCGCCGTCATCTGCGGGCCGATGCGGATGCTGGAAGCTGCACGGCGTGTCTGGAATGACTTAGGCCGCGCGCCCGCCGATCTTCGCTACGAGACTTTCGGCTCTAGCGGGTTGAAGCCGACAGCGGAATTCCGCGTGCGGCTGAAGGATACCAACACCGAATTGATCGTGCCGCAGAACAGCTCGATGCTGGATGCGTTGAACGGCGCCGGTTTTGAGGTGATATCGGACTGCCAGCGTGGTGAGTGCGGCGTCTGCGCCGTGGATGTCGTGGCGATCGAGGGCGAGATCGACCATCGCGACGTGTTCTTCAGCGATCAGCAGAAGCAGGACAACCGCAAGATCTGCCCGTGCGTGTCGCGCGCGATCGGCGTCGTGACGATCGATACGCTGTACCGGGCTGAGGCTGTCTAGTTTAGCGCTCGGACAGGCGGATTATCTGGCGCCCGTTATTCATCGCCTTGAGATTGTTGACGTACTCCTCAGGGCGCTGCCAGCGGTGAGGAACTTTCAATCCCATGAAATCCGCGATGTCACCGATGAACGCCGTGCAATTGGTTGTTTCGGCGTTCCAGACCGGTGAACTGGCCTGTAATTTCTTGATGTGTGCGAAAACCTTTTTTGCGTCCGGCTCATTCAAGTAAACTCGGTAACTAGCGGTCAAGTACTGCGGATCAAGATCGCCATAGCTTGCCGTGGTCTCGGACGGCACCCACATCAAATGACCAAGTACATAAGCTGCGTTGTCTCCCGCAGGGGTAAGGCCTGCGACTTCAACTGCTCGCTCGCTTGTCTTCCCAAACCAGACGAAAGCGTGTCCCCAGCTCGCCGCCGTCCTGGCTCTGAAATCAACGTAGTACGGGCCCTTTGCTGATCCCGATCTCGGCTTTCGAGTCGACTGTGGCGCCGGTTTGGATTCAACGGACGCCGCCTCACTGGAGACAAGCGCGTTCGCAGCGGCGGCGCGCTTGTGGACCTCCCGATTCTGGGGAGTGAAACGTTCCGAGCGAGCGCGAGCGTCAATCTCGCGTGCCGAAGCTGATTGGATTTCGCACTGGAGCAAGACAGCGAGCGTGAATCCCGCAAGCAAGCATATTCCCAACCTCTTCGGCCGATTTGCCACGCTTAGCTCTTCAACTGTCGACGATAACGGTCAGATTCCGCGGGACCTTAAATCAATACCGCGCATAGGGCCGCGGCGGCGCGACAGGCGTCTTGCCGATTGGGGTCTTCCCGATTGGGGTCTTGCCAATCGGCATCTTGCCGATTTGGGCCGTCTGATAGACGGGCTGTCGGCGCGGAATGTCGGCAGCGCCAGCGGCAGTCACCACGGCAAACGTTGCACCGGCCACAATCACAATTTTCATCACGGTACTTTTTCTCCAGGTTAGAAGAAACAAGGCAGCAAACTGCTGCGCGTTCCCCTCAGACCCACCGTGAACATGAGTGTCGGAATACGTCGACAGTGCGGCAGATCAGACACGCTCAAAGGATAGGTCTGCAGTGCGGCAGATATGAGACATGTTGGAACCTCGACCCTATTGGGTCGATGGTGCGATAGCCGAACGCCATTGTCGCGCCAATCCATCCGATGGCGATGCCAAGGCGACATTGACGACAGGCCTACGTTGTTCGGCTTTTGGCAAACTCGGAAGTCCGGAGGTGATCGGCAATAGAGTAACGGAGGCTGCCATGCGGGCAGCCTCTCTCCATACCTTGAAGCTATCCCCACCCCACCGCCTGCCCCCGTCATGGGGACTCATCCCAGCGTGGAGATGGAACGACAAGGCTCACGCCCATCCCGAACTCACGTGTGGGCTTCCGATCGGTCCTAAACAACCGTTGTGCGGCCTCGGCGTTTGTGGCGCAGCGCTCGAGCCAGCGAGCCACGAGAAAATCAACCCGCGCGGCAAATCGCCGTTGAGCCGCTGCCAGCACAGGCCTCGCGCCCAAGCTCTGATTGGATGGTCTTTTGACGTCGTTGCGGGCGTTCATCTTGCCCTCCTGCCGGTTCGGCGGAGGGAGCGGCCCTGCGCCGAGAGTTACACTCTTGCTTTGCGGATCAGCCCCGCTTCGAGCTGAAAGTTCGGGCCCCACGTCATCACGGACATGCACGACCAATCGGCCAGCCGAATAAGCGGCCGGACGCGGGCGGCAGTCTCTGCGATGTGTGTGCGCGCGTTACGCATTGCGGTCCTCAAGAGTGCAGGCAATTTCACCCGCGACGAATGTCACGATCTAAACGCAGAGAAAATTCGGCGCGTCAATGTTTTATGTTCACGAGGTGCGGGATTTGTTGCGTGCCAGTAATTTTCGAACGCCAGCGGAGCCGGCTGGGTTCGAAAATTTCAGGCTATTGTCAGTTGAGCGGGGGTGGCGGTTTGCTTCGCCATGTCCGGTCTACACCGGGAAGCACACACCAATCGGACGGATCGGCATGTCCACTGGGGGTCATTAGTTGAACCTACAGCCCATCTCCGGACTTCCGTTCTGCCCGCGAGAGCAGACGTTGCCGATCGTGATCGCTCATGCCGGAGATGGGCCACGACCTGACGGTTTAGCATTTGTAGGTTCGGGCTTAGACTATCATTAGATATCTCTGTTACCTTTGGTTGAGGCTTTGAGCGGGGGCGGTCGGCAGCAAAGGGGCCAAACGCGGACGTTGCGGTACGCTCAAGTTTTCCGAATGGAGGTAGCCGAACAATGTCAGAGTCTAATGAGCGGGAACCTCTACTAGGAACAGCGCCCGTTAAAGGCCTACTGAGCATTTTTCTAATCTTGACTACGCTCGCTTGCTCGATTGTAGCCGTCTTCTCATTTGTCATCGTATTGATCTTGGCGCCCACCCCAGAGGACTTTAAGGACTTCTTTAATGGGCCAATGATTGGTACGGGGGGTCGAAGCGGCGATATTCGCACCGGTACAATATATGGGACCTCCGCTATTGTGGTTGCCATATTCTGCCAAGCGATCCGTCGCTTGTTTCTTAAACGTTGAGGCAGTTATTGTGAATCGGGTCGCTATAGAGATGCTGGATGATCCGACGGTGAGGCCGCCGACTGACGTTCTCAATCCGTTTGCTTTGAGAGTCACTCGCCGACATAGCCCGAACGGCGATGAGGTCGGCTTTGGGTCACGAGCGGTAATCCTCTAACTGATCGCAAGATTTCCGCTTCTCCGTCAGACGCGGAAACCTACGCCTCTATGAGTCCACGCCCCTAGAAGAATTCGTCGAGGAACGCCGCCGCTTCGTCCGAGATGCCGGCGATCTTGTTCGTTGCCTGACGATAGAATTTGAAATTGAGCTCGGTCCCGGGCTGGCCGTCATTCCACATGGCCTTTGCGAGACTGCGCGCCCCTAGGCCTTCCAGAGATTCCGTCTCGGAGCGCATAGTGTGCGGGTGGAGGTGCCTGTCCAGGGTGTGATGGAGTTGCCCACAGTTCCGGCGAACGAACACGCCCCAACCGATCCGCCCGGTTCAAACCGCGTCTTTAGCAACCTTCAGGGGTGACGCCTTGACCGACTTGCTGGCTGGCTTGGCCGCGAACTCCATAGGCTCTTTCGTGAAAGGATTCACACCGCTGCGGGCTTCAGTAGCAGGCTTGTTCACGACCGACATTTTGACGAAGCCAGGAATGACGAACTCGCCGGATTCATTCAATTCCTTATAGCCCACAGTCGCCATCTGCTCGATGACGGCCTTTACGTCTCCTTTGGAAACCTGCGTTCCCTCTGCAATTGCATCAATCAACTGATTCTTGGTCATCTTGGCCATAATGGATTCCTTTGTGGAGGCTCAGAACAGGCTAAAGCGCATGAGCTACCGGGGGGCACTCTGCTTAAAACGCGGCAAAGCCACGCAGTTCGCTTCTCGTTCATACCTGTGGTTATGAAGTCACCGGGCTTAAAACCTATCGAGATCCAAAACGCAAGGAGCAGCTCGGCGTGTATTCTCACTTCGCTACTATGCGCCAACAACGGACGTTTTCCCGTGCTCTAGCCATGGCCTCTCACCGTCGCAAAATTCAACTCGCTCGGACCGAGCTGCCGTTAACGAGGCGGCTTCGAGCGCAGTCCGAGTAGCGGATGGTCACGCTGTCAAACACTTCGCCAAGGCGGCTTCGGTTGAAAGCGGGTTTTCAGGCTTTCAACAAAATGCGAAACACGAGCCGAGACCCCGCGACGCGTTGGCACCAAAGCCAGAATGTCGGCGCCTTCGAACTCATATTCAACAAACAGCCGACGCAGTTCGCCACGTTTGACGGATGGTGCTACGTCCCATTCGGACCTGAGTGCGACGCCCAACCCCGCGACGGCCCACTCGCGAACAACCTCGCCATTGTTGCTCGTGAGTGCCGGACTTATTCGAAGCGCCTCTGATCGCCGGGATGATGTGTGGCTATTTTTGTAGCGCCACAGCGTCACGTCCTCTTCGTTTTCGCGAACGGAGAGACAGGCATGCTGCGCCAGCTCTCGAGGGTGTGACGGCGTTCCGCGTCGTCGAAGATAGCTGGGACTGGCGCATACCCAGCGCGCGTTGCGGGCAAGAAGATGAGCAACCCACGAGGAGTCCCGGACTGTTCCAATATGGATGACGACGTCAGCCTCAACATTGCTGTTCCAGGGCGCTTCGGAAAGATCCAACGTCGCGCGCACTTGCGGGTAGTCGCGAATGAATGCCGCCATGACGGGCGCGACATGGATCCTGCCGAAGCCAAACGGCGCGACAACCCGCAGGGGGCCGGCAAATCCGCCACCGCTGAGATTGTCCGCCAACCCATCGACACGCGCCAACAGCGACTGGGCTTCATGGACAAGTTGTTCGCCTTCCGGCGTGAAGCGCAGCCCCCGGGAGTTGCGAACGACAAGGTTGACCCCGAGAACAGCCTCCAGCTTTTTCAATCGCATGGAAAGAGCCGGCGGCGTGACATCGAGCGCCCTCGCCGCCGCGCTTAGCGAGCCGGTTCGGCTCAGGGCCACCACAAACCGCAAATCCTCAAGCGCGATCATTCAATTTTCCTGAAGGGAAGAGGTAATCCTACTTAAACACAACTGATCACCGGGATGATAGAGGTTTGGCATGACCATGCCACGCGCCGTTCTTTTCGACCTTCTCACCGCGCTCCTCGATTCCTGGAGCGTCTGGAATGCCTCCGCCGGATCCGAAGCATCGGGCCGAACCTGGAGGGCCGAGTATCTCCGCCTGACATATGGTCGCGGGAGTTATGTCCCGTACGAGGATCTGGTCCGCCAGGCTGCGAGCACGACCGGTCTCGCTCCGTCGGTGGCAGACGCCCTCGAAGCAAATTGGCAGTCCCTCCCCGTCTGGAGCGGCGCGCAGGCTGCGCTCGACCGGTTGGCCGGACGAACGCGCCTGGCAGTCGTCACCAATTGCTCGACGCGCCTTGGACGAATGGCCGCCGCCCGCCTCCGCGCGCAATGGGATGTCGTGATCACCGCGGAGGAGGCCGGCTTCTATAAGCCCGACACCCGCCCCTATCGTCTGGCCTTGGACATGCTGGGCGTGTCGGCCGCGGACGCAGCGTTTGTCGCAGGGTCCGGCTACGACCTCATCGGCACGTCAGCCGTCGGGCTGCGAACCTATTGGCACAATCGCGTGGGCTTGGCGCGTCCCGATGGCGCACCGGTGGCCGAGAGAGAATCCGCGAACCTCGATGACCTCATTCTGTGGCTGGAGGACTTTTCATGATATCTCGCACGTTGGCGGCCTTGTTCGCGGTCGGATTGAACATCTCTGCGGCAACGGCTCAGGGGTTTCCCGAAAAGCAATTGACGCTGATCGTTCCGTTTCCCGCCGGTGGCCCGAGCGATGCGCTTGGCCGGGCAGTGGCTCAGGCTATGGCTGCCCACTTGAAGCAATCCGTCGTCGTGGAAAATATCGGCGGCGCTAGCGGCACCATCGGCCTGACCAAGTTGCTAAAGGCGCCCGCGGATGGATACTCGCTCGGCTTTGGCACCATCGGCACACATGTCGCGAATGTCGCGTTCTTCAAGCGCCTCCCTTACGACCCAGTCGCCGACTTCGAGCCTGTGGGCCTCGCTGGGATGGCCTCAACGCTTCTTGTCGCGAAGTTGGGCTTGCCGGCGTCCAATCTACAGGACTTCGTCACCTATGCCCGTGCCAACCGCGAGAAACTCACCTACGGCAGCGCCGGCGTCGGATCTATTTCGCATTATGCCTGCGTTCTGCTGCTGTCGAACCTGAAACTGAACATCACCCATGTTCCATATCGCGGCGTTGCCCCAGCGATGAACGATCTCATGGGTGGTCACGTGGATTTCCTGTGCGACCAGACCACCACCGCGCTGCCTCAAGTGCTCGGCGGAACGGTCAAGGCAATCGCAGCGCTGAGTGATCAGCCCCTGCAGCAGGCGCCTCAAGTGTCCACTGCAGCAACGGCCGGCTATCCGGGCGTGAACCTCCGCTCCTGGAACGCGATCTTCGTGCGGAAAGGAACGCCCGCGCCGGTGCGTCAGAAATTAAATGACGCCTTGCGCGCAGCACTCGCCGACCCGGATGTGACGCGGCAAATGACGGCGGTTGGTGTCGAACTGCCACGGGGAGCGGATCTCGAGCCCGGCGCCGTCAGCGCGCTGATCGCTCAAGGGCTGGAGCACGACGTACCAGTGCTGCGCGCCAAGGGCGAATATCTGGACTAAGCATGACCACATCTCTCTCGGATATCGAAACGCCCGCTGCCGTCATCGACGTCGCGCGCACGCAGCGTAACATCGGCCGCATGCAGGACCGGATGAGCGCCTTGGGCGTCAGTTTCCGTCCCCACGTCAAGACGACCAAATGTGCCGCTGTTGCCGACAGGCAACGCGCCGCAGGCGCGAACGGCATCACCGTCTCGACCCTGCGTGAAGCCGAGGAGTTTTTTGCCGCGGGCTACGACGACATTCTCTACGCGGTCTGCATCGCTCCGCACAGACTCAGCCGAGCCCAAGGACTGCGTGATCAGGGCTGCCGTCTCAAAATTCTGGTCGACTCGGTCGAGGCTGCGCAAGCAATCGTCGAGGCGCAGTCGTATCGCGATCCTTTCGAAGTCCTGATCGAAGTCGACACTGACGGGCACCGCTCAGGTGTGGGCCCCGAGGATGAGCGTCTCATCGAGATCGGTCGCATTCTTCACACCGGTGGCGCCACACTTTGCGGCGTGCTGACTCATGCCGGAAATTCCTATGAACTCGACGATCCCGAGGCCTTGGAGCACTTGGCGGAGCAGGAGCGTGCCTTGAGCGTACGCGCGGCCGAACGGCTTCGCGCTGCCGGCCTTCCCTGCCCGATAGTGAGCGTCGGATCGACCCCGACAGCACTGTCCGCCCGCGCCTTGGACGGCGTTACGGAAGTGCGATGCGGCGTGTATGTGTTCTTCGACCTGTTCATGACGAATGTCGGCGTCTGCGCGATCGACGATATTGCGCTTTCTGTGCTGACGACCGTGGTCGGCCATCAGTCGGAAAAAGGCTGGATCATCGTCGATGCCGGATGGATGGCGATGAGCCGAGACCGCGGCACTGCTCGTCAGCGCCATGATTACGGATACGGGATCGCATGCGACTTAGCGGGGCACCCGCTCAAGGGAGACTTGGTCATGATCGCGGCAAATCAGGAACATGGGATCCTCGCCGCGACGAACGGACGTCTCATCTCTCTTGAAAATCGCTTCCCGATTGGCACACGACTTCGAATACTCCCGAATCACGCCTGTGCAACCGGAGCGCAATTCTCCGAATATCACGCCGCCACGGACAACGGCATTGAAACATGGCGGAGGTTTAATGGCTGGTGACATTGACTACCTGGAACCTCACGGAATGGCGGCTCCCGGTGGGCACTACAGTCATGCTGTGAGAGCTGGTGCTTTTGTTTTTGTGTCTGGACAATTGCCGATCTCCGCCAACGGTGCGAGGCTTGCTGACAAGGACTTTCAGACCCAAGTGCGTCAAGCATTGGCCAATCTCGCGACGGCCTTGGAGGCGGCAAACAGCGCTGTCGACAAGCTCATTCATGTTCGCGTCTACGTCACGGACATCAATGACTGGCCGGTCTTCGACAGCATCTATTCCGAATGGATCGGCGCCGTCCGACCGGCCCGCGCGGTCGTCCCCGTCCCGACGTTGCACTACGGCTTTCGTGTCGAGATCGAAGCAGTGGCGGGCATAGCGCAATAAAAGCGAGATCAGCGCGCCGAATGACATTATCGGATTTTTAGCGAGGACCCATACGCGAGGCCTGTCCGCTTTGGCCAGAAGCGTCCGTTCCGATTGCCCCAATACGGACTCAACGTAAGGCTCTTTTTGATCCTTGCGCCGGCTGGCCGGACTAACTTCTGCTTAGGCGTCTCAACTCTCACATCCAGTACCTAATCTCATCACGGCCTAGACCTGCACCGGAAACCTCACGGCTTCCAGCGCCGTCTTGCCGCGGATCATGTCGGAGGCCTTGTCGGCGATCATCAAGGTCGAGGCGTTGAGATTGGCCGAGATCATCCGCGGCATGATCGAGGCGTCGACGACGCGCAAGCCCTGCAGGCCGTGCACGCGCAACTGGTCGTCGACCACGGCCCATTTGGTATCCGCCGGCCCCATGCGGCAGGTGCAGCCGGGATGGAACGTGGTGGTGCCGCGCTCGGTGGCGGCGGCCAAAAATTCGTCGTCGCTCTGCACCTTCGGCCCCGGGAAATCCTCATAGGCGTAGTATGGCGCGAGCGGCTTTGAAGCGAGCAACCGGCGCGCCAGTTTCATGCCGGCGACGACGACGCGGCGGTCGATCTCTTCCACCAGATAATTGGTCTGGATGATCGGTGGCGCGAACGGATCGGCGGAGCGGATGCGGACATAGCCGCGGCTCTCCGGGCGCTGCTGCCATGAGGCAACCGTCATGCCGGGCTCGTCCTCGAGCTGGCCCTGCACGCCCTCCTTGTAGCTCGCCGGTGTAAAGGTGAGCTGCAGGTCGGAGCTTTCGGTGGTCTCGCCGGAGTGCCAGAAGCAATAGACCATGGTCGGCGACAGCGACAGCAACCCGCGCCGCGTCGTCGCCCATTTCAGCGCCTCGACCCACAGGCTCAGGCCGCGCCTGAGTTCATTGATGGTCTTGATGTTCTTGACGCGTGCGACCGAGCGCGGCGCGTAATGATCCTGCAGGCCTTCGCCGACGCCGGGCAGCGCGTGACGGACCTCGATGCCGTGCGACTGCAGCAGTTCGGGCGAGCCGACGCCGGACAATTGCAGCACCTGCGGCGAGTTATAGGCGCCGCCGGAAAGAATGACTTCCTTGTTGGCGCGCACCTCGACGGGCGTGCCGCCCTTGCCGCCCCGGAGATAACGCACGCCGACCGCGCGCTTGCCCTCGAAAATGAGGTTGGTGACATGGGCGTGCGTCCGCACATCCACATTGCCCCGCTTCCGCGCCGGATGCAGGAACGCCTTCGCGGCGCTCATGCGCAGGCCGTTCTGGATGGTGCGCTGGCAGTAGGAGACGCCCTCCTGGATCGCGCCGTTGTAATCGGGATTTTTGGGGATGCCGAGGCTGACGGCGCCTTCCATGAACGCCTCGCACAGCGGATCCTGCCAATCCATCGTGGTGACGATGAGACTGCCGTCACGGCCGCGATAGGTCTCGTCGCCCTCGCCGACCCGCCGCTCCAGCCGCTTGAAATACGGCAGTATGTCCGGATAGCCCCAGCCGCGATTGCCAAGCTGCGCCCAGGTGTCGAAATCCTGGCGCTGGCCGCGGTTGTAGATATGGCCGTTGATCGAGGATGATCCGCCCAGCGTCTTGCCGCGCGGCGCGTAGATGCTGCGCCCGCCGGTCCACGGCCCCGGCTCTTGGCTGTAGGCCCAGTTGACGCTCTTCATGTGGAACGTCTTGATGAAGCCGGCGGGCAGATGGATGTAGGGATGCCAGTCCTTGCCACCCGCTTCGAGCACGCAGACGCGGCTGGAAGAATCTTCGCTGAGCCGGTTGGCGAGCACGCTGCCTGCGGAGCCCGCGCCGATAATCACATAATCGAACGTTTCCATCGTCTCTTTTCTGGCGCGGCTTGTTACCGCGGCTTATCGTTGAGTTGATAGGTGAGATGCGCCTTCACCGTCGGCCATTCGCTGGCAATGATGCTGTAAACCACCGTGTCGCGCAATGTCCCGTTCGGCGCGATCTGATGGCTGCGCAGGATGCCGTCCAGCTTGGCGCCCAGCCGCTCGATGCCGCGCCGGCTCTGGTGATTGAAGAAATGGGTGCGGAACTCCACTGCAATGCAATTCAACTTCTCGAACGCGTGCGTCAGCAGCAGCAATTTGCACTGCGTATTGAGCGCGCTGCGCTGCACGCGCTTGGCGTACCAGGTCGAGCCGATCTCGACGCGGCGGTTGGCGGCATCGACGTTCATGTAGGTCGTCATGCCCGCGATCTTGCCCGCGGCGTCATAGACCGTGAACGGCAGCATCGATCCCGCCGCAAACAGGCCGAGCCGGCGATCGATTTCCGTTTTCATGTTTTCGGCGGTCGGAATGAAGGTGTACCAGAGCTTCCACAGCTCGCCGTCCCTCACCGCTTCCACCAGGCCATCGATGTGATCATGCGACAACGGCTCCAGCCGCGCGTGCTCGCCGCTAAGGGCAACCGGTTCAAGAAAGGTCATTTCAAATACTCCCTCTCCTCATCCTGAGGAGCCGCAAAGCGGCGTCTCGAAGGATGAAGGCTCCGTCTGTGGCCTCATGGTTCGAGACGCGCTTCGCGCTCCTCACCATGAGGGATCACTTCGTCATTCCGGGATGGTGCGCTAGCACCAGACCCGGAATCTCGAGATTCCGGGTTCGATGCTTCGCATCGCCCCGGAATGACGATTGCGCTATCGCGCAATCGTCACTTGTTCAAAAAGTTCAGCGCCAGTCCCGGCCGCGCCCAGTCCATCGCAATCAATTCGCCTTTGCCCGACAGCGTGATGTACGCCGTCTTCAATTCCGGCCCGCCGAATGCGATATTGGTGGTGACGCGGTCGCCCGTCGGCACCTGCTCGACCAGCGTGCCGTCGGGCGCGATCACCGAGATGCAGCCCGACACCAGCGTCGCCACGCAGACATTGCCGTTGGCCTCCACCGCCATCGAGTCGAACATCTGGTAGCCGCCCAGCCCTGCGATCGGCTTGCCGCGCTCGCCGCGATAGATCACGTCGCGCGGCTTGATGGTGCCGGGCTCGGAGACCTCATAGGCCCACAGCCGCGCGGTCGGCGTCTCCGCGATGTACACGGTCTTCTCGTCCGGCGATAGGCCGATGCCGTTGGCGGGCAGCACGCCGTGCACGACCTCGACGATCTCCGTCATGCCCGGCTTGAGATAATAGAACCCGCCGACATCCATCTCGCGGGCGCGGCGCTTGCCGAGATCGGAGAACCAGAGGCCGCCGTGCTTGTCGAACACGAGGTCGTTGGGCCCCCGCAGTGCGTGCTCGCCGCATTTGGTGACGACGGTCTCGACCTTGCCGCTCTGCAGATCCACGCGCTGGATCGAGCCGCCCTGATAATCATCGGGCTGCGGCCCCGGCATGATCATCTTGCCGGTCGGAATCCAGCTAAAGCCGCCGTTGTTGCAGAGGTACATCTTGCCGTCGGGGCCGAGCGCGGCGCCATTGGGGCCACCGGGAATTTGCGCGACGACCTCCTTGCGCCCGTCAGGATAAACCCGCGTCAGCCGCTTGCCGCGGATTTCGACCAGCACCACCGATCCGTCCGGCATGACGACCGGGCCTTCCGGAAACTCCAGATCGGTGGCGAGAACGCGGATATCGGCCATGAATCCTCCCGGCTTGCTTTTGGCTGCAGGCGGATTTTTGGCTCGGCCCCGCACGCGCAATAATTCGTTGCGGCTGTTATGGCAAAGTCGGTTTGGCTTGCCAAGCAATCACCGGCAATGAAGCGGCGCAGGGCAGCATTGCGGAGACGCTACTCCTTGACCGGAATCCAGATCTCCAGCCCGCCATTGCCGGTGGCGGGATCGAAATTCTCGTCGTAGCGCTCGAAGCTCGGCGCATCTGCCGCCTTCATGCCCGATGCCGGCAGCCAGTGATTCCAGATCGTGTTGACGGTGCGGCGAATGGTCGAGATGTGCTCTGAGTGGGTGAACACCGCATACTTCTGCTCCGGAATCCGCACGCGGGCGAACTCGCGCGGCAGGTCGGAGAAGTCGGCCACCTCGACGCCGGCAATGTAATCGAAGCCGGAATCGTCGCCATTGCAGCAGACGCCATAGGCTACCTTGCCGACCCTATTCGGGATGGCGTCGACTGTCTGGTGAAACTTCTGCCACTGGTTCGGAATGCCGGCGCCGCCGTTCTCATGCGTGCAGCGTTCGCTGATGCCGGCGATCAGCAAGGGCTTGGAAGTTTCGAAACGCGGCGGCTTGAGAGTATCGAGCAGGGTTGAATCCATCATGATGGGCTCCTGAAGCTTGAGATGATCGAGGCACGTTGTGGCGCGGACCGCTTCGGGCGTTACGCCGAAATGGTCGCGGAACGCGCGGGTGAAAGCTTCGTGAGAGCTGTAATCCGAATCCAGCGCGAGGCTGAGAATGTCGGGCGCGCCGGCGGCGAGTGCCTGCGCCGCCTTGGTCAGCCTGCGGGCGCGCACATAACGCATGACCGAAACGCCGGTCGCGGCGGCAAACGCCCGCACCAGATGAAAACGCGAGACGCCGGCAATGTTAGCGATCTCATCGAGCGTCAACGGGTCGGCGAGATGGCTTTCGATGTACCAGAGCGCTTTCTGGGCTGGATTCATGGCTCACAGCTTTCATGCGAAGCGTTCGTATTATCGGCGATTGCGCCGCGCTTGATTTGACAGTCCTTGCTCTTCGATCGTGCCACTGACAAGGTAGGGAACGCTTTCGGAGGGTACCATGCTGATCACCAATGTCCGGGCGCACCATATCCGTATTCCCTATGACGCTGGCGTCGCGAGCTTCAAGCAAGGCGCGTCCGCCATCTCGGCGCTGGAAATCGTCATGGTGGAAGTTTCGACCGACGCCGGGATTACCGGCTGGGGCGATGCCTTCGCCTATGTCTGCCCGCGAACCAGCACCGCCGCCATCGAGGAAATGATTGCGCCGCAGGCGCAGGGCCTCGAGGTTCCCGATGCGGCCGGTATTCCCGCCTTCATGGAACAGATCCAGCGCAACCTGCATCTGTTCGGCCGTTATGGCATTACGATGTTCGCGATATCGGCGCTCGATATCGCCTTGTGGGACCTTGCGGCCAAAGCGAACGGCGTGCCGTTGCACCGCCTGATCGGCGAAGCCAGGCGCACTCGGATTCCCGCCTATGCGAGCCTGCTGCGGATCGGAAAGCCGGAGCTGATCGCAAGCGAATGCGAGACCGCGCTGCGGCAGGGCTACAAGGCGATCAAATTGCATGAGACCACCACACCTGCGGTATTTGCCGCACGGCAGGCGATCGGCGCCGGCATTCCGCTGATGGTCGACCTGAATTGTCCGCTGAATGGCGGGGAGGCGATCGCCTTCGCGCATTCCTGCCGCGACGCCGCGCCGATGTTCCTTGAAGAGCCGGTCTGGCCGCCGGAAGATTTTGCAACGCTAGCCGACGTGCGAAGCAAGGGCTCGCTCAACGTTGCGGCTGGAGAGAACGCCTGCACGGTTCATCAGTTCAGGCAGATGATGAAGGCGGGCGCGGTAAGCCATGCGCAACCTTCCGTCATCAAGGTCGGCGGCATCACCGAATATCTGAAGGTAGCTGCCTTGGCCGACGAATTCGGCGTCAGGCTTGCGCCGCATTCGCCGTATTTCGGGCCGGGCTTCCTGGCGACGCTGCACTTGATGTCGCTGCGCGACGACGCGAGCTTTGTCGAAGTGTTCTCCATGAAGCGCGCCGCCTGCTTGTGGCGCGGCCGCATCGATGTCGATGCCAATGGCGATGTGGAGGTGCCGCAGGGGCCGGGTCTCGGTTACGAACCGGACAAGGCCGTCATGGAGCAATACCGCGTGGCGTAACGGCAGCTACCTCTACTACGTCATAAGCCCCTCATGGTGAGGAGCGCGAAGCGCGTCTCGAACCATGAGGCCCCATCTGTGGCCTACATCCTTGGAGACGCCCGCTCTGCGGGCTCCTCAGGATGAGGGGTTTGTAGGTGCTCTGACGCAGTAGAACTACCTCGCGCCGTCTTTCGGCGTCACCGCATCCTTCGCGGTGGGCGCAGCGGTCTTCTTCGCATCCTCGGCCGCCTTGTTCTGCGCCGCCTGCAACTCGCCGACCAGCTTCTGCAAGCCAATGACCGCGTTCTTCAGCGCCTCGATCTGCCGGTTGCTGGCATCAATCTTCTGCTGATGATCGGTGGTGAGTTTTGTAATCGTCTTCTGCAGGAAGTCGACATTGCTCTGCAGGCATGAGGTGCGCCGCTCCATGGTTTTTTCGACGGTGCAGATCTCGATGCCGGGAACGTCCTGCGCGTGGACGCTTTCCGGCAACAAAGCCATCAGCAGCGCGATGGCGACGATCGTGATCTTGGGCGTCGGAGCAATCATCCAAATCCTCGTTCCAAAAGCATCCACGCAGGGGAACGTCTATCACGGCAATTTGCGTGAAGGAGGGCCCTGTCCCCAGAGATACCATACTGATACCTCATTCAGGCGTTGTGCTTCATCCCGTTAACAGTGGATGGATTTCGCCGCACCTCAAACCGGTGTGTTTGCCGGCTGCGGCAGTGGAGATTGATTGTATGGCAACGCGTGAAAAACGACTGGCGCAGTTCGACGGCAACGGGGACCCGCCGCCGAACCTGCCGGTGGAAGTTCTTTGCGAGGATCACAGCGGAACCTATCAACTGCCGTTCGCCTGCCGATGGATCGACGGTCAATGGCGCAATGACAGGACCGGCGGCATGGTCGAGGCAACCGTGGTCGGTTGGCGACTGCCGCGGCCGAGATCTGAAAACGCCGCGGATAGGCCCTGACCCGTCGCAGATTGCGTCAAAATGCGACGGACGCGCGCGGGACTTTAAGGTTCGGAACAGCGATGGAACGAACCGCGCCCGAATCACTGATTTAGCGCCGTACGCTCCTGTTCACGGCTAGATGTCGGGCGCCATCCGAGCCGGCGCACCACATAAAGGACCACAGCAATCGGCCGCAGCCAACGGCCGACGACAAAGGTTAATTCCTCGGCGGATGACATGCGGTCACCTCCACGGCGTGGGCGGCGGCACCTTGTCGACGGCAGGCGGCACGTCGATGGTCTTGAAGTCGGCGGGGCTGACGATCTCGAGGTACTCCATGTCCTCCGAGTAATCGTACAGGTAATGCGTGATGCCCGGGTGCACGACATCGCCCGCCTGCACCAGGGTTGACTTGTCCTCATACATGAAGCGCGCCCAGCCCTTGGTCATGATCACGATCTGGAATTCGCATTCGTGCTTGTGCCAGCCGGTACCCTCTTCCGGCGGCAAGTCGGGGTTGGCCTTGACCAGGTGGCAAATCACCTGCCCGCCGGTGGCATCGGCGATGCCGAGATCGCGATAAAGGAAGAAGTCGCGCAGACCTCCGCCCTTGAACTCGGTATCGCCGGGTTTGACGTGAGAGAATTTGCTGACGACGGCCTGCTTGTTCATCGAAGCCTCCACGGTTCGCGTTGGCGGGACCGCGACAGGCGAAGAGCGTCCAAATTTTCGGCAGCGTCGCATCGTCGCGTTCACGGCTGCATGCTGCTATGCGAAATCCACGCCAGTCGCGTTGCGATGCAGCGATTTGGCCGGCATCCGTGCAGTGAACCGCTTGGCCGGAGGCAGAAATCCGGTTTCAGCAGCTTGCAAAAATGGCGAATGACCGGGCCCTGCGCCGCCATCAAAGCGGGCAAGGCTCACCGGGCTTGCCTAATATTCGACCTCGAGCTCCTCGATATCGGCCGGCTCGGCCTTGGCGGCCTCGATCCATTCCTGCATCTCTGGCATCGCCATGATCGTCTTGGCGTAGGCCGCGAGGGTGGGCTCGAGCTTGACGTCATAGGTCATGAAACGGGTCACAACGGGCGCGTACATGGCGTCCGCCATGGTGCGCTCGCCGAACAGGAACGGCCCGCCTGATTCCGCAAGGCATTCGCGCCAGATGGTGCAGACCCGGTCGATATCGGCCTGCGCGCGCGACCAGATCTTGAAGCCCGGGAAATGGCCCTTCAGGTTGACCGGCAGCGAGGCGCGCAGCGTGGTGAAGCCCGAATGGATCTCACCGCAGATCGAGCGGCAATGGGCGCGCCGGATCCGGTCGGACGGCAGCAGGCCGGCGTCCGGCATGGCCTCGTTGAGATATTCCGCGATCGCCAGCGTATCCCAGATGGTGGCGCCCTCATGGCGCAGGCACGGCACCAGGATCGAGGACGACAGCAGCAGGATTTCAGCCCGCGCCGAGGCATCGTCGGGAGCGGTGATGACCTCCTCGAACTCAAGCCCTGAGAACTTCGCCAGCAGCCAGCCGCGCAGCGACCAGGACGAGTAATTCTTGCTGGAGATGGTCAGTGTGGTCTTCGCCATATGGCCTTCCCTCGAACCCCAAAACGCCTTGCCGGGCAAGGGCGGCCGACCGCGGCGCCGCCCAATGCCTGTGCGCTGGGCATTTGCGCAGCAAACCACGTGCCAGTTTTAGAGGCGGCCGGGCCCGCTGTGGCGTCGATATTGCATGGCCTCACGGGACAGGGGCTGATGTGAATGATGTCAATGATGTACCAGGCCTATCAGAACCACATGGACCTGACGTCGCCATGGCGGACCGGGGCGGCAGCGGCGCTCAGATATCTCAACCTGGTGCCGCAGGGCGTCTCCGACAAATTATTCGGCCGGCTGGCCGCTTCGCTCGAACTGATCTCGCGCTCCTCCCTCACCTATCACCGGCCAGCCTATGGCATCGACAGGGTACTGGTCGGCAATCGGGAGCTGGAGGTAACCGAGGAAGTCACCTTCGCCACCCCGTTCGGTTCGCTCCTGCATTTCAAGAAGGAGAACGCGCCGGAGCAGCCGCGGCTGTTGCTGGTGGCGCCGATGTCCGGCCATTTCGCGACGCTATTGCGCGGTACCGTGAAGACGTTGCTGCAGGACCACGACGTCTACATCACCGACTGGCACAATCCGCGCGACATTCCGCTTCATGCCGGCCGGTTTGGGCTGGAGGATTACACCGATCACCTGATCACCTTCCTGGACAAGATCGGTCCGCGTGCGCACATGGTGGCGATCTGCCAGCCGTCGGTCTCGGCGCTGGCCGCGGCTGCCGTGATGTCGGAGGATAATCACCCGGCCCGCCCGGCGACGCTGACCCTGATGGCCGGGCCGATCGACACCCGGATCCAGCCGACCAAGGTCAATGAATTCGCCAGGAGCAAGCCGATCAACTGGTTTGAGAAAAACCTGATCAATTACGTGCCGGTGCAGTGCAAGGGCGCGTTCCGAAAAGTCTATCCCGGTTTTGTGCAGCTCACCGCCTTCGTGTCGATGAATCTGGAACGCCACATCAAGCAGCACATCGACCTCGCCAATCATCTCGCCAAGGGTGAGAAGGAAAAGGCCGCGATCATCAAGACCTTCTACGACGAATATTTTGCGGTGATGGATCTGCCTGCTGAATTCTATATCGAGACCGTGCGCGACGTGTTTCAGGAGCATCTGTTGCCGCAGGGCAAACTGAAGCATCGCGGCCGGAAGGTCGACCCGGCCGCGATCCGGCGCATGGGCCTGATGACGGTCGAGGGCGAAAAGGACGATATCTGTTCGATCGGCCAGACGCTGGCGGCGCAGGACCTCTGCACCGGCGTGCGCGCCTATCGCAAGGTGCACCACATGCAGGCCGGCGTCGGCCATTACGGCGTGTTCTCCGGCAAGCGCTGGAACAACGAGATCTATCCGCTGCTGCGGGATTTCGTGCATGTGAATTCGTGAGGGCTGGCGCACCGCCCTCTCCACGTCATTGCGAGGAGCAAAGCGACGAAGCAATCCATTGGCTCCTCGTGCGCCGAGAGATGGATTGCTTCGCGGAGCCTGTCATCGGGCGCGCATTCGCGCGACCCGTTCGCTCGCAATGACGGAGTGGCGGGTCTAGCCGTCCTCCCTCTTGCGCGCTAGCATTTCCCAAGGTCGACCGCTCAAGAGTCGTCCCAGGAGGAATTCATGATGCGGCTTTCAAAAACACTTCGCACCCTCGCGCTCGCCACTCTCAGTGCGTTCCTGCTGACCGTCACAGCCACAGCCGCCGAGGTGCGGGTGATGATCTCGGGCGGATTGTCGGCCGCCTACAAGGCGCTGGTTCCGGAATTCGAGCGTGCGACAGGCCACAAGGTGCTGACCGCTTACGGGCCGTCGATGGGCACGACCACGAATGCTATCCCGGTACGGCTGGAGCGCGGCGAACCGGCGGACGTCCTGATCATGGTCGGTTATGCGCTCGACGATCTCGCCAAGAAAGGCAAAGTGACTGCCGGCACCAGCGTTGATCTCGTCAAGTCGCCGATCGGGGTTGCCGTCAAGTCGGGCATGCCGAAGCCTGATATCAGCACTGCCGACGCGCTCAAGCGCGCGCTGCTGGCGGTGAAGACGGTCGCCTATTCCGACAGCGCCAGCGGCGTCTATGTCTCGACCGAGATGTTCGGAAAGCTCGGCATTACGGAAGCCATGAAGGACAAAGCGAGGAAGATTCCGGCAACGCCGGTCGGCGAGATCGTCGCGCGCGGCGACGCCGAGATCGGCTTCCAACAGATCAGCGAATTGAAGCCGGTGGAAGGCATCGAGATCGTCGGCCCGCTGCCGGACGAATTGCAGAAGATCACGGTGTTTTCCGCAGGGATCGCCACCGTCTCGAAAGAACCCGAGGCCGGCAAAGCGCTGATCAAGTTCCTCGCCTCGCCCGCCGCGCGCCCCGAGATCGTCAAGAGCGGCCTCGATCCGATTCCGGCGGGGACGACGAACTAGCCCGGTCGTCATCGCCCGACTTGAATCGGGCGATCCAGTACCCCGCGGCCGGCGTTGTGAAAGGAAACCGATGACACGGAGTACTGGATGCCCCGCCTGAAGCGGGGCATGACAGCACTACCGGTTCACCCCGTGCTGCATGGCGAGCAGCACGATTACGGCGAGCGCCAGCACGACCGTCGTGCTTTTCCAGAACAGCAGCGGATTGCGCTCGATCAGCGGCGTCGAAGAGCCGCTGACGTAATTGGCATTGGGATGACGCAGGTCGAACAGGAACTCTGAAAAACTGTCATAGCGCTTGTAGGGATTGGGGTGCACGGCCTTCTCGAGCGTGCCGTCGATCCATTGCGGCAACTCGCGGTCGCCATGCGACACCGGGCGGTAGACCAGCTTGTTGAATTGCGACCTGGTCCGCGCCTTTGCGATCTGCGCGCCGTAGGGCAGTTTTCCGGTCAGCATCTGGTAGGTGATGACGCCGAGCGAAAACAGGTCCGAACGCATCGTTGCCGGCTCGCCGAGGAAATATTCGGGGGCGGTATATTGCTGGGTACCGAGAATGTCATTGCGGATGCCTGACGGTTCGGCCTCCACGACGCCCGTGATTTTCGTCGAACCGAAATCGATGATCTTCACGGTACCCGTCGCATCGATCATGATGTTGTCGGGCCTGACGTCCTGGTGCAGCATCTCCTTGCGATGGAAGGCGCGCAAGCCCTTGGCGATCTGCTCGACGATGCCGCGCACGGTCTCCAGGCTCGGTTTCGGATTGTCGATCATCCATTGCGTCAGCGTTTGCCCGTCGATGTACTCGGTCGCGACATAGAGGAAGTTGCGCTTGCGCTGCAGCAGGCAGGGCTTCAGCACGTGCGGGCTGTCGATCCGCCGCGCCACCCACTCCTCCATCATGAACCGCTTCAGGTAGGCGGGATCGTCGCGCAAATCGATCGACGGGATCTTGATGGTGACGACCGCGTCGGTTTCGATATCGACGGCAAGGTAGATGTGGCTGCGGCTGGAGCCGTGCAACTCGCGGACGATTCGGTAGCCGTCGAACACGGTGCGCGCCTCCAGAAGCGGAGGCAGCGGCAGTTCATGCGGCTGGGCGAACACTTCGCTGGCGGCGCCGTCGGGCACCTCATCGACGCGGACGATCTGGACGGTGAGATTGTCCTTGCTGCCAGCTTCAAATGCCTGGTCGACAATCCCCTTCGCGGCCGCATCGAGATCGGCGCCGCCTTCGTTCACCGCCTTTGCAATGCGACGGGCGCTAAGATGCTCGTAGATGCCGTCGGTCACGAGCACAAAGACATCGCCCGGCTCGACCCGCAGCATCTGGTAGTCGATCTCGATTTGCGGATTTACGCCGAGCGCCCGGCCGAGATAGCTCTGCTGCGAGGAAATGACGATGCGGTGGTCGTTGGTCAGTTGCTCCAGCGTGTTGCCGGAGAGACGATAGATGCGGGAATCGCCGATGTGAAAGAGATGCGCCGTGGTCGACTTGATGACCATGGCGGAGAGCGTACAGACGTAACCGCGGTCCTTGTCATAGGCATACTGGCTGCGCGTCTGCGAATGCAGCCAGGAATTGGTCGCCTCCAGCACACGCTGCGCCGAGGTCCGCACCGACCAGGATTCCGAGGTGCAGTAATAGTCGGTCAAAAACCCCTTGACCGCCGATTCCGCGGCGACCCGGCTGACCTTGCTCGTGCTGATGCCGTCGGCCAGCACGATGGAAATGCCCTTGAGGCTGAGCAGCGGCTCGTCCGGGATCAGGACGCCATGGAAATCCTGGTTGGTTTCCTTGGCTCCCTTATCGGAAAATTGTCCGACCGATATTTTCAGCTCGCGCGGCATTCCCGGCTTTCACGACAATGGGCCTCTCCCCTGGCGAGGAGAGGCCCATCCTCGTCTTAAGATCAAGCGGCAATGCGCGAGGACGGCCGCGAAGATGCCGCAGCCGACGCGCTACGCGACGGACCGGTCTTCACGTGAGTGGCGTACAGCGTCAGCCCGGTGAAAGCGAGACCGCCGACGAGGTTGCCGACCACGGTCGGAATCTCGTTCCAGACGATGTAGTCCCACCAGGTGAACTTGCCGCCGAGTAGGAGACCCGACGGGAACAGGAACATGTTCACGATGGAATGCTCGAAGGTCATGAAGAAGAAGAGCATGATCGGCATCCACATCGCGATCACCTTGCCGCTGACATGGGTGGAGATCATCGCGCCCACGACGCCGGCCGAGACCATCCAGTTGCAGAGCATGCCGCGGATGAACAGCGTCAGCATGCCGGCCGCGCCATGGTTGGCATAGCCGACGGTGCGGCTCTCGCCGATCGTGCCGATCACTTGCCCGACCTTGTCCGGTGGCTGCGACCAGCCGAAGGTGAACACGATCGCCATCATCACGGCGACCGTAAAGGCGCCGGCGAAATTGCCGATGAAGACGAGGCCCCAGTTGCGCAGCACGCCGCCGAGCGTCACGCCAGGGCGCTTGTCGATCAGCGCCAACGGCGCCAGCACGAACACGCCGGTGAGCAGGTCGAAGCCGAGCAGATACAGCATGCAGAAGCCGACCGGAAACAGCGCGGCGCCGACGATCGGCACGCCGGTCTGCACGTTGATGGTGATCGCAAACGCCGCGGCAAGCGCGAGGATCGCTCCGGCCATGTAGGCGCGGATGACCGTATCGCGCGTCGACATGAAGATCTTGGATTCTCCGGCGTCGACCATCTTGGTCACGAATTCCGAAGGCGCGAGATAGGCCATTCCTGTTCCCCTTTCGAGACAAGTTTAGAGCGCGCCGGATGCTGCGCAGCCGTGCACCGATTAAAATGAAAAATCTTGCCGTCCTCGTGCGCGACAGATCCCGCGCCGCCTTTGAACGGCACAGAAACGACGCAGGTCATGCCCGATCAGGAACTGAGGATGCGCGAGCTATCGTGAGGTGGTCCCGAAGACTGCTCGAAGCGCCTCACGCGAGGCTGCTTGATCCCAACGCCTTCGGCCAACGCTGGCCTTGGCAATCCGAACGGACGGCAGTCGTCATTGACTGAGACAGGATTAAGCAATCGATGTGCCAACCCGAAATCGAGCCGCAGGCTTAGAAAAAGCGCGTATTTCTACGTGGTTATGGCCCTATCGCGGGACGTTCCGATTGGGACTGATGCCTTGTATTTGTGCAGTTGCACAGATGTTGCGCCTGCGGCGCAGCCCGCGCCATCAGTCATTCCGGGGCACGCACGGCGTGGGCCGGAATCGATTTCGGTACGTCCGAGGCTCAATGGGGGCTCGATGCTTTGCATCGCCCCGGAATGACGCAAGGACTATTCTCAGACCTCGACGGTTAGCCCCCTGAAGGACTGGAAGGTGCAACGATGAGAGACAAGATCAGCCTGACCGACAAGCTCGCCACGTTCGATGAGCATTGGTCGCCAAGAACCGTTGCGCAACTCAATGACTATGACGTCATGGTCGTGAAGGTGAAGGACGACTTCGTCTGGCACAAACACGATGACACGGACGATTTTTTTCTCGTCCTGAAGGGAGTTCTCGACATCCAGTTGCGCGACCGAACGATCACGATCGGCCCCGGCGAATTGTACATCGTGCCAAAGGGCGTCGAGCATCGCCCAGTCGCCCGTGAGGAAGTACACCTGTTGCTCATCGAACCTGCCGGAACGCCAAATACCGGCGATGCCAATACGGCGGCACCACGCAAGACTGCATAGCGTATCCCGTCTCCGTGTGGCCCTTCGCGACATATTGCGTCGCCGCGCAAGCTTGGCCGCTCACGGGGCAACGCGGACATTAGCCGGCCGATGGTCCTGGCTGAATCAACCGAAGATGACCCGAAGCCAGCTCCATCCATCCAGCCCCCGACTGAATGCGCCTTCGGACATCTGGAGGGTGGTCTCACAGGTGAATGCGGCTCGATCGACACGGGCCGCTCAAATGTGCCGCGTGATGCCGCGACCGCACGCGCGGTCGAGTACGCAGTTCCTGAGCACATTGTCGAAGTCAGGGTCGCGCTCGCCGTCGATGCGCACGTCCGGAAAGCCGTTGCGGCGCAGGTAGAGTTGCACACGCAGGATCGCCTGCTTGCCGCCCGAGAGCATCAGCGCCTCGATGTCGCGGTTGGACTCCTCGCGTTTGCCGAGTTGCGCCAGCAGCAGCGCACGCTGGAACAAGATCTCGCGATGGTGGCGCAGGGCGACGGCGGTCGTCGGCTGGCCGGGCGGGCCGAGCAACACATTCAGGTCCTCGATCGCCTCCGCCGGCCGATCGAGGGCGATCAGTGCGAGCGCTCGTGTCTCACGCGCCATGAGATCGCTCGCCGAAATTGCGAGCGCCTTCGTCGCGTCATCGATCGCGCCCTCGAATTGTCCGAGACGAAGCTGCGCCTGCGCCTTCATTAGCCGCGTGCGGTGATCGCCGGGATCGAGCGAAACCGCATGTTTGAGGTCGCGCTCCGCGAGATCGACCTGGCCGCGGCTCATGTGGATGCGCGCCTTGATCGACAGCATGTCGGTGTCGTCCGGTCGCTGCGCGATCGCCGCCGTGATGTCCGCCAGCGCATCGAGCCCCTTCCCGGCGTTGATCAGCACCTCCGCGCGCGAGGCAAGCAGCACCGGATTGGTCGGCTCGATCATCAGGCCGGCATTGAGGTCGCGTTCGGCCGCATCGAGCTTCAGCAGCGTTGAGAGCAGTCGCCCGCGAAATGTCAGAGACGAAACATTCGTCGGATCGATGGCCACCGCCGCATTCGCCGCCTTGAGCGCTTCCTCCGTGCGCGTCTGCGCCAGCAGCGCAACCGACCGCTCGATATGAGCGCGCGCGAGCGATGGGCCCGGCAGCGTGGCATCGACCGGCGCGGGGTCGCAAACGCCTTGCTTCCATTCCTCGTACGGCGCCCTGCACTGCGCCCACCCTACCGAGCGGAACGAGCCGGCCGTGCCGATGGGGTCCCTCGCCAAGGCGGGTGAGGCAAGCGCGAACGCAAACGCAACGAGCGCAAGGCGACCGATCATTGGTTCGACGCCCACTGTTGCCAACTGGAGTAGTTGATCGTGCCGGTGCAGAGAGGCGCCTTCCGTCGGCAAAAGCCGCGTTCGAATGCCTGCGCGAAAGGTCTCTCGCTCCGCAGCGTGCTTGGGAAAACCGCTGTGCCGCACGAACTCGCGTGTGGCCGCGGCGTGGATTGGCAGGCCGATCCACTCTCGGCGAGCGCGGCGGCGTTGGAAAAAACAAGGAAGGCAACGACTAGTACGGCTCTGCTTTGCATTCTTTCCTCGGCTAGCATTGGGGATCGATCATGCAGGCACGCATGGCGTCATCGAGTTCCCGCGTTTGTCCGCTCGGCAGCCCCGGCTCGCTCCAGTAGCCGGCGTGACGCAGCGCGTTCATCAACCCGTTCAATTCCCTTATCCCGTCTAAATCCCTTCGATCCAGCGAGACCGCCGTTTTCAGGTCGCGCACCGCCGCATCGGTGCGCCCGAACTGACGGTGCATGCGTGCTCGCATGATCAGGCCTCTCGCGTAATCCGGGCGCGCCGTCACCGCGGCATCGAAGGCCGCGAAAGCCTCCTCAAAGCGCTTGAATCCCGCAAGTGAAATGCCCAGCGCATAGAGCGCAGTGTAGTTTCGCGGCTCCTTATGCACCGCCTCGGTGAGATCGCGCAGCGCGTCGTCCTTGCGCTGGACGTAGAAGCCGAGGAAATGCGCCCGCGCGGCGAGCGCAGGCGCCGAACGCCCTACGTCGACCGCCGCGTCGTACTCCTTTTCGGCAAGATCGAGCCGACCGGAATCCTCATAGCTGTAGGCGAGCTCAAGCAGCGCCTTGACGCGGAAATCGCGAACGATCCCGTCCGCGTCGAGAAAGCCCTGCGCGTCGTTAAGCCTGGCCGGCGGAATGGCGAGGAGCGCACTCGCGTCCGCGATCGCCTCGGCGAATCGGCGCTTGAAACGATTTTCGCGCGCGCGGAAATAAAGTGCGAATCCCTCGGTCGGATCGACCTCGATTGCCTTGCTGTAGAACTCAAACGCCTTGTCGCTCTCTCCGACGTCCGACAGCAGCGCTCCGACCGCCCTGAGCACACGCGGGTTCCGCGGATTGATCGCGTAAGCCTGCTCGATCCGCCTCTTGCAATCGCCCATGCGCCGCAGACGCGCATCGACATTCGACCACGAGATGAGAATTTCCTCGTTCTTCGGATCGAGCGCAAAGGCCGCGCGGTAGTCTTCGGCTGCCTCGTTGAGACGCTGCGTGCGGTGATAGCCGCGCGCGCGGACGAAATGCGCCTGTGCGCGGTCGCGATCCGACAAGTTATGCGCGGCGAGCCGTTCGCCGCAGGGCGTGATGACCGACGCCGAGTCGATCGCAACCTGACCCATAGTGCATTCGACAGCTGATGCTGACGACATCGCGCCAAGGACCCATGCGACGACGAGGGTATTGCGGCGGTGCATCGATCTTCAGCTCCGGTTGCGATCCGACCAAGGTAACCACGCCGCGGCTCAAATTCCTTTCAACGCAATCGCTAAAGTTGTATCGAAATCGCCTCGCACCAATTGCTGCGACCAAAAGTGCGCCAACGGCGAACGCTAGAAGAATGATAGCCAGCATCCGTCACGGGGCACCTCAATCCAGATTTGGCATCACTCGCCTAGGTGTAGTAAAACTGATCTAAGATTAGTTGAGCTGTCGCTATTGACCCTTCGCGACATATTGCGCCCACCGGTTATTTGTCCGCATCAGGGGCGCAGACGAACGCAGTCTGGTTCAATCCAGATGGAGTGCGTGAAGCTCTTCTCGCCGACGACTTCGCCCACGTGCAACTCCAGAAGCCCGTTGTCGATGCCCTCAACAGGAAAGACGCGACCTACACAAGCTTCGAACAACGCCTGAGTGCCCATTCCGGACGGCAGCGATACCGGCACTGCTACTACTTCAACTCGATCCCCGATCTTCATGTCACACCATTGGCCGCATCAATTGGCAGATCTTTTTAGTGATCTCCGCCCCCGCCAGAACTATCGTGATAGTCGCCGCTGTGTTGGGCGCTCCCGCTACCGTCGCTTGATCCAGTCTCGGAATGAAAAAAGCCCCAGCGGTGCGCATCTATGACCATGGACGTGTAAAGTGCTCTAACCGCGCCGTATTCAGGATCGGCAGGTCTGAGGTCATCAAGCCGCTTCCTCAGCTCGGCCAGATGTTTCAGCCTTGCTTGCTTGTTGAAGAGCCAATAGATGCCGAGGCCCACCGCGAGAAGGGCAACAACGCCGAACACGATGCCGGTGATCGATGCAGGACGTGTCAACATGTCCATTGAGATTCGCCTTAAGGTGGTAGCGGCCACCTTATTAGTCGAAAGTGATTAAGGCTTGGCTGACCATTCCGAAAATGTTTGCCTCTCTCGGCAAGCTCTGATTGTATGACCGAAGGAACTAAGGGTTGGATTGATGCGCATTGTCGGTACTGTTTTGGTAATCGCTTTTGTTTGGCTTCAATGTACTGACGTCGTTGCAGCAAGAAAACAAACACTGCCTGCTGATTACGTGGCGGAGCTTGTGCGAAGGTTGAACATAAGCAAAGTCTACCCATACCGGGCAAATGCCGATTGCCGGGTACGAATGGCTTTAGTCAGATTTAATTTTGACAAGGATGGAGCATTGACTTTCGTTCGCGTCGTCAAGAGCAGCGGACTGCCCGATTTTGACAGAGCGGCAGTCATGACTGTTCAACGCGCTCAGCCATTTCCTCCTCGACCCGCAGGAGTTTCAAAGAGTAGCTTCGGTCTACCGCTCGTGTTGAATCCCCTTCATCGCGAGGATGGGATTCCCAGCACTTGCCAGTTGCGCCAAGCTCAATCGCGCAATTAGGACGTGGCGCGAACTGAGTAAGCCGCGCCCCGCATAATTAAGCGTTGTCCGCTAGTGGCCCTTCGCGATATATTGCGCCGCCGCGCGAGCTTGGTCGCTCACGGGGCAAAGCGTGACATGATCCTCGTCGCGTCACGCCACCAAGTTTGTGCGTACACGGCCTATTTCGTCTGCGTTCGCACCGGCCGCTCCTTCAGGCCGTTATTGTCATAGGCCTTGCGCAGCGTGCCGTTGGAGATCGCTTCGTTCAGGAACTTGACCGCAAACGCCAGCGACAGCGGATGATTGGACGGCACTGCCACCGCCGTCACGGTCTGCTTGAAGGTTTCATCCAGCACGCGCGTGCCCGGAATCCTCCTTGCCATCGCGTTGAGCTGATCGCGCGACAGCGCGAACGCGTCGATCTCGCCATTCTTGAGCAGGCCGAAGATTTCGTCGTAGGTCTGGTAGCCCGTGACTTTGGCGTTCTTCAAATGCGCGATCGCACCGCGCATCGTGGTTGTATTGTTGACCGCCGCGACCTTGATCCCGGGTTGATCGAGTGTTGCGAAATTCGTGACCGTCGAGCCAGGCTTGACGATGTAGGTCGCATCCGACACCTCATAGATCGGTCCGAACGACATCCTGCCCTCGCGTTCCGGATCCTTCGGCAGGAAGGTGATGTCCCAGGTGCCCTTCGACGCCGCGTCGACGATCTGCCCGGAATTGTTGTGCGCGACATATTCGACGGGAACACCGAGTTGCTCCGCCATCGCCTTGCCGAGATCGACCGGCACGCCGGCATAGCCGGTTTCGGTCCTGGTCGACCAGAACGCGCCGCCGGCCGGACTGATCGCGATCGCCACCCGCAGCTTGCCGGTCGGCGCAATCTCATCCTTCAAGGCATCCGCTGCAGCGGGCATCGTCATCATCACTGTCAATCCCAGCAAGAAACCGGCCGTTGCCGGCGAGAGTTGATTGAACATCGGGAGCTCCTTCCCCAGCCGATCGCTGGCGTCGCGCTCACCCCATTCACGGATGATCAGCGCTTCTTTTTTGCCGCAGCGGCGCCTTTTGGAGCCGCAGCCGGCGTTGCCGGCTCGGCCGTTTCGAACTTGCCGATCGCCATGATCTGGACGCGCGCATTGGCTGATGACGCCGGACGATTGACATCCTGCAACTGTTCCTCGCCTAAACCAAGCGCCTGAAGTCGTTTGGGCGATACCTTGAAGGTGTTCACCAGAACGTCGCGGATCGATTCGGCGCGCCGCTGGCTCAGGATCAGATTGTGGTCGCGCCTTCCGGCGGATTCGACGTGATCGACGATCAGATAGCGATAGGGCCGCGTCTTCGGATCTGTGAGCGCATCCGCGATGCTGCCGATGGTCTGATAGGAGGCCGGTCGGATCAGGGAGGAATCCTGGTCGAACACGACGTCGACACGGATTTGCGGCAGTTTCGTCAGTTGCGGCGCAATCGGCGGGCGCTTCTGCGGCTGGGCGTCCGCTCTCGCCTTGATGCGGTCGGCTGCCTGCTGGCGCAACGCAGCCAGGTCGATATCCGACTCGGCTTCGACGGCAAGCTTCTCAATGATGTCCCCGCTCGACATGGCGGTCTGCGCCCGGCTCGCTGCCATCGGCAAGGCAAACAGCGCCAGGGCGGAAAGCGCGAGACCGATGCCGCACAGCTTTTCTCCCCCAAGCATCAGTGATACCCCGCGGCGCTGATCGCCTTGTTGCAGTTCGGGGTCGCCTTCTTGGTGGATTCCAGCAGACATTGCAGTCCCTTGACGGGATCCTGGCGAACCTCGCCGCAAAACTTGTTCAATTCCCAATTGCACAGTCTCACAAGGGAGGTGCGCGCGGTAATGCGCTGCTGGATGGCGCCGAGGGCCTGGGGATAATCGGTCTTGCACTTCGCCGACACTACGTCCTGGTTGCGACCCAGGCACTCCTTCAGGCGCGTCGCGTCGAGATTGACGCCGCGGCAATTGTCATCGATGTCCTTGCCGCAGCTCGCGGCCAGCATGGCCGCGGCCTCCTCGAATTTCATGGTCTGCGCCGTCGCCAGCGAAGGCATAAATATCGCAATGATGAACAGGAAAAACCGGATTCGGGTCATGCGCTCACCTCACACAAGGAGGGTGGCGATGGTCAAGTGTTCTGTTTGAGTTCACGGCCGCACAGCGGAGCTATTGCGCCGCAGCAAATCGTCGCGGGTCGCAAGCACCAGTACCTCCGTTCGTCATGCCGGCCTCGTGCCCGCCCTTCCATAACGGAAAGTGGTGCATGATCAAATGATTAGTGATTTCACGGCGCGGTTTGCGCCGCCGGCACCTTGATCTCCCGCGGCAGGATGATCGCTGCTACGATCACCAAAAGGCACAGCGCGCCGAACGCCTGCAGCATGGTGACGAAGCCGCCCTTTTCGTAAAGCCACGCCACCAGGCCGACAGAGGCGCCGGCCGCGGTGAAGCCGACGAAGTAGCGCACCGAATAAGCGCGCGAGCGCCATTCCTCGGTGGTGTACTTGCCGACCATGGCGTCGTTGACGGTGACCTGGCCGAACGCACCCATCACGATGCCGATGGAAGCGATGATCAGCGGCAGGTTCGACAGCGTCGCCGCAAAATACATGAACGGCGCCAGCAAGAACGACAGCGGCAGCATCACGGCCTTCAGCGAATAATGGTCGATCAGCTTGCCGATGGTATATTGCGTCATCGCGCCGAACACATAGACGCCGGCCGCGATCACCCCGAGCAGGGCCGGACTGTTGGTCAGGCCGGCCAGCCGCTCGGCGAACAGTTTCGGCATCGCGACCGTGATGGCGTTGAACGTCGTGGATATCGCGATCACCACGATCAAAAGCGCCAAAAACACCCGCCACATGTCTTCTTTCGCCACCCGCGCCTGCGCTGCGGCCTGCCTGGTGCCGGTTCGGTCCTCGTGCACCACCATCAGCGCAAAGGCCACGCCGATCAGGATCGTGACGATTCCCGGCGCGATGAAGGCCCAGCGCCAGCCGAGATATTGCCCGATCACGCCGGTGACCAGCGCCGAGGACGCCACGCCGAGATTGCCCCAGACGCCGTTCAGGCCCATTTCGCGGCCGAGTTTATCGGCATAGGACACGATCATCGCGGTGCCGACCGGATGATAGATCGAGGCGAACAGGCCGATCGCCAGCAGCGCCGCGCCGAGTTGTAAGGGCGTTTGCACGAAGCCGACGGCGATCATCGAGGCGCCGATGCCGAGGAAAAATATCACCATCATGTGGCGCCGGCTCCAGCGGTCGCCGAGCCAGCCGGTGACGAGCGAGCCCGCGCCGAAGGCAACGAAGCCCGGGGTGGCGTAAGGCAACAGCTCCGAATAGGCCACGCCGAGCGCCGGGCCCATGATGATGACGGCGGCGGCGAAGATCAGCATCGAATAGTGGTCGATGAAGTGGGCGGCGTTGACGAAAGTGATCACCCGGCTTGGGCTGTTCCTTGAGCTTTTCCTTGGGCTGTTCATGGTCGATTCCCGAATCCCGCAATTTTCCGAAATAGGTTATACGGGGTTGTCCTGACGGGATGTCGCCAATGAATATCGCCGAAAAGCCAATTGCCGCCATTATCGGGCGCCGCATCTCGACCGGCGACGGCATCCACATGATCGCGAACAGCTACCGGAAGGGCGTCCGGCTCGACACCCACATGCACCGCGAGGCGCAACTGGTGTACGCGGCGAAGGGCACCATGCAGGTGACGACGCCAAAGGGTCGCTGGCTGGTGCCGCCGGACCGTGCGGTGTGGGTGCCCGCGCTATCGGAGCATGCGATCGACGTGCTCGCCGATATCGAGATGCGGACGCTCTATTTCGAACTCAACTGGCTGCAGCGCGAAGTGCGCAGCCACAGCCTGGATGCGGAATTCGTGGTGCGGGTGTCGCCGCTCCTGCATCAGACCATCCTGGCTTTGTTCGACGATCGCGGCGATCGCGAGCGAACCGAGCTTCTGCTGCGACTGGCCATGATGGAGCTCGACCAGGCCGAAGATTCGGCGACCTTCATCCCGCTGCCGCGCGAGCCGCGCTGCCGGCGCGCCGCGGATATCGTGCTGACGGACCCGACCGGCGACCATGAGATCGAAACGCTGGCGCGCGAGGTCGGCACCTCGGTGCGGACGCTGTCGCGGCTGTTCTCGTCGGAGACGCAGTTAAGCTTCAAGAGCTGGTGCCAGCGCGCCCGGATTGCAGCGGCGATCGAGAAGCTCTCCACGGATGCCGGCGTGTCCGTCAAGCAGCTTGCCTCGGATTTGGGCTATGCCAGCGTGCCGGCGTTTTCTCATGCTTTCCGGCAGGTTACCGGCAAAACGCCGACGGAATTCGCCGGGAAGGAATGAGGCGGTGACATTGTATTGTCGTCATTGTCAGCGAAGCGGGGTAATCCAGTATTCCAGAAGCGGCGATGATCAATCGATAGGCCGCGGCGTGCTGGGTACCCCGCAGGAGCCTGTCATCGGGCTCGCCGAAGGCGAGACCCGGTGGCGGGGTATGACGACCTGTACTTCTTGATTGTGATCGGCACCGACCTAAATCCGATGTAAGATTCCGCAAAACCCCCGCTGGATTCGACCCGCCACATGGCCAATGCCTTTTTCTCCGATCTTCTCGCGACGATATCAGAACGCGGCCGTACACTGCTGCGGCGGGCCGGACCGTCCGACAACGGCCAGGACGCTTCGGAGCTGATCGAGTTATGTGAAGCGCTGCTGTCGGGCCGCGGCGAAGCCTCCGGCACCGCGATGGCGCGCGAGGTGCTCGATCGCTACCACGATCTCGACGCGGCCGGCCGCGTCACCTTCTTCGAAACGCTGGCCCGCAACTTCGGCCCAGACCGCGAGAAGCTGTCGCAGGCGATCGAGAGCTGGCGCAGCCAGCCGAACGACAGCGATGCCAGCGATCTTCATTTTGCTTCCGAGCCGCGGCGGCAGGAATTGATCCGCCGCCTTAACCGTGCGCCCGGCGGCACCAGCGAACTGGTGGCGATGCGCGCCGACCTGCTTTCCCTGATGAAGGGCAACAAGGATCTGGCCGCGCTCGACCGCGACGTGGTGCATTTGCTGTCTTCTTGGTTCAACAGGGGATTTCTCGTGCTGCGGAGGATAGACTGGTCGACGCCGGCCAATATTCTTGAACAGATCATTCGCTATGAAGCCGTGCACGAAATCCGCGACTGGAACGATTTGCGCCGCCGCATCGATCCCGTCGACCGGCGTTGCTACGCCTTCTTCCATCCGCAGCTCAACGACGAACCGCTGATCTTCGTCGAGGTCGCGCTGACCGAGACGATTCCGACCGCGATCGCACCGTTGCTCGCCGCCGAGCGGCAGCCGGTGCCGGTCGAACGCGCGCGCACCGCCGTGTTCTATTCGATCTCGAATACGCAGAAAGGGCTTGGCGGCATTTCCTTCGGCAGCTTCCTGATCAAGCAGGTGGTCGAGGAGTTGCGGCGCGAACTGCCGAAGCTCGACACCTTCATCACGCTGTCGCCGGTGCCGGGCTTCATGCAATGGCTGAAACAGGCCGACGATGTTCCTGTCAGCGACGAGGAGCGGATACTGCTCGAAAGCCTCGACAAGCCGGACTGGTTCGAGAATGACGAACTGACCGCGCAATTGCGCACCGTGCTGGAGCCGCTGGCGGCGCACTATTTCCTGAAAGCCCGCACACCGAAGGGCCGGCTGGTCGATTCGGTGGCCCGCTTCCACATCGGCAACGGCGCACGGCTGGAGAAGATCGACTGGCTCGGCGACCTCTCGCCCAAGGGCCTGCGGGAATCTGCCGGGGTCATGGTCAATTACCTCTACCGGCTCGAGGACATCGAGAAGAACCATGAGGCCTACGCCAACCAGGGCGAGATCGCCGCATCAAGTGCGGTGAAGAAACTGCTGAAGACCGAAGGGCGGCGGCTTCTGGATATGCGCCTGTCGTAGCCGGACCTCAATTCGCCGCGGCCCAACTCGAAATCGTGTCGCAATGGCTTCCGATGGCGGCGCATTTTCCCAACCGATAGGTCCTGCGGAGCGGATCGATGCCATTGACGTGTTGCGGGGCGTTGCCCTGCTCGGCGTCATGGCCATCAACGTCGTCACTGAATTTCGTGTTTCGATCTTCGACCAATTTCTTGCCCGCGAGCCTACGGGGTCGCCGATCGATCACGCTGTCGAAGCGATCCTGACGCTGGCCGTCGAGATGAAAGCGCTTGCGCTGTTCTCGCTGCTGTTCGGCGCAGGCCTTGCCATCCAGTTCGAGCGGCTCGCCAATAGCGGGCGCCGCACCTCGCTCCTCCTGCGCCGGCTCACCGTATTGCTGGCGTTCGGGCTCATTCATCTCTGCCTGATCTGGAACGGCGATATCCTTACCGAATATGCGCTCGCTGGTCTGATCGTCCTGCCATTCCTGTTCGGTCCGCGCTGGCTATTGGCTTTCTCCGCGCTGGCGTTTCTTGCGCTGTATCTCGCGATGCAGGCCTTTCCGCCGGCTGGATTATTTCCCAGCACGGCCACCATCACGCAGCATGTCGCGGATGCTACTCGCGTCTATGCAACGGGCGGCTTCCTCGACGTGCTGGCGTTCCGGCTCCGCGAGCTCCCCCTTTTCGTTCCCCTGCACGCCTTCATCTTCCCGCGCACGATCGGGTTGTTTCTTCTCGGAGCGTTTGCCTGGCGCACCGGCATTCTGCAGAGCGGACCCCAGCACCTGCTGTCGATTGCGGCTCCCTGTATTGGCCTTGGCGCGCTACTGATCCTTTCCGGTGCCGACGCTCTCGGCACCATCCTGCTGGCGCTGGGTTACGGGGCCGCCATTGTCGGTATCGCCAATCTCGAGGGCGGAAAAAAGCTGCTCGCCTGGGCCGCGCCGCTCGGACGCATGGCATTCACCAACTACCTCATGCAGTCCGTGATCTTCGGCTGGATCTTCTACGGCTACGGCCTCGGCCTGTTCGGCCGCCTTAGCGTCGTCAGCGCGCTGGCCATCGGCGCCGCCGTCTACATCGGACAGGTAGTTTTCAGTGCCTGGTGGCTGCGCCGTTACCGGTACGGACCAATCGAGTGGTTGTGGCGCACGCTGATGTATGGTGTGCCGCAACCCATGTCGCTTTCGAAAGTAGAGGCCATGCGATGACCATCATCTGGACCGACGACCGGACGGGCGTGGATTGGCAAGAACTCGAAGCGCTCTATCGGGCCGCCCCGCTCGGCAACAAGAATGCGGCCGATCTCGAGGTGGTGTTCGGCAACAGCATGTTCTGCTGCTTTGCCTGCGATGGCGGCCGCCTCGTCGGCGCCGGCCGCGTTCTGGCCGACGGACGCGACTGCGCGTATCTTTGCGACGTCGCGGTTTTGCCGAGCCATCAGGGCACAGGTCTCGGAAAGCAGCTTATCGAAAGGCTGCTCGCCCAATCACAAGGCCACGCGAAGATCATCCTCTATGCGGTCGCGGGCCGCGAGCCCTTGTATGCGAAGTTCGGCTTTCTGCGGATGAAGACGGCGATGGCGATCTTCAGGAACAGGCAATCAGCCATCGAGAAGGGGTTGTTGTCCGAGGGCTGATCTGGGAATCCGCTTCAGGACTTGTACTCATAGAGCAACCGGGCCCGGATGGTGCCTTCCAGCGCCCGGATGTCCGCGAGCACGCGCTGGCCGTCGGCGGCCGAGGCATCGACGTCCAGCACCACGTAGCCGACGTCGTGCGCGGTCTCGTAATATTGCGCGGCGATGTTGACGGCATGACGCGCGAGCACTTCATTCAAACGCCCAAGCATGCCCGGCAGGTTGCGCTGCACCTGAATGAAACGCGTGCCTGATGGCCGCGACGGCAATTGAACCTGCGGGAAGTTGACGGCGCCCATGGTCGAGCCGGAATCGCTGTAATCGACCAGCTTGCGCGCGACTTCGGCGCCGATGCGCTCCTGCGCCTCCTCGGTCGACCCGCCGATATGCGGCGTCAGGATGACGTTCTCCAGCCCCTGCAGCGGCGAGACGAAGCGCTCGGAGTTCGAGCGCGGCTCGACCGGAAAGACGTCGACCGCGGCGCCGCGGAGCCGGTTTTCCCGCAGCGCCTCGGCGAGCGCCTCGAGGTCCACGACCGTGCCGCGGCTGTTGTTGATGAAATACGCGCCATGCTTGATCGCGCGAATCTCCTCGCGCCCGATCATGCCGTTCGTGGCGGGGGTTTCCGGCACATGCAGGCTCACGACATCGCTTTGCGCCAGAAGCTCATGCAGGCTCGCGGTCGGCTCGGTGTTGCCGTGACGAAGCCTGTCGGTGTGATCATAAAAGATCACCCGCATGCCCAGCGCTTCCGCGAGGTTGGAGAGCTGCGAGCCGATATTGCCGTAACCGACGATGCCGAGCGTCTTGCCCCTCACCTCATAGCTGTCGTTGGCCGACTTGTCCCAACGTCCCTCATGGGCGGCGTTGGAGCGCGCGACGATTCGGCGCAGCAGCACGACGATCTCGCCGATTACAAGTTCTGCCACACTCCGCGTGTTGGAGAACGGCGCGTTGAACACCGGAATCCCGCTCCGGCGCGCGGCCTCAATGTCCACCTGGTTGGTGCCGACGCTGAAACATCCGACCGCGATCAGGCGGTCCGCAGCGTCGAGAACCTCCTTGGTGATTTGCGTGCGCGAGCGGATGCCGAGCAGATGCACTCCCTTGATGGCCTCTTTCAGCGCATCGCCCTCGAGCGCCTTGGACAGGCGTGTCATGTTGGAATAGCCGGCAGCCTCGATTATCTGCACGGCGCTGTCGTTGACACCTTCAAGGAGCAAGACGCGGATCTTGTCCTTCGCAAGCGAGAGTTGGGGAAGCGTGGTGGCCAAGATCGCGGCGTCCTTCAACGATGGATGAGCGGTAAACTGGCGGCCCGGAAATCCATGATCGGCGCCAGAGCGAATGCCCTGTCCAGGCCACCGATTCCAGTCTTTCCTATGGCATCCGGCCCTACGCCGCCAGCGCCTTCATCTCGGCATAGAGATCGGATTTCCCCTCGAACCCGATACCCGGCAAGTCCGGCATGGTGATGTGACCGTTCTCAACACGGACGCCATCCGGGAAGCCGCCATAAGGCTGGAACAGGTCAGGATAGCTCTCGTTGCCGCCAAGGCCGAGGCCCGCCGCGATGTTGAGCGACATCTGGTGGCCGCCATGCGGGATGCAGCGGCTCGGCGACCAGCCGTGCGTCTTCAGCACCGCCAGCGTGCGCTGGTATTCGCACAGACCATAGGATAGCGCGCAATCGAACTGCAGCCAGTCGCGATCGGGGCGCATGCCGCCATAACGGATCAGGTTTTTCGCGTCCTGATGGCTGAACAGGTTTTCGCCGGTCGCCATGGCTGCGGGATAGAATTCGGCCAGTGCCGCCTGCAGCGCGAAATCGAGGGGATCGCCCGCCTCCTCGTACCAGAACAGCGGATACTCCCGCAGCATTTTGGCATAGGCGATCCCGGTCTCCAGGTCGAAGCGACCGTTGGCGTCGACGGCGAGCTGCGCGTCCCGGCCGATCTCCTTCAGCACGGCTTCGATGCGTTCGCGGTCTTCCGAGATCGGCGCACCGCCGATCTTCATCTTGACGACGTTGTAGCCGCGGTCGAGATAGCCGCGCATTTCGCCGCGCAGCGCCGACAGATCCTTGCCCGGATAGTAGTAACCGCCCGCGGCATAGACGAACACGCGCGGGTTGGCCTGCCGGCCATGGCGCTCGGCGAGCAACCGGAACAGCGGCTTTCCTGCAATCTTCGCCACCGCGTCCCATACCGCCATGTCGATGGTGCCGACCGCGACCGAGCGCTCGCCATGGCCGCCGGGCTTCTCGTTCGACATCATCGCCGCCCAGACCTTGTCGGGGTCGAGATTGTCACCGAAGGCATCGAGCAGCGTTTTCGGATCGGCCTCCTTCAGCCGCGGCGCAAAGCGTTCGCGGATCAGGCCGCCCTGCCCGTAGCGGCCGTTGGAATTGAAGCCGTAGCCGACCACGCGCTTGCCGTCGCGCACGGCGTCGGTGACGACGGCAACCAGGCTCGTCGTCATTTTGGTGAAATCGATATAGGCGTTGCGGATCGGCGAGGAGATCGGCTTTGTGATTTCGCAGACGTCGACAATGCGGACGGACATGGTGGATGGCTTCCGATTTCTGCCGTCATTGCGAGCGAAGCGAAGCAATCCATCGAGCCGCGCATACGGACGGATGGATTGCTTCGTCGCTTCGCTCCTCGCAATGACGGTTGATGCAGATTTGGCTTAGGACTTCGGCTTGTCGCGGAAATACGGCTCGACCGGGCCGTGCACCTTGATCGTCAGCGGGTTGCCGTGGCGGTCCTTGGCATTGCCCGCGGTGACGCGCACCCAGCCCTCGCTGATGCAATATTCCTCGACATTGGTCTTCTCGACGCCCTTGAAGCGAATGCCGACATCGCGCGCGAGAATCTCGGCGTTGTAGTACGGGCTGCTCGGATCGACCGAAAGACGGTCGGGGAATTGGTCGCTCATTGCTTTGTTGGTCTCGTTCACAGCAGTGCCTCGATTTCTCTTCTGATTCCCTCGGGCGTCGCGGTTGGGGCGTAGCGCCCGACCACCCTGCCCGAGCGGTCGACCAGGAATTTGGTGAAATTCCATTTGATCGACGAACCTAACAGCCCCGATTTCGCGTTCTTCAGATGGTTGAACAACGGATGCGCATGGCTGCCGTTGACGTCGATCTTGGCGAACATCGGAAACGTTACGTCATATTTGCCTGCGCAAAATTGCTCGATCTGCTTGGCGTCACCCGGTTCCTGCCCGCCGAACTGGTTGCAGGGAAATCCGAGCACAGCAAAGCCGCGCGGCGCCAGTTCACGATGCAACTGCTCCAAGCCCTTGTATTGCGGCGTGAACCCGCAGGCGCTGGCGGTATTGACGATCAGGAGCACCTTGTCCTCGAACCGCTTCAGCGGAATGTCTTCGCCGGTAAGCGACTGCGCCGTAAAATCATAAACGCCTGACATCGTCCTCTCTGTTCAGCCCGCCGGATCGATCGCTGCCGAGGGCGTTCCGCCGGCTTCCACCGCCTCGCCCGCGGCGAGACAGAGATCTTCGCGATAGCGCCCGGAAACCAGTTGCACGCCGACGGGAACGCGTCCGACCAGCCCGGTCGAAACCGTTAGCCCAGGCAGGCCCATGAAGGGAATGGCGATCTGCGGCAATTGCGCATGCCAGACACGCGCAAACGACGCCTCGTCCTTGCGGTCGAGCTGATCGGGGAACGGCAATTCGCCGGACACCGGCATCAGCAGCACGGCATATTGTTCGAAGAACGCCAGCCATTCGCGGGTCAACGTCGCGCGCCGCGTCAGCGCCTTCGACAGGTCGAAGGGATGCACTTTCGCGCGGTTGCCGCGCAGGCACGCCAGCGCGCCGGGATCGCCTTCGCGCTCGGCGGCTTCCAACTGCGCCTCATAGCCGTCGCCGAGCCAGAGTTTCGTCTGCAGATCGGCCGCCTCGCGCAGCGGCGGCGTGTCGGCGATTTCCTCGACAATCCAGCCCGCGCGCTCGAGCCGCTTGCCGGCGTCCGTCACCGCGGCTTTCACTTCAGGCACGGGATCAAGGCCGCCAGGGTTGAGGCACATCGCGACGCGCTTCGGCATCGCCGGCCCTTCGAGCGGCGCCGGCACCCACCAGGGATCGCGATAATCCTGCGCCGACATCGCAGCCAGCGCGATCCTGATATCGCCGATGGTGCGGGCCAGCGGGCCTGACACGGCGCTGATCTGCGGCCCGATTGGCCGTTCGGGCAGCGCCGCGTTGAACGCCGCGATGCGTCCCATGGTCGGCCGCAGCCCGTGCACGCCACAGGCGTAAGCCGGATAGCGGATCGATCCCGCAATGTCGGTGCCGTGCGCGATATGACCGATGCCGGCTGCGACCGCTGCACCCGCGCCACCGGACGAGCCGCCCGGGGTGATGCCGGGATCACGGGGATTCTTGGTGTCGCCATGGATGAGGTTGGTGGTGAACCAGCGATAGGAGAACGCCGGGCAATTGGTGCGCCCGAGAATGACCGCGCCGGATTTACGCAAATTGTCGATCACCGGGCTGTTGCTCTTGGCGATCGCGTCGCGCTGCAGATTCAGCCCGTTGGTGGTGGCAAAACCTTGCTGGTCGATATTGACCTTTACCGTAACAGGCACGCCGCTCAGCAGACCGGCATCCTCGCCGCGCGCGATCGCGGCATCGATGGCGGCAGCCTGAGAAAGAACGTCCTCGGGCCTGTGGTCGACGACAGCGTTGATTTTGGGATTGACCGCGTCGAGCCGCGCCAGCGCCGCGGTCGCCGCCTCTTTCGCCGAGACTTTTTTCGACCTGATCAGCGAGGCCATTTCCGCAGCCGACAGGCGCCATAAATCTTGCATGCAAAACTCCATCCAATTGCCGCCCTTGTAGCGCCGCGCGCAGCGCAATGCCAGCGGGGCCGCCGCCCGGATTTAGCGCATACGGGCGATGTAATGGGCGAGATCGGCGATCTGCTCAGGCGAGATCGGCGCCATCACGTCGGCCATGCTGGCATCGTAGCCGTGGCGGCTATTGTCTTTGTACTCGCCAAGCGTCTTGGCAAGATAATCCTCGCGCTGGTTGGCGATGCGCGGGACGTTTTCCTTGCCGGAGAGGTCGCCGTTATGGCAGCTATCGCAGCGGTGCTGCCGCACCAGCGCCTGGCCGCGCTGCATCCGCGCGGGATCGCCATTTTCCCCTGGCGGCTCAGGCTTCGGCATCTTGGCGATGAAGTCCGAGAAAAGGCGGAGATCGTCGTCGGTCAGCGCCTTCGTCATCTCGTTCATCGGCTCGAAGACGCGCAGCTTCTCGCGGAACATGAAAAGCTGGATCAGCGAATAAGGCGCCTGCTGGCCACCCAGCGAGGGCGTGTTCTCGATTTCCGATTGGCCTTTCTCGCCGTGGCAGGCGAGGCACGGCGCGATGCGTTGTTCGATGGGCTCGGCAGACGCGGATGTTGTGATCACGACAAATGCCAGCGCCGTTATTGTTTTATGCATCGGCCATTCCCGGCATTGTCGTCATCAATTCAGGGCGATGCAAAGCATCGAACTAAGGTGCGCAATTGCGCACCTGAGAACCTCGAGATTCCCCGATGCGCAATTGCGCATCTGAGGTCTGGTGCTGACGCACCATCCCGGAATGACTACTACTCGCAATGACGATGAGACTACGACTTCCCCGCCGTCTTCGGCTTGCCGTAGGTGATGCGATAGACGGCGCCGTTGTAGTCGTCGGAGACCAGCAGCGAACCGTCCTTCATCTGCAGCACGTCGACCGGGCGGCCGATATATTTGTTGTCTTCCAGGAAGCCGGTGAGGAACGGCTCCATCGACTTCATGGTGCCGTCCTTGTTCAGCTTGGCGATGACGACGTCGCCGCCCACTTTCTTGGAGCGATTCCAGGAGCCGTGCCGGACGATGATGGCCACGTTCTTGTAGGCTTTCGGGAACATGTTGCCGGTGTAGAAGCGCATGCCGAGCGCTGCAGAATGCGGGCCCAACAGCCCGACCGGCGCGGTGTATTCGTTGCAGGATTTGCCCCAACCGAATTCGGGATCGACAATGTTGCCCTGCAGGCAGAACGGCGCGCCGAAATGCTCGCCGACCTTGGTCATGCGATTGAGTTCGTCCTCGGGCACGTCTTCCGACATCCAGTCGCGGCCGTTATCGGTGAAGTAGAGCTGCTTGGTCTCCGGATGCCAGTCGAAGCCGACGGTGTTGCGCACGCCGCGGGCGATCACTTCCGCGCCCGAGCCGTCGAAATTCATCCGGTGGATCAAGCCATGCTCGTCGTCGTTCAGCACGTTGTTGCCGGGCTGGCCGACCGGAACGTAGAGCTTGTTGTCGGGACCGATGCCGATGAATTTCCAGCCATGGGCTTCGTCCTTTGGCAGCTTGTCGAAGATCACGGTCGGCTTCGGCGGATTATCCAGGACGTCCTCGACCTTGTCGATCTTGGATACCTTGGACAGTTCGGCGATGTAGAGTGTGCCGTCCTTGAAGGCGACGCCGTTCGGCCGGTACAGGCCGGAAGCCAGCACCTTGACCTCGCGTTTGCCGTCCTTGTTGACGATGGCATAGACCTTGTCGACGAGGCGGCTGCCGACGAACACCGTGCCCTTGTCGCCGAGCGCGAGCGAGCGGGCATTCGCCATTCCGGCGGCATAGACCTCGATGTTGAAACCGGCCGGCACCTTGAGCTTCGCCGTCGGCAGCTTGTCCGGCGCCGCGGCGATCGGCGGCGGCGCGATCGGCGCCAGCTTGGCAGCGGCATCGTTGCCCGCGGGACGTCCGATCAGCGGCGATCCCGGCGGAAGCGCGGGCGAGGCCGCAGTACCGGCGGGCGGCGGCGCACCGGCAGCCGGCGCCTGGGCGGCCGGCGGCGTAGCGGGCTGCTGGGCGGCAGCCGGCGGTTCGGCGGACTGCTGGGCAGCGGCGCCTAGTATGAAGGCACTCAGGAATGCGCCGGACAGCAGCACGCTGCGCGGCACCGACAAACAGCTCATCATGGGCGTTCTCCCTGGCGGAAGCCTTTCTCTCTTTTCGCGCGGGCTCGCATGATGCCGGCGCCGGAGGCTTTCCCGGCCGGCACTCTCCAATATTTGTCCGCCGGTGTGCAATCGGAAAACTTCGCGTCCGGAAGTTGCATCGCAAAACCGAGCGAGCACGAAGCTCCCACGCCGATACAGCGCGCAGTCAGTGCCTGGTGATGGGACCGCCAGGCGCATCGAGAATCGCTTCTGCGAACGGAAACTCCAGCACGATCTCGCCATCGTCGTCGGTGACTTCGATGGTGGCGCTGAGCAGCGCACCGTCGGCGCCATCGGTCTTGAGCAGTTCCCGGATCATGGCACGCGCCATTTCCCAGGCGCGATCGGGATCCCTGAGCACTTCGCCGTCGGGATCGGAAATCAGCTCATCGCCGATACGGGTGTTGAAGTAATATCGCGGCATCGGCGGAAACCTGGCTCCATTTGAGCCCCCGCAACCGGAAGGCCCATCTCACAAGTTTTCTTTATCCGGAGCCGGCAGCGCTCCGTCGCACTCAGAATTGCCATTCGCGGTGGTGCGAACAACCGCGAAACGCTTGATCCCACGCTGTTTTGACCAAGGCCCTCCGCACAACTCCGTGAATTCTTCTTTGCGGCGCAGCATAAACAAATAGGGGTTCCAGGCAAAAGATTTAACTGGCGAACTTTTTGATCCGCAGTACCTTAACCCGCGAGGGCGGAGTCCGTCCGGTAGCAAAAGGAGCGACAAATGGCCTGGAAAGCACCAAAAATCGCCGAAGTATCGGTCGGCATGGAAATCAACATGTATATGTGCGCCACCCGCAAGTAAGCGGTAGCGCGTATCAAATCTCACGCAGGTGGACTTCCGGGCTCGACACGTTCTGCGAGAGCGGAGCGGCGTCGGGGGCTGGTATCCACCTCGTGGCGTTTTTGGTTTGTACCTTCGAGTTTCGAATCTCCAGGAGACGGATCATGCTTCGCGTCGTCGTCCTGGGCGCCGCGGCGGGCGGCGGCGTTCCACAGTGGAATTGCGGATGCCCGGTGTGCCGGAAAGCACGAAGCGACCATCCGGAATTGCGGAGCACCCAGGCCTCCATCGCGGTCAGCGCAGACGGCGAGCACTGGTATCTCATCAACGCCTCGCCCGACCTGCGCCAGCAGGTGATCGCGACGCCGCAGCTTCATCCCCGGGCGGGACAGCTCAGGCACAGCCCGATCGCCGGCGTGATCCTGACCAATGGCGAAATCGACGCCGTCGCGGGGCTGTTGTCGATGCGCGAGGGTTCGCCGTTTACGCTCTATGCGCATGAACGGGTACTTGCGATTCTCAGATCCAACAGCATCTTCAATGTCCTGAACGAGAAAAACGTGAAGCGGCGGCCGATCGAGGTCGACAAGGCGTTCGAGCCCGCCCTGCCCGACGGCTCGCCATCCGGCATGGAAATCCTGCCCTTCGCGGTTCCCGGCAAGGGCGCGTGGTATCTCGAAGGCAAGGCGCATCCGGCAGGCGGCGACGGCGCGGGCGACACGCTGGGCTTGCGGATTCTGGACAAGGGAAGCGGCAAGTATTTCTATTTCCTGGCCGCCTGCGCACGCGTGACCGACGATCTCAAATCGCGCCTTTCGGGCGCTGATCTGGTGTTTTTTGACGGCACCGTGTGGCGCGACGATGAATTGATCGCAGCCGGCCTCGGCACCAAGACAGGACAAAGCATGGGCCATATTTCGATGTCCGGCGATCGTGGCGCGATCGAGAGCCTCGCCGATCTCGACGTCGGAACGAAGGTGTTCCTGCATATCAACAACTCCAACCCCGCTCTGCTGCGCGGCTCGGACGAACGCAAGGCAGTGGAGCAGGCAGGCTGGCACATCCCCGCTGACGGAACGGAGATCAAGCTGTGAACGTCGTCGCTGCACCCGCAATGACCGCCCTATCGATCGGCAAGGGCATTACGCTCAATAGCGCCGAGGAACTGGAGGCGACGCTGCGCCATATCGGCGCGACGCGTTATCACAGCTTGCATCCGTTCCATCGGCTGTTGCATGGCGGCAAGCTCAACAAGGGGCAGGTGCAGGCCTGGGCACTGAACCGCTATTATTACCAGAGCACGATCCCGCTGAAGGATGCGATGGTGATCTCGCGGTTCCGCGACCGTGCGACCCGGATCGAATGGCGGCACCGCATCGAGGATCACGATGGCGATGTGGGCAGCGAAGGCGGCATCGAGCGCTGGCTCAAACTGACCGAGGGGCTCGGTCTCGACAGCGCCTATGTGGAATCGACCGAAGGCATCCTGCCGGCAACGCGATTTGCGGTGGAGGCCTATGTGCATTTCTGCCGCGACAAGACGCCGCTGGAGGCCATCGCTTCCTCGCTTACGGAACTGTTCGCGCCGAACCTCCACGAGGAGCGCATCTCCGGGATGCTGCAGCACTATGATTTCGTGAATCCTGACATCATGAGCTATTTCAGCCGCCGCCTGACCCAGGCGCCTCGCGATGCGGGCTTCGCGCTGGAATACGTCAAGGCGAACGCAAAAACGCCGGCGGAGCGTGAGGCGGTCTGCAACGCGCTGATCTTCAAGACCAATGTGCTATGGGTTCAGCTCGACGCGCTGTATCATGCCTATGTCGAGGGCCACATACCGCCCGGGGCATTCGTGCCCCAAGGAAGCTAACGAGGAAACTGACAAAGGGAACTGGCGATCGATGGCTCTAGGCCGCAACATCAGTGTCAGCGAGGCGAGCCGGCCGAAATTGCCGCGGCACGCCCGCTTGAAGTTCGATGAGACGCGGCAGGTCTGGGTGATCCTGGCGCCGGAGCGGGTGCTGGCGCCGGATGAGATCGCAGTTGAGGTGCTGCAACTTTGCGACGGCGAGCGCAGCGTCGCCGACATGGTCGACCAGCTTGCAGCCAAATACGCCGCGCCGCGCGAGGCGATTTTAACCGACGTCATCGCGATGTTGCAGGACCTCGCCGACAAGGGCTTTCTGACCGAAGCGCGTGAGAAGACGTCATGACCGACATTCTCGCAGACGGTAAAACAGCCAGCGCCGCGCCCAGTGACGGGCTCGCGGTGCTCGAACAGAAGCGTTCGACCGCGGAGACGTTCGGCATTCCGCTTGCCGTGCTCGCCGAGCTGACGCACCGCTGCCCGCTGCAGTGCCCCTATTGCTCCAACCCGGTTGAGCTCGACCGCGGCAGCAGCGAATTGACTACAGAAGAATGGAAGAAGGTCTTGAGCGAGCTCGCCGAAATCGGCGTGCTGCAAATCCATTTCTCGGGCGGCGAGCCGACCGCGCGCAAGGACCTGGTGGAGTTGGTGCAGCACGCGACCGATGTCGGGCTGTACAGCAATCTCATCACCTCGGCGGTGCTGCTGACCAAGGAAAAACTGTCCGCGCTCGCCGATGCCGGGCTCTGCCATGTGCAGATCAGCTTCCAGGGCAACGAGCCGATCGTGGCCGACCGCGTCGCAGGGCTGAAAAATGCGCATGAGAAAAAGCTTGAAGTCGCTAAATGGACGCGTGAGGTCGACCTGCCGTTGACGGTCAACGCGGTCATGCACCGCCAGAACCTGCACCAACTCCCTGATATCATTCAGATGGCGGTCGATCTCGACGCCGACCGGCTCGAGGTCGCCAACGTCCAGTATTACGGCTGGGCCTTGAAGAACCGCGCGGCGCTGATGCCGACGCTCGAACAGATCGAGGAAACCAGCCGGATCGTCGAGGAAGCCGCGACGCGCCTGAAGGGCACCCTCGCCATCGACTATGTCGTGCCGGATTATTACGCGCTGCGCCCGAAGAAGTGCATGGGCGGCTGGGGCCGGCAGTTTTTCAACATCTCGCCCGCGGGCAAGGTGCTGCCCTGCCATGCCGCGGAAAGCATCACCGGGCTCGAATTCGAATCCGTCCGCTCAAACCATTCGATCGCCTGGATCTGGCAGAACTCGGAAGCCTTCAACCGCTATCGCGGCACCGGCTGGATGCCCGAGCCGTGCAAGAGCTGCGAGTTCCGCGAAATCGATTTCGGCGGCTGCCGCTGCCAGGCCTTTGCGCTGACCGGCGACGCCGGAAATACCGATCCGGCCTGCACGTTCTCGCCGCGGCATGAAGAGATCTTCAAGACCGCCGAGCGCGAGGCCGCCGCGCACCAGGATCGCTTCCTCTACCGCAATTTCGCCGGCGGCACGCTGGAGACGGAAGGCGAGCATGGCGCCTGATGCCGACGCCGGCAAATCCATCAAACGCGCCGACCCCTTTGCGCCGCTGACGTCGGAGCAGCTCGCGGTTGGCGAAGGCCACGACATCTATGTCGAGAGCATCGGCCGGCCCGATGGCACTCCAGCGATCTATCTGCATGGCGGGCCCGGCAGTGGGTGCCAGCCCGATCATCGCCGGCTGTTCGATCCCGAACGTTTTCATGCCGTGCTGTTCGACCAGCGCGGTGCCGGACGAAGCCGCCCCAAGGGCGGCCGCGAAGCCAACACGCTGCCGCATCTGATCGCAGACATGGAAATGATCCGCGAGAAATTCGGCTTTCAGCGCTGGATGGTTGTCGGCGGCTCCTGGGGCGCGACGCTGGCGCTGGCCTATGCGCAGGCCCATCCCGACCGCGTCTCCGGCATCGTGCTGCGCGCTACTTTCCTGGGCACATCAGAGGAAATCGAAAACGGCTTTCTAAAAGTGCTGCCGCGGTTCTATCCCGGGCTTTACGACGACTTCATGAGCGTGTTGCCGGAAGGCGAGCGCGCGCAACCGCTGCAGGCGTATTTCCGCAGGATCCTCGATCCCAATCCCGACGTGAATGTTCCTGCCGCGCGGGCATGGGGCGAAACCGAACGGATACTTTCCGAACACACGCCGAACCGCACGCGCCTTGACCTGTCGACGCTGAATTCGTCGCGCAACATGCCGACGACGCCGTTTATGGAAGCGCACTATTTCGCCAATGACTGCTTCATGAAGCCGGATCAATTGATAGCCGAAGCGGTCAGGCTTGCCGGCGTTCCCGGCATCATCGTGCAAGGCCGTTACGATCTGCTTTGTCCGCCCGCGACCTCGCACGCGCTTGCGGCAGTTTGGCGCGAAGCCGAAATCCGCTTTGTCGAGGGCGCCGGCCACACGCTGTATGATCCTGGCGTCCGCGACGCTGTGATGAAGGCAATCGCGGACATGGCATCCCAAGCCAGCAAATAGGAAGCAAGAAAATGCCGATCGCCGGAAAGGGCATGCTGCTGACGTCGATGAATATCGATGCCGAGCACGAAGCCGAGTTCAATCGCTGGTACGATCGCGAACATCTCGAAGAGCGCGTCGCCATCGAAGGTTTTCTCGAGGCCCGCCGCTATGTCGCGCATGACGCCGACCCGAAATATCTCAGCCTCTATTCCACCGAAACGTTCGAGGTGCTGGATAGTCCGGCCTATCGCACCGCGCTCGCCAACCAGACCGCATGGTCGAAAGCCAACATTGCGCGCTTCAAAAACATGATCCGCGCGGTCGCACGCATCACGGTTAGTCGCGGCACCGGCCGCGGCGCGGCGCTCGGCATCGTCAAGCTGCGTCCCCCGTCCGGCGGCGAGGACAAGCTGCGGGTTGCGCTTGCCGAGCAACTCGATCCCGCGCAGCGCGACGGGATCATATCTGTACACCTGATCGAGAGCGACCCGGCGCTGTCGAAGCCGATCACCGACGATCCCTCCGCGTCCGATCCCGGCGCCAGCGATTGGTTTGTGCTGATTGACGCGACCGACGTTGGCGCGCTGCCGCCGGCGATGCTGCGCTTCAGCGGCAACATCGCATTGAAGCCGCTGACGATCTCGAGCGGCACCTACCGGCTGATGTGGGATCTGGCGAAGAGCGATATCGGCGGCTGATCTGGCGCACATGTAGTCGTCGGGTCGCTCGGGGCGAAACGCTTGGCGGCCGGGCATGTTCCCGGTATCGTCGATCACCACAACGGAGTTGAAATGCATGGCGGAAAAATCCGCGGACAGTGTCGCCGAGGTTTTTGCCGCCTTTCTCAAGCTTGGCCTGACATCGTTCGGCGGGCCGATCGCACATCTCGGTTACTTCAGGACCGAATTCGTCGAGCGGCGGAAATGGCTCAGCGAAAGCAGTTACGCTGATGTCGTTGCGCTCTGCCAATTCCTGCCGGGCCCGGCGTCCAGCCAGGTCGGCTTCACCCTCGGCATACTGCGCGGCAACGGCCTGCTTGGCGGGCTAGCTGCGTGGTTCGCTTTCACCATGCCATCTGCTGTCATTCTCTTCGCTTTCGCGCTCGGTGCGAGCGTCCTCACTGGCCCGTTTGCCGAAGGCATTCTTCACGGCCTGAAGCTGGTGGCGGTTGCTGTGGTCGCACAGGCCATCTGGGGTATGGCGAGCAGCCTGACGCCGGACCGCGAACGCGCCGCCATCGCACTTGCCGCGGTTGCGATCGTGGTTTTCGTCGGTGGGTCGTTCGGACAGATCGGCGCCATCGCTCTTGGAGCCTTGGCCGGGCTCTGGCTGTGCCGCGGAGGCGCACCCGCTCCGACCGGCCATCTCGGATTCTCCGTATCGCATCGACACGGCGCGGCGGCGCTCGTGCTTTTCGCGGCCTTGTTCCTGATCACGCCGCTGGTGACGGCACAAACCGGCTCGCAAGGGCTTGCCCTGTTCGACGCCTTCTATCGTTCTGGCGCCCTGGTGTTCGGCGGCGGCCATGTCGTGCTGCCGCTATTGCAGGCGGAAGTCGTAACGCCGGGCTGGGTCAGCAACGCGGATTTCCTGGCGGGTTACGGCATGGCGCAAGCGGTGCCCGGACCGCTGTTCACGTTCGCGGCCTATCTCGGCGCGGTCGCGGAGCCCGCCCCCAACGGGCTCGCCGGCGCTTCGATTGCGCTCATCGCCTTGTCCCTGCCTGGACTGCTGCTGGTCTACGGCATGCTGCCATTCTGGGATGCGCTACGCCTGCGCCCCAAGGCCCAGGCCGCGATGCGCGGCACCAATGCCGCCGTCGTCGGCATCCTTGGCGCCGCGCTCTACAATCCGGTCTGGACCAGCGCCGTGCTCACACCACGTGACTTCGCCGTCGCGCTCGCCGGCTTCCTGCTGCTGACGGTCTGGAAGCTGCCGCCATGGATTGTCGTCGTCATCCTGGCGACGGCCGGAGCTGCGCTGCCGCTGACCTGACGTCTGCCCGTTCATTCAGCATTAAAGCAAAGCTGCACTGCACATGCTGCAGTGCCAGATCAACGCTGCGACGCCAAATCCACGCTTCCGTGCAATTGGAAAGCTGGAGATCGCACAGAATTGCCTTGTGCGCAGCGTCTGGAATGGCTCTAATAAGATAACCCTATGATCCAATTCAAAAACCACAAGAACGCTCCTTAAGCGTTCGCAGGCAAAATAAGGCCGCGTTTCCTGAGCTTGCGCGGACAAGGTAGGAATGAAACCGACTGATATCTCGGCGCCAGACTACTTTCACAAAGTGGTTGATTGCCAATGGGCCTGCCCCGCTCACACCCCGGTTCCCGAGTACATCCGTTTGATTGCCGAGGGGCGTTATAGCGACGCCTACATGATCAACTGGAAATCGAATGTGTTTCCCGGAATTCTGGGACGCACCTGCGATCGTCCATGCGAGCCCGCCTGCCGGCGGGGCCGCGTCGAGGAAAACCCGGTTGCGATCTGCCGCCTGAAGCGCGTTGCCGCCGACTTCAAGGACGACGTCAAGCACCGCATGCCGAAGCCATCATCGGCGAAGAACGGCAAGCGCATCGCGCTGGTCGGCGGCGGTCCCGCCTCGCTCACCGTCGCGCGCGACCTCGCCCCGCTCGGCTATCACTGCACCGTGTTCGATTCCGATCCCAAGGCGGGCGGCATGATGCGGAGCCAGATTCCAAAGTTCCGCCTGCCTGACTCGGTCATCGACGAGGAAACCGATTACATCCTCGACCTCGGCGTCGAGTTCAAGGGCGGCCATCGCGTCGACAGCCTGAAGAAGCTGCTGAGCGAAAACTATGACGCGATCTTCGTCGGCTCCGGCGCGCCGCGCGGTCGCGAGCTCGACATCCCCGGCCGCAAGGAAGCAGCCGCCAACATTCACATCGGCATTGAATGGCTCGCTTCCGTCTCGTTCGGCCATGTCGAGAAGATTGGCCGCCGCGTCATCGTGCTCGGCGGCGGCAACACCGCGATGGATTGTTGCCGCACCGCGCGCCGGCTCGGCGGCGCGGACGTCAAAGTGATCGTGCGCTCCGGCTTCGAGGAGATGAAGGCGAGCCCCTGGGAGAAGGAAGACGCCCTTCACGAGGATATTCCGATCCTCAATTGCATGGTGCCGGTGGCATTCAAGCATGTAAGCGGCAAGCTGATCGGCGTTACCTTCCAGAAGGTGAAGGCCGAATACGACGCCAAGGGCCGTCGTAACCTGGTGCCCTCGGGCGAGCCGGACCAGACCATCCCTTGCGATGACGTGCTGGTCGCCGTCGGCCAGGAGAACGCGTTCCCCTGGATCGAGCGCGACTGCGGCATCGAGTTCGACAAATGGAACATGCCGCAGGTCGATCCCAACACCTTCGTATCGACCAATCCGAAAGTGTTCTTTGGCGGCGATGCCGCCTTCGGTCCGAAGAACATCATCTGGGCGGTGGCGCACGGCCACGACGCGGCGCTGTCGATCCACAAGATGCTCTCTGGTGAGGACATCAACGAGCGTCCGCTGCCCGAGGTAAACGTCTTCTCGCAGAAGATGGGCATCCACGAGTGGAGCTACGACAACGACATCTCCGGCGACAAGCGCTTCAAGGTGCCGCATCGCGACAAGGTGATCGCGCTAAAGGACATCAAGGCGGAGGTCGAGCTCGGCTATGACGTCAAGCTCGCGCTCGGCGAGGCGCAGCGCTGCCTGAACTGCGACGTGCAGACCATATTCTCGGCGCCAGCCTGCATCGAATGCGATGCCTGCGTCGACATCTGCCCGATGGATTGCATCACGTTTACAGAGAACGGCGAGGAGGACGACCTGCGGCAACGGCTGAAAGCGCCGTCGCCGCATCACGACCAGGCGCTCTATGTCGCCGAAGGGCTCAAGACCGGCCGCGTCATGGTGAAGGATGAAGACGTCTGCCTGCATTGCGGGCTGTGCGCCGAGCGTTGTCCGACCGGCGCCTGGGACATGCAAAAGTACCTCATCGATATGACTCACGCGGGATCAACATGTCAGTCCAAAGCCCGATCAGCAGCGTAAACGACTTCGTCGTCCGTTTCGCCAACGTCAACGGTTCGGGTTCAGCCAGCGCCAACGAACTGTTCGCGCGCTCGATCCTGCGCCACGGCGTGCCGGTCTCACCGCGCAATATCTTCCCCTCGAACATCCAGGGGCTTCCGACCTGGTATGAGGTGCGCGTGACGGAGGCCGGCCATCTCGGCGCCCGCGGCGGCGTCGACATGATGGTGGCGATGAACCCGCAGACCTGGGACAAGGATGTCGCCTCGATCGAGCCCGGCGGCTATCTGTTCTACGATTCGACCAAGCCGATGCCGTCGTCGAAATTCCGCGCCGACATCACCGTGATCGGCGTGCCGCTGACCGCAATCGCCAATTCGACCTATACCGATCCGCGCCAGCGCCAGCTCTTCAAGAACATCATCTATCTCGGCGCGCTCTGCGCCTTGCTCGATCTCGATCCCAAGCTGGTCGAGCAACTGATCGGCGAACAGTACAAGGGCAAGGAAAAACTGCTGTCGTCGAATGTCCACGCGCTGCATCTCGGCCGCGACTGGGCGCTGCAGAACCTGAAGTGCCCGATCGGTTTGCAGGTGAAGAAGTCCGACAAGGTCGGCGACCGCATCTTCATGGAAGGCAACAGTGCGGCGGCGCTAGGGGCGGTCTATGGCGGCGCCACCGTCTGCGCCTGGTATCCGATCACGCCATCGTCGTCGGTGGCGGAAGCCTTCACCAGCCACTGCAAGAAGCTGCGGCACGACCCTGAGACGGGCAAGGCGAAATACGCGATCGTGCAAGGCGAGGATGAGCTCGCCTCCATCGGCATCGTGATCGGCGCCTCCTGGAACGGCGCGCGGGCCTTCACCGCAACCTCCGGCCCCGGCATTTCCTTGATGACCGAATTCATCGGCCTGTCCTACTTCGCGGAAATTCCGGCCGTGATCATGAACATCCAGCGCGCCGGCCCCTCGACGGGCATGCCGACGCGTACCCAGCAATGCGACATCATCGCCTGCGCCTATGCCTCGCACGGCGATACCAAGCACGTCCTGCTGTTTCCGGAAGACCCGGCCGAAGCGTTCGAGTTCGCGGCGCAGTCGTTCGATCTGGCCGACCGGCTGCAGACCATGATCTTCCTGATGCTCGACCTCGACATCGGCATGAACCACCGGCTGTGCCGCCCGCTGAAGTGGGACGACGCCAGGCAGTATGACCGCGGCAAGGTGATGACTGCGGAAATGCTTAACGAGCCCGGGCGCGATTTCGGCCGCTATCTCGACGTCGACGGCGACGGCATCCCCTACCGCACCTATCCCGGCACGCACCCGACCAAAGGCTCGTTCTTCACCCGCGGCACCTCGCGCGACCGCTACGCGCGCTATTCGGAAGAAGGCGCCATCTACGCCGACAACATGCAGCGGCTGGTGCGCAAGTTCGAGACCGCGCAGGACATGGTGCCGCGGCCGTTGCAGGCCAACGCCGCCAAGCCGACCAAATACGGCGTGATCTATTTCGGCTCGACGTCGCCGGCGATGGACGAGGCGATCGGGATTCTGGAATCGCGCGGGCATCAGCTCGACCGGCTGCGCATCCGCGCCTTCCCGTTCCACTCCAGCGTGGCGAGCTTCATCGCCGATCATGATTTCGTGTACGTGGTCGAGCAGAACCGCGACGGCCAGTTGCGGCAGTTGATCGTCAACGAGAACGGCATCGATCCGGTTCGGCTGGTGCCGATCCTGCATTATGACGGCACGCCGATCACCGCACGCTTCATCGCCAACGCGATCGGCGACCACCAGGATCATCTGAAAGTGACCCCTCTCCGCAAGGCCGTGTCATGACCTACATCGCAAAACCGAAATTCCAGCATCCGGGCCTGCCGAAGAACGAACTCGGCTACACCCACCGGGATTACGAGGGGAAAGTTTCGACCCTGTGCGCCGGCTGCGGTCACGACTCGATCACCGCCTCGATCATCGAGGCCTGCTACGAACTCTCGATCGAGCCGCACCGGGTGGCCAAGATTTCCGGCATAGGCTGCTCGTCGAAGACGCCCGATTACTTCCTCGGCAATTCGCACGGCTTCAATTCGGTGCACGGCCGGATGCCGTCGGTCCTGACCGGCGCCAACCTCGCCAACCGCGACCTGATCTATCTCGGCGTCTCCGGCGACGGCGATAGCGCCTCGATCGGCTTCGGCCAGTTCGCGCATTCGATCCGGCGTGCCGTCAACATGACCTACATCGTCGAGAACAACGGCGTCTACGGCCTGACCAAGGGGCAATTTTCGGCGACTGCCGACCGCGGTTCGAAGTCGAAAAAGGGCGTGATGAACACCGACAACGCCATCGACCTGGTGGCGATCGCGCTACAATTGGGCGCGAGCTTCGTGGCGCGCAGCTTCTCCGGCGACAAGAGCCAGCTCGTGCCGCTGATCGCAGCCGCCATACGGCACAAGGGCGCGGCGTTCATCGACGTCATCAGCCCCTGCATCGCCTTCAACAATCACGCCGGCTCGACCAAGAGCTTTGACTATGTCCGCGAGCATAACGATGCGGTCAACCGCCTCGACGTGCTCACCGGCCGCGACCCGATCACCGTCGAATATGCACCGGGCACGGTGCAGGTGGTCGAGCAGCACGACGGCACGCGGCTGGCGCTGCGCAAGATCGACGCCGACTACGACGCCAACGACCGGCTGGCCGCCATGACCTTCCTGCAGAAACACGCTGCCAAGGGCCAGGTCGTCACCGGGCTGCTCTATGTCGATCCGGACGCGGAAGACCTCCACACCCATCTCGACACCGTCGAGACGCCGCTCAATACGCTCGAAGCCAAGGACCTGTGCCCCGGCTCGGCGGCGCTGGAAAAGATCAACGCCAGCCTGCGGTAGCTATGCTACCGCGGCGATCTTCCGCGGGTTTGCAACGTACTCCTTCAAGACCGTACCAGATGCATCGGCCTCGACGAGGGATACGTCGTAGGTCCAGAGATCGGCAAGGTGTTGCAGCACGCGCTTGGTGTCGGCTTCGCTGAGCTGGGCGCCCTTTACCACGGTATGGCGCAGCATCAGGCGACGATCGCCTGCAAGGTCGACATCGACGACCTCGATGTTCGCATCGATGAAACCGACATCGTACTGCCGCGCCAGTTCGCGCCGGAGCCGGCGATAGCCGCGCTCGTCGTGGATGGCATCTACCAGGATGCCGGCCCGCTCTTCCGGATCGTCATGCAGATGGAACATGCGGAAGTGCCGCATCAGCCGCGGGCTCAGGAACTGGCTGATGAAGCTTTCATCGCGATAATTGGCCCAGATGTCGCGCAACACGCCCATCGTATCGCCGGTCCCGGCGATATCCGGGAACCAATCGCGGTCCTCAGCTTCCGGATTGGTGACGATGCGTTCGATGTCCTGCATCATCGCAAATCCCAGCGCATAGGGATTGAAGCCGGAATAGCGCGGATCGTCGAACTCGGGCTGGAACACGACGTTGGTGTGCGACTGCAGGAATTCGAGGAAATTGCCGTCCGTCAGCCGCCCCTGCTCGTGCAGCCGGCTGATGATGCGATAGTGAACGTAGGTCGCCGTGCCCTCGTTCATCACCTTGGTCTGGCTCTGTGGATAGAAGTATTGCGCGATGTGCCGCACGATCCGCAATATTTCGCGCTGCCAAGGCTTCAGCCGCGGCGCCGTCTTCTCGAGAAAATACAGCAGGTTTTCCTGCGGCAGACCGAGCATCGCGCGACGTCGTTCGACATCCAGTACCGCGCCACTCTTGGCCGGGCCGGTGGGAACGGTGCGCCACAAATCGTTGAACTCCCTCTCCTCATGGGCACGGCGCCTGCCCGCCCGCTTTTCCTCCGCGCGAAGATCGAGGCTCTTCTTGCCGGGATAGCGATCGATGCCGTGCGACATCAAGGCGTGCGCGGCGTCGAGCGTGTGCTCGACCGCCAGCCGGCCATGGCGCTCCTCGCAGTGCGCCACATAGCGCTTGGCGAATTCGAGATAGTCGAGAATGCCGTCGGCGTCGGTCCATTGCTTGAACAGATAGTTGTTCTTGAAGAAGTGATTGTGGCCAAACGCGGCATGCGCGATGACGAGCGTCTGCATCGTCGCGGTGTTTTCCTCCATGAGGTAGGATATGCACGGCGAGGAGTTGATGACGATCTCGTAGGCCAGACCCATCAGCCCCTTGCGGTAGGATGCCTCCTGAAAGGCAAAGTGCTTGCCGAACGACCAATGCTTGTAGAACAGGGGCATGCCGACCGACGAATAGGCGTCCAGCATCTGCTCGGCGGTAATGACCTCGATCTGGTTGGGGTAGACGTCGAGTCCCAATTCGTCCCGCGCAATCTGCTCGCAGGCATCGCAGATCCGCTGCAGCGTCCGGAAGTCCCAGTCGGCCCCCTCGAACAGCAACTGGTCGGTCGCGGTCATGATGCTGTCCTTTCCTGCGGGCCACGACGCTGGAAGAGATCGTGAAATACCGGGAAGATCTCGCTGCGTTCGTTGACCTTGCGCATCGACAGCGGCGCACCATTCGCACGCAATCCCTCGTAAAGGGTCCAGAGCGCCGAATTGGGCATTTCGTAGGACAGGCCGTTTTCCTGGCCGACTTCCAGGTAGGCAAAAAACTGGGTGACCGGCAGGATGTTGTCGGTGAGGAGCCGGCTCGCGACTTCGCCGTCCGCGTAGGAATTGTCCCCGTCGGAAGCCTGCGCAGCGTAGATGTTCCAGTCCGCCGGCCGGAACCGCGACCGCACAATGTCATGCATCGCCTGCAACGCGCTTGACACCAGCGTGCCGCCGGAAGCCGGCCCGTAAAAGAACGTCTGCTCGTCGACCTCTTCGGCCCGGTCGGTATGCCGGATGAAAACGATCTCGACGTGGCGATAGCGCCGCTTCAGGAAGACGTAGAGCAGCATATAGAAGCGCTTGGCGAGATCCTTCATATGCTCGGTCATCGAACCGGAGACGTCCATCAGGCAGAACATCACGGCCTGCGCCACGGGCTTTGGTACCGTCTCGAAACGCCGGTACCGGATATCGATCGGATCGATGAACGGGATGCGGCGCATCTTTGTCTTCAGGGCCTCGATCTCGGCCATGAGTTCGGCGCGACGCTCCTCGCTGCAATCCAAAAGCTCCGCTTCGAGGGCCTCCAGCACCTCCCGCCTCGGTCGCCGTAGCGCAACGCGTCGCGCCAGAGCGCGACTTACCGTTCGGCTCACCGAGATGTTGGCAGGCGATCCGGATGTTGTGTAGCCGGCCCGGCGAATGCCTTCGCTCTCCACCTCAGCCAGCTTTCGCTTGGCAAGATCAGGCAATTCCAGGTCGTCCAGGAACAGGTCGACAAACTCGTCGCGGCTGAGGACGAAGCGGAACGTATCTTCGCTGTCGCCCTCGCCCGCTCCTCTTCCTCTGCCGCCGCTCTGGTTTGGTCGCGGCAGGATATCGCCTTCGACGAACTTCTTGTTTCCAGGCAGCACCATGTCGCGCGTGCCGCCCTCGCGACGAAAGCGCGGCTCGTCCATGCCGTCGATCGGGACGCTGACCTCGCCGCCTTCCAGGACATCCTTGATGTCCCGGCTCTGCGACGATTTCTTCACAGCTCCCTGGACCAGCGCCTTAGCCCTGCGCAGAAAGCGCTGGCGATTCTCAAGACTCTTGCTGCCTGGATTCAGGCGCCGGTCGACGATGTGAATAGCCACGTTTTCATCCGCCTCAGCCAGCCTGCTTTACGCGCATGTACCACTCGACCAGCCTGCGGACTTGCCGCTCGGTATAGCCGCGCTCGACCATGCGCGCGACAAAGTCGTCATGCTTCTTTTCGGTATCGCCGTCCTTCTTCGAGCCGAACGAAATGACCGGAAGCAGGTCCTCGACCTGGGAGAATATCCGCTTCTCGATCACTTCGCGAATCTTCTCGTAGCTGGTCCACGCCGGGTTCTTGCCGCTGTTCTGGGCGCGCGACCGCAACGAGAACTTGACGACCTCGTTGCGGAAGTCCTTGGGATTGGCAATGCCGGCCGGCTTTTCGATCTTGGTCAACTCCTGATTGAGCAGGTCGCGATCGAGCAGTTGTCCGGTGTCGGGATCCTTGAAGTCCTGATCCTCGATCCAGGCATCGGCATAATCGACATAGCGATCGAACAGGTTCTGGCCATAATCCGCATAGGATTCGAGGTAGGCCTTCTGGATCTCGTTCCCGATGAATTCGGCGTAGCGCGGCGCCAGTTCGGCCTTGATGAATTCGAGGTAACGCTTCTCGACTTCGTCGGGAAGCTGCTCGCGCCGAATCGCCTGCTCCAGCGTGTACATCAGATGGACCGCGTCGGCGCCGACCTCGTTGGTGTCGTGGTTGAAGGTCGCGGCGAGAACCTTGAAGGCGAAGCGGGTCGAAACGCCGTCCATGCCTTCATCGACGCCGGCAGCGTCCCGGTATTCCTGAACGCTGCGCGCCTTCGGATCGGACTCCTTCAGGCTTTCACCGTCGTAGATCCGCATCTTGGCGAACACGGTCGAATTCTCGTGCTTGCGCAACCGCGACATCACCGAAAAGCGGGCCATGGTTTCCAGCGTGGCCGGGGCGCACGGGGCGGTGGCCAGTTCGGAGCTCTGGATCAGCTTCTCGTAGATCTTCTGTTCTTCGGTGACCCGCAGGACGTACGGCACCTTGATGACGCAGATGCGGTCGATGAACGCCTCATTGTTCTTGTTGGCTTTGAAGCTTGTCCATTCGGCCTCGTTGGAGTGGGCCAGAATGACGCCGTTGAAGGGGATCGCACCGATGTTCTCGGTCCCGATATAGTTGCCCTCCTGCGTCGCCGTCAGCAGCGGATGCAGCATCTTGATCGGCGCCTTGAACATCTCGACGAATTCGAGAATGCCCTGGTTGGCGCGGTTGAGGCCGCCCGAATAGCTGTAGGCATCGGGATCGTTCTGGGCGAAGGTCTCCAGCTTGCGGATGTCGACCTTGCCGACCAGTGACGAGATATCCTGGTTGTTTTCGTCGCCAGGCTCGGTCTTTGCGATCGCGATCTGCCGCAGCCGCGACGGCTGGATCTTGGCGACGCGGAATTGCGAGATGTCTCCACCGAACGCTTCGAGGCGCTTGTAGCACCACGGACTCATCAGCCCGTTGAGGCGACGGCGCGGAATGCCGTACTTTTCCTCAAGCATCGGCCCGAGCGAATCCGGATCGAACAGGCTGAGCGGGCTTTCGAACACGGGGCTGAGTTCATCGCCGGCCTTCAACACGTAGATGGGGTGGACTTCCATCAACGATTTCAGGCGCTCGGCGAGCGACGACTTTCCGCCGCCGACGGGACCCAGCAGATAGAGGATCTGCTTGCGCTCTTCCAGGCCCTGCGCGGCGTGGCGGAAGAACCCGACGATGCGCTCGATCGTGTCTTCCATGCCGTAGAAGCCCGCGAACGCCGGATAGAGCCGCATCGTGCGATTCAAAAAGATACGGCCAAGGCGAGGGTCCTTGGCCGTGTCAATCATCTGGGGCTCGCCGATCGCAGCTAGTAGTCGTTCGGTCGCATTGGCATATCGCATCGGATCGTTTCGACACGACTCGAGATATTCCGCCATCGACATGTCGGCTTGACTTCGAGCTTCGAAGGACCGGGCGAAAGCATTGAACAGAGAATCGTTGTACATGATCCGTCTCTCCATGGTCACCTGTAAATGCCGGACGCACCACTAGGGTTCCCAGTATCGGAGCGTCACAGCTTCCGTTCGCGAATCACCGTCAGCACATATGACGATTGGACACGCGAGCGACTTCACAATGCAATGCAATACTCATGCTAAGGGCCTCTACCTCGTAAAGATACGGTGCCATTTCGCTCGCGTTGTAGCCGGGCAGCAACATTTTTCACCGGGGAAGTACTGAGCAATATGTAAGGGGTTTTTTAGGGATTGTGAGCAGGTGCGGGGCTCGAATCTGCGCCGGCCCGGGCAAGGCGAAGGCGGCAGCCGCTGTAAGCCCCAGGCTCTGAACCGGGGATAAACGCGGCATTTATCGCGCATTCAGGCCTTTGGGCGGGCCGCGCTGACGCAAAATGGCCAAATATCCGTCAGGCCAGTCGCGAAGCTGAGCGTTTGAACGCACCCGGCGCCACCTGCAACTAAAGTAATACGCCGCGCGTTTAATCTGAGTCTGCCATGAAATATCTCTGGATCGTTGCCACCGTTACCTCCCTCGTCGGAGCCAATGCCTGCCACGCCCGGGATGGCGTCGATAAAGCCAAGGCCACCGCATTCGACGGGCAAATGTTCGGCAGCCCGCTCAGCCAAAAGACCTATGCCTGCTTCGTGCGTCGTTATGACGCCAACCATCTGGCGCGGCATCCGAAGCAGAAGGTCAGCGCGATGAAGCTTTTGGTGACGGCCGAAGACGCGCCGGAAGACAAGACCGTCAATTATTCCTTCCGTCTCGGTTTCAAATATCGCCACCGCGCGGGCAATTTCGATTCCAGTGGCTATTGCAATCACATTGTCGCCGAAAACACCGGCGGCGAAATTCGTCTCGGCTGCAGCATCGATTGCGAAGGCGGCGGCATTGAAGTGGCGATGAAGGACGATAGATCCGCGCTGATCCGGCTGGAGCGGATCAGGATCTGGGAGCGCAACAAGGCCGACGACGATGCCAGCAACGATCTGGTTGCCGGCGCCGACGACAGGATTTTCCGTGTCGATCGCGCGGACTTGCGCGAATGCGCCGAACTCGTGACAGACCGCAAGGAACTTGCGGCGCTCCGGCGCAAATAGAAGCCACATTGTTCGAGCTGGGAGGGACGCCATGCACCGACGCAATATCCTGTGGGGCGCGATTTCGGCGCTCAGTGCAGCCTTTGCCGCCTCTCGCGCCAGTGCGGCGACGGAAGCAGCACCTTCGGAAAAATTGAAAGTGGTTTATCACCTCAACGATCTCGACAAGGTCAATTTCGTGCTCGGCAACATCCAGAATCATCTCGATGGGGTCGGCGGTCCCGACCATGTCACGATCGCGCTGGTGGTTCACGGCCAGGCACTGCGGGCGTTTCATTCGGCTTCCGTCAATCCCGACCTTTCCCGGCGTGTCGGTCAATTCTCCAAAGCCGGAATCGAACTCGCCGCCTGTGGCAACACCATGAAATCCCAAAATGTGGCGCTGGAAGATTTGCTGCCGGGCTTCATTGCCGCCGACCGCGGCGGCGTGGTGCGGATCGCCGAGTTGCAATCGCAGGGTTATCTTTACCTGAGGCCGTGAGGCGATGCTGATTGACGTGAACAATTCACGTCGATCGCTCGTTTGGACAATTTGGTCGCCGCACTTTCGCCGCTCCATCGCGCTGAATACTTTCTTGCGTTCTGATCCAGGCCGCACAAATCGCGAGACAGCCCGGAGGCGAGAAACGACGGCTCATGACGGGCTCCTTCACGACTTCGTGCAATGTGCCCGTCGGCGTCGCCATTCCAAACGCTGGTTCGACCGACCGGCCGGTATCGCGGCGGGCCAGAACGGACTTTTCCGGGATCGAACCGGAGCCACTGGCGTTATCGTCCTGGACAGCCCCATTCCATCCGGCCGCATGCCCAACCAAATGTTGACTTTCCGGCCCTGCCCCCGAAAGCTGCCGGAAGCCCAAAAATCGACCGATCGAACAGAACAGGCACCATGAATCCCGTCAAAGCACTCGAAAACCATGGCCAGGCAATCTGGCTGGACTTCCTCGCTCGCGGCTTCGTCGCCAAGGGTGACCTCACGGCGCTGATAGATACCGACGGTGTCAAGGGCGTGACGTCGAATCCTTCGATCTTCGAAAAGGCGATCGGCAGCTCGGATGAATATGACGGTGCCATCAGCCGCGCTCTGAAAGCGGGCGACCGGCCCGTCGCCGACCTGTTCGAGGCGCTCGCCGTCGAGGACATCCAGAACGCCGCCGACGTGCTGCGCCCGGTGTACGACCGTTTGAACGGAAACGACGGCTTTGTCAGCCTTGAGGTCTCGCCCTATCTGGCAACCGATACCAAGGGGACCATTGCCGAAGCCCAACGGCTCTGGAAGGACGTCAGGCGTCAGAACTTGATGGTGAAGGTGCCGGCCACGCCGGAAGGCCTGCCCGCGATCGAACACCTGATCGGCGAAGGTATCAGCATCAACATCACGCTGCTGTTCTCGCAAGACGTCTATCGCGAGGTGGCGGAGGCGTACATCGCGGGGCTGGAAAAATACGTCGCCAAGGGCGGCGATCCCTCTCACGTCGCCAGCGTCGCGTCTTTCTTCGTCAGTCGCATCGATACCGCAGTCGACAAGCAGCTCGACGAGAAGATCGCGAAGGCCAATGACCCGAGCGAGAAGGAGCGGCTGAGCGCGCTGAAGGGCAAGGTCGCCATCGCCAACGCCAAGCTCGCCTATCAGGACTACAAGGGACTGTTCGCCGGGCCCCGCTGGGAGAAGCTTGCCGCCGAGGGCGCCAAGCCGCAGCGGCTGTTGTGGGCCTCCACCGGCACCAAGAACAAGGACTATAGCGACGTGCTGTATGTCGAGGAGCTGATCGGTCCCAACACGGTCAACACCGTGCCGCCGGCGACGCTCGATGCATTCCGCGACCATGGCAAGCTGAGAGACAGCCTCGAGGAGAATGTCGAGGACGCGCGCCGCGTGCTGGAAGAGCTCGAAAAATCCGGCATCTCGCTCGACGCCATCACGGCCGAGCTGGTCAAGGACGGCGTCAAGCTGTTCGCGGACTCTGCCGACAAGCTCTATGGCGCGGTCGCATACAAGCGCGCGACCTCCCTCGGCGGCGGCATCGACCGGCAGCAATTCGCGTTCGGCGATGGCATCGGCAAGGCCGTCGAGAAGAGCACCGAGGAGTGGCGCGCATCGGCCAAAATCCGAAGGCTGTGGCAGAAGGACAAGTCGGTCTGGACCGGCGACGACGAGAACAAATGGCTGGGCTGGCTGAACAGCCCTGCGGCCGCCAACATTGCCGACTACGAAGATTTTGCCCGCCGCGTGAAGGGGCAGAATTTCAGCGACGCGGTCGTGCTCGGCATGGGTGGATCGAGCCTCGGACCGGAGGTGCTGGCGGAGACGTTTGCCAAGGAATCAGGATTCCCGAAGCTGCATGTGCTCGATTCCACCGATCCCGCGCAGGTGCAGGCGATGGAGGAGACCGTCGACCTCGCCCACACGCTGTTCATCGTCTCCAGCAAGTCCGGCGGCACCACCGAGCCGAACGTGATGAAGGATTACTTCTTCGATCGCGTTGCCAAGACCATCGGCAAGGACAAGGCCGGCCATCGCTTCATCGCGGTCACCGATCCCGGCTCGTCTCTGGAGAAGGTCGCGATCAGCCAAGGCTTTGCCCGCATCTTCCATGGCGATCCCACAATCGGCGGACGCTATTCCGTGCTGTCGCCGTTCGGACTGGTGCCGGCGGCTGCCGCCGGCATTGACGTCCGCAGCCTGATCACGCACGCGCTCGCGATGGTACGTTCCTGCGGCGCCGACGTGCCGCCGCACGAAAATCCGGGTGTGCAGCTCGGACTGGCGATGGGCCTTGCCGGTCTCGACGGCCGCGACAAGGTGACGATCACCTCGTCGGAGAAGGTCGCGGATTTCGGCGCCTGGGCCGAGCAACTGATCGCCGAATCCACCGGCAAGGAGGGCAAGGGCCTGATCCCGATCGACGGCGAGCCGCTCGGCGACCCCTCGCTTTACGGCGACGACCGCTTCTTCATCGATATCCGGACCGAGGGCGAGGACGACGCCTCGCATGATGATCGGCTCAAGGCGCTCGAGGCGGCCGGGCATCCCGTGGTTCGCATCGTCATGAAGTCGATCGACCATATCGGTCAGGAGTTTTTCCGGTTTGAGATGGCGACCGCTGTCGCGGGCGCGATCCTCGGCATCAATCCGTTCAACCAGCCCGATGTAGAAGCGGCCAAAATCAAGACACGCGAGTTGACGAGTGCGTTCGAGAAGACCGGATCGCTGCCGGCGGAGGAGCCGGTGATTTCGACCGACGAGGCTGATCTTTACACCGACGAGCACAATGCGGCCGAGCTGCGCAAGGCCGGCGCCGACGGCACGCTCGGCTCCTGGGTCAAAGCGCATCTTTCGCGCTCCGACAGCGGCGACTATGTCGCCCTGCTCGCCTATATCGCGCGCAATCCCGGCACGATCGGCTCGCTGCAAAAGATGCGGCTTGCGGTGCGCGACAAGCATCATCTGGCGACCTGCGCCGAATTCGGCCCGCGCTTTCTGCACTCGACCGGCCAGGCCTACAAGGGCGGCCCCGACAGCGGCGTGTTCCTGCAGATCACGGCCGACGATGCCGAGGATCTGCCGGTGCCCGGACAGAAGGCGAGTTTCGGCATCATCAAGGCGGCGCAGGCGCGCGGCGATTTCGACGTGCTCACCGAACGCGGCAGGCGTGCGCTGCGCGTCCATCTCAAGGGCGATCTCGGATCGGGGCTGTCTGCGCTCGATGCCGCGATCGCAGAGGCGCTCAGTTAGGGAAGTCAGGATATGCAACTCGGCATGATCGGCCTCGGCCGGATGGGCGGCAACATCGTCCGCCGGCTGATGAAGAATAGCCACACCGCCGTGGTCTACGACAAGGACGCCAAGGCGGTCGCCGCACTCGCGGCGGAAGGCGCAACCGGCGCTGACACGCTGGAAGATTTCGTGGCGAAACTGGAGAAGCCGCGCACCGCCTGGGTAATGCTTCCGGCAGGCAAGATCACCGAGGCGACCATCGAGGCATTGGCAAAGCTGATGCAGCCCGGCGACGTCATTATCGATGGCGGAAATACGTTCTGGCAGGACGACGTCCGCCGCGGCGCGGCGCTGAAGGCAAAAGGCCTGCACTACCTCGACGTTGGCACCAGCGGCGGCGTCTGGGGCATCGAGCGCGGCTATTGCATGATGATCGGCGGCGACAAGGCGGTGGTCGACCGGCTCGATCCGATCTTCAAGACGCTGGCGCCAGGCGCGGGCGACATTCCGCGCACACCAGGACGCGAGGGCCGCGACCCGCGTGTCGAGCAGGGCTATATCCATGCCGGGCCGTCCGGCGCCGGACACTTCGTCAAGATGATCCATAACGGCATCGAATACGGCCTGATGCAGGCCTATGCCGAAGGGTTTGATATCCTGAAGAACGCCAACATCGACGCGCTGCCGCCGGAGCATCGTTTCGAGTTCGACATGGCCGACATCGCTGAAGTGTGGCGGCGCGGCAGCGTGATTCCCTCCTGGCTGCTCGATCTCACCGCTTCTGCGCTCGCCGAAAACCAGACGCTCGACACCTACTCCGGCTTTGTCGAAGATTCCGGCGAAGGCCGCTGGACGGTCAACGCGGCGATCGACGAAGCCGTGCCGGCGGAAGTGCTGACGGCGGCGCTCTACGCGCGCTTCCGTTCGCGCAAGGACCACACCTTTGCGGAAAAGATTCTTTCCGCGATGCGGGCCGGTTTCGGCGGCCACAAGGAGCCGCCGAAGAAGCCCACTTCGAAGGCGTGAGCGGTCATGGCGGTCGGTCAAACAACACAGAAGAAGCCCGATCCCTGCTCCTTCGTCATTTTCGGCGTCACCGGCGACCTCACGCACCGGCTGGTCGTCCCTGCCCTGTATAATCTCGCCGCCAGCGATCTCCTGCCGGATAGGTTCTGCCTGGTCGGCGTCGCCCGCAAGGGCATGACGAACGACAGGCTGCGCGACAGCCTGATGAAGGGCCTGCGCCAGTTCGCGACCCGGCCGGTGGAGGATGCGATTTCGCGTCGTCTTTTGGACTGCCTGACCTGCATCGAAGCCGATCCGAAGGATCCGGCTTCATTCGACGCGATGAGCAAGCAGCTCGGCGAGCTGGAAGCCGCGCGCAACACTGGCGGCAACCGGCTGTTCTACTTGGCGACCCCGCCCAACGCCTTCCTGCCGATCAGCCGTGAGCTAGGCCGCACCGGCATGCTGGCCGAAAACGGCGCGTGGCGGCGGCTGGTGGTGGAAAAGCCGTTCGGCACCGACCTCGCTTCCGCCAAGGCGCTGAACAGCGAGCTGCTCAAGCTCGTCGATGAGCACGAGATCTACCGGATCGATCACTATCTCGGCAAGGAAACGGTGCAGAACATTTTGGTGCTGCGCTTCGCCAACGGCATGTTCGAGCCGATCTGGAATCGCAACCATATCGACCATGTCCAGATCACGGTCAACGAACAGCTTGGCGTCGGCCACCGCGGCAGTTTTTACGACCAGACCGGCGCGCTGCGCGACATGGTGCCGAACCATCTGTTTCAACTCTTGTCACTGGTCGCAATGGAGCCGCCGATCCGATTCGACGCGCATTCGGTCCGCACCGAAAAGGCGGACGTGCTGGCCGCGATCCAGCTCCAGAGCGAGGCCGAGGCGCTGCGGAATTCCGTGCGCGGCCAATATCTGGCCGGCCGGATCGAAGATAGCGAGATTGCGGACTATCGCAAAATCGAAGATGTCGCGGCCGGAAGTACGACCGAAACCTATGTGGCGCTGAAACTGGTCATCGACAATTGGCGTTGGGCCGGCGTTCCCTTCTACCTGCGCACCGGCAAGGCGCTCGGCGTCAAGCGCACCGAAGTCGCGATCAAGTTCAAGCAGGCGCCGTTCGCGATGTTCAACTGCACGCCGGTGGAACGACTGGCGCAGAATTACCTCGTGATCGGGGTCGCGCCGAACGAAGGCATCGCGCTGCAGTTCAACACCAAGGTGCCCGGCCCCTCGATCCTGATCGACGGCGTCGAGATGAAGTTTCGCTACAAGGACTATTTCAAGGCGGAACCTTCGACCGGCTACGAGACACTGATCTATGACTGCATGACCGGCGACAACATCCTGTTCCAGCGCGCCGACAGCGTCGAGGCCGGCTGGAAGGCGGTGCAACCATTCCTCGACGCCTGGAAGAAGGCGGGGGCCGCGGGCTTGCAGACCTACAAGGCCGGCAGCGAAGGTCCGCAGGAAGCGAACGAATTGTTGATCCGCGAAGCCCGAAGCTGGCGAAAGCTTGGGTGAGCGATGACAGCGAACGACAATCGCCGCGTGATCGCGGTCGCCGATCCGGCCGCACTGGCCGAGGCCGCGGCCGATCGCGTGCTCGCCAGGATCGAGGCCAATATTGGCCGCGTGGCGATTTGCCTGACCGGCGGATCGAGCCCCAGACAGCTCTATCAATTGCTCGCAGCCGATGCCTATCGCAGCCGGATCCCCTGGCAACGCGTGCACTGGTTCATTGGCGACGAGCGCTTCGTGCCGGCGGACGATCCGCTCAACAACATGGGCATGGCGCGAGAGCTTTTTCTGGATAGCTGCGCGCCGGCGGCAAACATCCATCCGATTCCGACCGCGACCGCCGACCCGACCGATCCGGACCGCTGCGCCGCGCTTTACGAACAGGAGCTGCAATCGTTCTATGGGGCAGACACGCTCGACCAAGCCCGCCCCTTGTTCGATCTCGTGTTGATGGGTGTAGGTCCCGATGGCCACACCGCATCGCTGTTTCCCGGCGATCCCGCGCTCGATGAGGCCGCGCGCTGGGTGGTCGGCGTGCCACGCGCAAATGTCGAGCCATTCGTCCCGCGGGTCACCCTCACGCTGCCCACCCTTGCCTCCTGCCGCGAAATGCTGTTCGAGATTGCGGGCGCCGAGAAGCATGCGATCTTGACGCGCCTCGTTGCACGCGAGAACCTGCCTGCCAACCGTGCGCGATCCACCGGCGAGACGGTCTGGCTGGTGGACCGGGATGCGCTTCCGGAGGATTTTGGTGGGCGATAGGACTCCCAGCGCGCTGGTGGTGATGGGCGTTTCCGGTTCGGGCAAGAGCACCATCGCCGATCATCTCGCAAGACGCCTCGGCTGGCGCTACGAGGACGGCGACCGGTTTCACCCGCCAGCCAATGTTGCGAAAATGAGCGCCGGCCACCCGCTGACGGACGAGGACCGCTGGCCGTGGCTGCGGGCAATCGCCGACGAGATCGACCGCCTCGCAGCGTTCGGCGAGCACGCCGTGATCGCCTGCTCGGCATTGAAGCGCGCCTATCGCGACATTCTCGTGCACGGCCGCGACGATGTCCGCATCGTTTTTCTCGACGGAACGCAGGATCTGATCGCGGCCCGGCTGGCCGCCCGCAAGGGACATTTCATGCCGCCGGGCCTGCTCGCCAGCCAATTCAGGACGCTGGAGCCGCCGGGCGCGGGCGAGCGGCCGATCATTGTATCGATCGATGCCCCGGTCGAGAACATCGTGGATGACATCGTCGGTCAATTGAACCTGGTCCCCCAATGACACGCATCGCGCTCGTTGTTTCCGACGTCGACGGCACCCTGTTGACGCACGACAAGATCCTGACCGATGGCGCCAAGGCAGCCGTTCACAAGCTGCATGCGGCCGGCATCGGTTTCACCATCGTCTCCAGCCGGCCGACCATCGGCATGGGTTTTCTGATCGAGCCGCTTTCGATCACGCTTCCCCTCGGCACCTTCAACGGCAGCTCGATCGTCGATGCCGGGCTCAAACCGATCGAGCAGCATCTGATCGGCGCCGCCGTGGCCCAGCGCAGCCTCGATGTGCTCAATGCCTTCGGCGTGGATATCTGGCTGTTCACCAATCAGCGCTGGTACACGCGCAATCCCGACGGCGAGTACGTCCCGCACGAGAAGCTGGCCATCAAGGCCAATCCGACCATCGTCGCCGACTTCACGCCGCATCTCGCGGAGACCTGCAAGATCGTCGGCGCCAGTTCGGATGCTGAGCTGTTGCAGCGCTGCGAGGTGGCAATGCGAGAGGCGCTCGGCCGGGAGGCCGTCGCGGTCCGCTCGCAGACCTATTATCTCGACGTCACGCCGCCCGGTCACAACAAGGGCACCTTCGTGGACGCCATGATCAGGCGGCTGGGCATTTCGGCGGCAGCGGTCGCGACCATCGGCGACATGGAGAACGATCTTCCGATGTTTGCCCGAAGCGGCGTTTCCTTTGCGATGGGCAATGCGGCCGAAGACATCAAAAAGCACGCGACGCATGTCACCGACAGCAACGAGCGCGACGGATTTGCGGCGGCGATCGAGACGGTGCTGCGGCTCGGATAGGCAAAGAGCCGCCGTATCAAGCCCGCCTGAAGGATAAATCGAGGAACTCTCAAAGTCTTCGCGCGGCGAATCCGTTTCTGTCGGCCGGCACGATCGGCAAGCGCGAGCCGGTGCCCGACCGCCGTCTCCTCCCATGAAGGCAGGCTTCCCCAGCCCGAGCCTGCCGCGGCGAAGGTGGGCATCGGCTCGCGCGACCGGCTGGGACCTGTCTTCGTAGGATGGGTATCGCGAAGCGATACCCATCAATCCGATGCGGAAACGTGATGGGTATCGCTTGCGCTCCACCCATCCTTGTATCAGCACGACCTGCTAAGGTGTGAGCGTTCCGCAAGGAATGGCCCGGCCTGGGTGGCCACCCGGACCGGGCCGCCGATCGTTGGATCGTAACCCATCGAAGCATTGTGAGCTGATCTTCGTAGCCGGATCACGGTCGGCATCTTCGTCGAGGCCCGCATTGTTGAATGAGCATCAGGCTCGCATTCAAGGGAGGATCGAGAAGATGAGCAAGCGTAGCATAGTTTGCGCCGGCATCGATACTGGCAAGCACAAGCTCGATGTGGCGCTGCATGGAAGGCCGGAACGGCTGCAGGTGGCCAATACGGCCGAGGGGCACGAGGAGTTGTTCGTCTGGTTGCGGCAGCACCGGGTCAAACGGGTCGGTATCGAAGCCACTGGCGGCTACGAGCAAACGGTCGTCCGGCGGCTGCGGCAGGGCCGTTTCGTGGTCGTCGTGTTCCAGCCCGCGCAGGTGCGCGCCTATGGGCGCTTCCATCTGAGGCTGGCGAAGAACGACAAGATCGATGCGGCCTTGATTGCGGCCTGCACGTCCGACGTCAGGACCATCCATGCCCCGCCCGACCGGCGTCTGGCAGAACTGGCCGGGTTACAGACCCAGATCGACCAGATCGTCCGCGCGATGGCCCGGTTCAAGAACCATCGCGAGTCGTGCCGCGATGCCGCTCTGCGGCAGCTCTGGGACGACGAGATCCGGCGATTCCAGGGGCTTTTCCGGCAACGGCTCAAGCAGCTGGTGGCGGCGATCCGTCAGCATCCCGATCTCGCCGAGCGGCTCGACCTGATCCTCAGCGTCGATGGCATTGCGTTGCGCACCGCAAGCGCCATCGTGGTGCGCATGCCGGAGATCGGCCAGCTCAGCCGCGGCCAGGCCGGCGCGTTGGCTGGGCTTGTCCCCTACGATGACGACAGTGGCGAGCACGCCGGCGATCGCCACATCGCGGGTGGCCGCGAGCGGTTGCGCAATAATCTCTACGCCGCGGCATGGATCGCCTCGCTGCGCTGGAACCCGCAACTGACGGCGCTCTACAAGCGGCTGCGCGACGCTGGAAAGGAGCACAAGGTGGCGGTCGTCGCCTGCGCTCGCAAGCTGCTGATCTTCGCCAACGCGGTCGTCGCCCGCGGCACGCCATGGGAGGTCCGCACGATCGCCCATTGAGTTGCCGGCGAGCTCGGCAGAGCAACCACTCTCCAGTCCCTTCCAGCTTCGTTTCTTGGTTCGACCGGAGAGGCCGTTTCTTCGTCCCGACCTGCTTCAATCCGTGACGCCGCGCGCAGACGTCGTCAAGGATGGCCGTCGCGCATTGCTCAAAGCACGCTCCGTAGCTGCCAGGCCACTCCTTGACGACGTCAAGCGCGGTGTCACACTGCAGTTGGTCGGGGCGCGCTCATCCTCGTCCAACTTGATAGTTGCTACGCGGGCAAGACGCTGCGCGCCTTTTGCCCACCCTACCGACCTCGCCCGCTATTTCGAGCGCTGCATCGCGGGCTTCTCGGTCGCCTTCTTTGCCACGCTGAGGTTCTGCGCGGTGTTGATCAGCGCGATATGCGTCAGCGCCTGCGGGAAATTTCCGGTCTGGCGACTGGCCACCGTATCGTACTCCTCGGCCAAGAGGCCGAGATCGTTGGCGACTGCGACGACGCGGGCGAACAACTCCTGCGCCTTGCCGAATTCGCCCGCCAGCACATACGCGTCCGCAAGCCAAAGCGTGCAGGCGAGGAACGCGCCTTCGGCCGGCTGTTTCTCCGTCGGGACTTCCCGCGGGTCGTGCCGCAGCACAAATCCGTCCTGCATCAGATGCTGTTCGACCGCGACAAGCGTACCGCGCACGCGGGGGTCCTCCGGCGGCAGAAATCCCACTGACGGCAGCAACAGGATGCTCGCGTCGAGCATTTTTGAGCCGTATGACTCGACAAACGCGTTCAGCTCGGCGTCAAAGCCCTTCGCGCAGACGTCGGCGTGAATGGCGTCGCGCAGCACCCGCCACTTCGCAAGCGGCGCCTTGAAGCCGAACATCTCGGCGCTCTTGATACCGCGGTCGAACGCGACCCAGGTCATCACCTTCGACGAGACATAATGCCTGCCCGCGCCGCGGCGCTCCCAGATGCCGTGGTCCGGCTGGTCCCACTGTCCGGCGAGGTGCTGCAGCACGGCGCACTCCAGCGCCCAGCTGGTTTCATCCATTTCTAGCTTGGCTACGCGCCATTGGTGAAAGGCGTCGATCAATTCACCGTAGACGTCGAGCTGCAGTTGTGCATGCGCGGCGTTGCCGACCCGAACGGGACGTGCGCCTTCATAGCCGGGCAACCACGTGGCCTCCCATTCCAGGAGACGGCGGTGGCCCATGATGCCGTACATGATCTGCATGTTGGCGGGAGAACCCGCCGCCGCCCGCAACAGCCAATGGTGCCAGGCGGAAGCTTCCTCGGTATAGCCCGAGTTCATCAGCGCCAGCAGCGTGAAGGTGGCGTCGCGCAGCCAGCAGAAGCGATAATCCCAATTCCTGGCGCCGCCGAGCTTTTCCGGCAGCGAGGTCGTCGGCGCAGCGACGATGCCACCGGTCGGCGCATAGGTCTGCGCCTTCAGCGTGATCAGCGAGCGCATCACGAGAGCGCGGTATTCGCCCTCATAGGTGCAACGGTTGCTCCACTCGGTCCAGAACGCTTCGGTATCCTGCAAGGCATAGGCAGGATCGATCGGCTTGGGCACCGGCAGATGCGAAGGGCCGTAGGTGAGCACGAAGGGGACGGTGTCGCCCTCGCCGACCTCGAAATCGGCGACCGTCGTCAGGTCCTCCCCGCGCGTTTCCACCGGGGTGCGCAACACCGTCATGTCCTGCCCGCAAATAGCGAGCAGGGCGGAGCCGTCCTCGGTCTTCTTGACCCAGGGAATATCGGTGCCGAAGCCGAAGCGGATGACAAGCTGCATGTGCATCCTGACCCGGCCGCGAAGGCCGCGCACCAACCGCACCACATCGGAGGCGTTGCCGCGCGGCGGCATGAAGTCGACCAGCTCGACCGCGCCGTCAGCGGTCTCGAACCGCGTCTGCAGGATCAGGGTGTCGCCCCAATAGTTGCGCGAGGTGCCGGTGACTTCCTCCACCGGTGCGATCAGCCAGCGGCCATGCTTGTGGGTGCCGAGAAGGGCTGCAAAGCAGGCGTCGGAATCGAAGGCCGGCCAGCACAGCCAATCGATCGATCCGTCACGGCCGACCAGTGCCGCGGTCTCGCAATCGCCGATCAGCCCGTAGTCTTCGATCCGGCACGACAAGGTGATTCACCGCCAGAACGGAATGGCACTTCTTCCAACTGTCATCCCGCTCTGCCTTCCTCCTCGAACTCGTCAGATCGCGGCGCGCGACCGCTCATGGGTTGCCGCCTTGAGTGCGGCGACGTCGACCGTGGACGTCATCTCCTCGATCGACACCGGAAGCCGCTGTCGCCAGTTCGGATGCTCGTTGACGGTGCCGGGGATGTTGGGCTGGTCGACTACCCCGAGCAGATCCTCCAGCGAGACCGCGAGCAGCCGCGACTTGGTCCGCGCCAGGAAATTCGCAACCGAATAGAGATCGTTGCGGTAGATGTCGTTATGCCGCAGCACGTCGTCCAGCATGGCAAGCGCGTGCCAGCGCGCCTCGTCGCTCTCGCCCGGATCGATCCCGAGCGAGCGCTTCAGCTTGAGATCGCCGAACGAGCGCCAGCCGGCATAGGTCGAGAGATCATGGGTGTTGAAAGTGACGAGCGCGTTGGTCAAGTAATGATCGATGCTGCGGAACGATCCGTGGTCGTCGCGCTCGAACATCATCACGAGATACGACCAGATGCCCCAATCGGCGATCTGGTCGCGAAAGCCTTCCGGCACAGTGCCGAGGTCTTCGCCGATCACGACGCAGCGCTGCGTGAGGCTTTCCAGCGCGGTCACCGCGAGCAGCGCCTCGAACGGCATCTGCACATAGACGCCGTCGCGTGCGGTGAAGCCTTGCGGCACCAGATAGAGCCGCTTCAGCCCGAGCACATGGTCGAGCCGGATCGCACCGGCGTGCCGCATCGAGGCGCGCAGCATGTCGCGATACGGCGCAAAGGACTGCCGTTCGAGCCCTGCCGCATTGAAGCCGGCAAGGCCCCAGGTCTGGCCGGCGGTGTTGAGCGGATCGGGTGGCGCGCCGACGCCGAGATGGCGGGAGATCGCGACCTGTTCGTTCCAGGCATCGAACCCGTCGGCCTGCACGCCGACCGCGACGTCGAGATAGAGCCCGACCTTCATGCCAAGCTTCTTCGCCAGATCGCTGGCCGCGCCGAGCTGCCGGTCTGCGGTCCATTGTACAAATTCGACAAATTCGATTTCGTTGGCGTCCGGGCCTTGGCGCAAGGCGGCGCATCTGGCGTCGTCCGGCTGCCGCCACTCTTCTGGCCATTCCCACCACGGCTTGCCGAATTTGTGCCGGAGTACCTCGAAGCAGGCAAAATGCGACAGCAAGGTACCGCACTCGGTACGGAATTTGTCGAAATCCTGTCGGCGGGTCGGGTTGGCATTGGCCTTGAAGGCAGCAAAGGCGGAGCGAAGCGCGCGCCACTTCACACCGGCGACACCGACATAATCGACGACGGCGCGTACCCGCAACGGCGCCAGCGCCTCGCGAGTTTCGGAATCGAGCTGATATTCGGGAAGCTTTTCGACATCGATGTAAAGCGCATTGAGAAACAACCGGCTGTTCGGCGAATACGGGCTGCAATCGCCCGGGCGATCGTCGAACAGGGCGTGTAGCGGATTGAGGCCGACACCGTCGGCGCCGAGATGATCGGCGAGTTCGATCAGGCTTGCGAGGTCGGTAAAGTCGCCCATGCCCCAGTTGCGCGCGGAACGGACCCCGTAAAGCTGGACGGCGAGCAGCCAGCAGCGGTCGAACTCGCCGCCAAACGCCCGTTCCGGCGCCGAAATCAGCGGTACGTCCTCGACTCTCGCGGCATCGCTCAACTGCAGCCGGTAGATGCCGAGCGGCAGGTCCCTGGGCCAGTCGATGACATGATCCGAGCTCTCGCCCTTGGCGATAACTCCTGAATCCGCAACGATTTTCCACTCCGCCGGGAGCGTGGCTGTGGGGACTTCGGTTCGCGACGGCCGTCCGGACCGGACCACGACCGGGTGGCCTACCAGCGGCCCGGGCGCCTGCGGCGGCAGGGCATCCAGGATTATTTTGAGGGCGGCCGCGTCTGTCACACGGCGATTACCCTGGCCATCCAGGAATTCGGTTTGAATTCCCAGTGCTTTAGCTTGAGCGAAAAGATCCATTCGGCACGTACTTTGCACGCAAACATCAAACCGATGTCGCGAAATTGTCCAATTACGGGAAGGAGATAGACGATGTCTAACGTTCGGGCCCGCCAACGGTTCCGCCGGAACCAAAGCGAGCCGAACGGCTTTCTATCTATGTCCGGAACGTCTCCCTTTCTGCAAACGAAACGGGGACGTCATTTCCATGGCAATGGCATCACCGTGAACAAAAAAGCGCAAACCGCCGAGAGCTCCAACGCCGGCGTCTCCCTTCCTATCGACGGCTCCTATCCGCTGAATCCGGATAGCAGCCTTGTGGTCGAAGCAAAGGAGCTGCCCGCCGCCGAGGTCGCCACCGAGGAGCTCTGGTACAAAGACGCGATCATCTATCAGTTGCACGTCAAGGCCTTCGCCGACAGCAACAATGACGGCATTGGCGACTTTGCCGGGCTGACCGAGAAACTGGGGTACCTGCAGGACCTTGGCGTCACCACATTGTGGCTGTTGCCGTTCTATCCCTCCCCCGGCCGCGACGACGGCTACGACATCGCGGACTACGGCGACATCAACCCCGATTTCGGGACGATGAAGGATTTCAGGCGCTTCATCCAGGAAGCCAAGAAGCGCGGCCTGCGGGTCATCACCGAGCTCGTCATCAACCACACCTCCGATCAGCACGACTGGTTCAAGCGCGCCCGCCGCTCGGACCCGAATTCCTCTGCCCGAAACTGGTATGTCTGGAGCGATACCGACCAGAAATATTTGGGCACCCGGATCATCTTCACCGATACCGAGAAGTCGAACTGGACCTGGGACCCGGAAGCCGGCCAGTTCTACTGGCACCGCTTCTTCTCGCACCAGCCGGATCTCAATTTCGACAATCCGCGCGTGGTCAGCGCGCTGGTGCAGGTGATGAAGCGGTGGCTCGACACCGGGGTCGACGGCTTCCGGCTCGACGCCATTCCCTATCTCTGCGAGCGCGACGGCACCAACAACGAGAACCTGCCGGAGACGCATGCCATCATCAAGCGGCTGCGCAGCGAACTCGATGCCTACGCAAAAGGCAAGGTGCTGCTGGCCGAGGCCAATCAATGGCCGGAAGACGTACAGGAATATTTCGGCCGTGGCGACGAATGCCACATGGCCTATCACTTTCCGCTAATGCCGCGCATCTACATGGCAATCGCGCAGGAAGACCGTTTTCCGATCACCGACATCCTGCGCCAGACGCCGGATATTCCAGGCAATTGCCAGTGGGCGCTGTTCCTGCGCAACCATGACGAACTGACGCTGGAAATGGTCACCGACGTCGAACGCGATTACCTGTGGTCGACCTACGCCAACGATCCCCGCGCCCGCATCAATGTCGGCATCCGGCGGCGGCTGGCGCCGCTTATGGACAATGACCGGCGCAAGATCGAGCTGATGAATTCGCTGTTGCTCTCGTTCCCGGGCACGCCGATCATCTATTACGGCGACGAGATCGGGATGGGCGACAACATCTATCTCGGCGACCGCAACGGCGTCCGCACCCCGATGCAGTGGACGCCGGATCGCAATGGCGGCTTCTCCCGTTCCGACCCCGCGCGGCTCTACGCGCCGACCATCATGGACCCGGTCTATGGCTACGAGTCCGTCAATGTCGAGGCGCAGTCGCGCAGCCTCTCCTCGCTGCTCTCTGCCACTAAGCGGCTGATCGCGGTCCGCAAATCCACGCTCGCTTTCGGCCGCGGCAGCATGACATTCATCCGCCCGGAAAACCGCTCGGTGCTGTGCTACGTGCGCCAGTACGGGGACGAGGTCATTCTGTGCGTCGCCAATCTGTCGCGATCGGCTCAGGCGACCGAACTGGATCTCTCCGCCTTCAAGGACCGCATCCCGCTGGAAATGCTCGGCCGCACGCGCTTCCCGGCGATCGGCGAGCTGCCCTACATGATCACGCTGTCGCCTTACGGCTTCTACTGGTTCGAACTGCAGGAGCGCGACAAATCGGCGCCGGTGCCGCAGCGCGCGGTGCCCGAGTTTGAAACGCTGGTGGTGCCGTTGAATGCGACCTGGGTATCGCTGGCGCGCGAGCGCGGCGTGTTCGAGCGCGACGTGCTTCCGGGACATCTGGCGCGCAGCCGCTGGTACCCGGAACGCTCGGCCAAGGCGATCCATCCGAAACTGACGTCGGCGATTCCGTTCTGCGACATCGGCGACAACCGGCCGTGGCTCGCTTTCTTCGAAACGACGCAGCGCGGCGTCACCACGCGCTACGTGTTGCCGATGCAGATCGAATGGGTGCGCTTCGACCGCGAGCGCTACAATCCGCATGCGCTGGCCGCCGTTCGCCAGGGCGCGCGCGAGGGAACACTGCTCGATGTTGCCACCGACCAGATCTTCGTCGCGCTGTTTCTGCGCAATCTGCAGCAATCGCTGACGGTCGACGAGAGCGAACAGGGATTGCGGCTCGAATTCCGCCCGACCGGCCGCTTCGGCGACAAGTCGATCCGGCAGCCCGAGCACATCCGCACCATTGAATCCGAACTGCCGCGCAGCACCGCGCTGGTGGACAATGACTATGTCGTCAAGATCTACCGGACACTTCAGGCCGGTCCCAATCCCGAAATCGAGATGGGACGCTTCCTGACAGATGTCGCCAACTTTCCCAATGCGCCGGCGCTGCTCGGCAGCGCCGAGCTGGTCGAGGGTAACGAGAAGAGCGCGGTCGGCGTCGTTCACGCCTTCATCGCCAATCAGGGCGACCTCTGGACCGTGAGTGCGGCCTATCTCGATCGCTTCGTCGAGGAGCAGAGCCTGCTCGCAGCGAGCATCCATCCCGGCGAGCGCGAGGAAGAGATCCCTTATCTGCGCTACATCTCGCAGGCCGGACGGCGCGTGGCCGAGCTGCATGTTGCGCTCGCCAGCAACGGCGAGCTTGCCGAATTCGCGCCGGAGCCGACCAGCCGCGACGACGTGCAGCGCTGGGTCGACGATCTGATACTCAGCGCCGGGCGCGTCTTCGACGCGCTTCGGCAGCGGCGAGATACGCTGAAGGAAGCCGACCGAGCGTTGGTCGACCAGGTGCTGGCGTTGCAGCCGGTCCTGCCGGATTGGCTGGAAGCGCTGCTGCTGCGCGAGGCCGACGCCGCCAGCATTCGCGGCCATGGCGACCTCGATCTCAGCCAGTTGCTGATCGTCAAGGACGACATCTTCATCGTCGACTTCGAAGGCGCGCCGCGGCGCACTATCGCCGAACGCCGGCGCAAGATGCCTGCAGCACGCGACATCGCGAGCCTGATCCGCTCGATCGATTATTCGGCAACCGCAGCCCTTGAGCGCTCGCTCAAAGTAGCCCACGATGACCACGGCAAGCTCGGCGCGGCGCTTGGCGAATGGCGGGACCGGGCGACAGCCGCATTTCTCGCCGCCTACCGCGAAGCGATGACCGACCAACGGCTGTGGCCGGCCGATCCGACGGACGCGGACGGCTTGCTGACCTTCTTCCTGCTCGAGAAGGCCTTGAACGAGATCGAACACGAACTGTCGTTCCGGCCGGAATGGCTGCGCGTGCCATTGAGCGGAATTATCAGAATGTTGTCACAACCGTCCTTCGAGGCCTCATGACCAAGCTGTCCGCAGAGGCCTACGCCATCATCGAAGGCAAGCATTCGGATCCGTTTCGGTATCTCGGCTTGCACAGCGAAGGCGGACACAGCGTGGTGCGCGCTTTCATCCCCGAAGCGTCCAACGTGGAGGCGATCGGCGAGCAAGGCGAGACGGCGCCGCTTGAGCGCATTCACGATGCCGGGCTGTTCGCAGGCGCGCTGCCGAACGGATCGAAACGGTACCAGCTCCGCGCCCGCTTCGGTGAGAACGTCGTCGATCTCGACGATCCCTACCGCTTTCCGCCCGTGCTCAGCGACTTCGACCTCTATCTCCTGGGCGAAGGCACCCACCGGCGGATCTACGACAAGCTCGGCGCGCATCCGATGACACTCGACGGCGTCGACGGCGTGGCGTTCGTGGTGCTGGCGCCGAACGCCAAGGCGGTCAACGTGGTCGGCGATTTCAATTTCTGGAATGCGCGGCGGCACCCGATGCGGGTGCGCGGCGTCGGCTATTGGGAACTGTTCGTACCGCATGCCCGTGCCGGCGACCGGTACAAGTTCGATATTACCGGCTCCGACGGACGGCATCTGCCGCTGAAATCCGATCCGGTGGCCTTTGCGGCGGAAGTCCGACCCTCAACGGCCTCGATCGTCGTCGACGAAAGCAGAATTCCGTATCCGCGCCAGGCGCCGTCGGGCATCAACGCGCTGGAGGCGCCGATCTCGATCTACGAGGTTCATCTCGGCTCCTGGCGGCGCAAGAACGGCAATGAATGGCTGAGCTATCGCGACCTCGCCGAACAGCTTCCGGCCTATGCGAAGGATATGGGCTTTACCCATCTCGAGTTTCTGCCCGTCAGCGAACATCCGTTCGACGGCTCCTGGGGCTATCAGCCGACCGGCCTGTACGCGCCGACCAGCCGGTTCGGCGCGCCGGAAGATTTTTCCGCCCTCGTCGATGCCTGTCATCGCGAGGGGCTCGGCGTGTGGCTCGACTGGGTGCCCGGACATTTTCCCGACGATCCGCATGGGCTCGGCTATTTCGATGGCACTGCGCTCTACGAGCACGCCCACCCGATGCAGGGCCGCCATCTCGACTGGGGCACGCTGATCTACAATTACGGCCGCACCGAAGTGGTCAATTTCCTGGTCTCCAACGCGCTGTTCTGGCTCGATCGCTACGGCGTCGACGGCCTGCGCGTCGATGCCGTCGCCTCGATGCTCTACCTCGACTACAGCCGGCCCGCCGGCGAGTGGATCCCGAACCGGCTCGGGGGGCGGGAAAACCTCGAAGCCATCGAGTTCCTGCGCCGCTTCAATATCGAACTGTTCGGGCATTTTCCGGAAGCCACCACGGCAGCGGAGGAATCCACCGCATGGCCGCAGGTCTCGCGGCCGGTCGAATATGGCGGGCTCGGCTTCGGCTTCAAGTGGAACATGGGCTGGATGCACGACACGCTGAAATATATCGGCAAGGACCCGATATACCGGAAGCACCATCACGGCGACGTGCTGTTCGGCCTGCATTACGCATTTTCGGAGAATTTCATTTTGCCGCTGTCGCATGACGAAGTCGTGCACGGCAAGCGATCGATCCTCGGCCGCATGCCCGGCGACGAGTGGCAGCGCTTTGCGAACCTGCGTGCCTATTACAGCTTCATGTTCGGCCATCCCGGCAAGAAGCTCCTGTTCATGGGCTGCGAGTTCGGCCAGGAGCGCGAATGGAATCACGATCATTCGCTCGACTGGCACCTTTTGGCGCAGCACCGCCATAGCGGCATGCAGAACCTGATTCGCGACCTCAACCGGCTCTATCGCAGCGTGCCGGCGCTTCACCAGATGGATTGCAACCAGGCGGGATTTGAATGGGTCATCACCCACGATTCCGGCGGCAACGTCTTTGCCTGGCTGCGCAAGGGTTTCGATGCGCGCGCGCGCTGCCTCGTGGTCGTGAACTTCTCGCCGAATGTCTATCACAATTACCGCGTCCGGGTGCCATTCGCCGGCACGTGGAGGGAAGCACTCAATTCCGATTCTGCGCATTATGGCGGCAGCAATGTCGGCAACGTCGGCGAAGTCCATACCCTGGAAGGCAGCATCCCCGAACTCAGCCTCACCATTCCGCCTCTGGCTGCGATCTTTCTCGTACCGGAAAGCTGACGCATGCGACTGTCCGCGGGAAGCCCCGCCCGCCTCGGAGCAAGCTGGGACGGCAGGGGCACCAACTTTGCGCTGTTCTCGGCCAATGCGGAGAAGGTCGAGCTTTGCCTGTTCGACGGCCAGGGCCGCCGCGAACTCGAGCGAATCGAACTGCCCGAGCGCAATGAGGACGTTTGGCACGGCTATCTCAACGACGTCTCGCCTGGACAGCTCTACGGCTATCGCGTCCACGGCCCCTACGCGCCGGAGCGCGGACACCGCTTCAACGCCAACAAGCTGTTGCTCGATCCCTATGCCAAGCGGCTCGCCGGCAGGCTGGTGTGGAGCGACGCGCATTTCGGCTATCGAACGGGGAGCGCGCGCGAGGATCTTTCGTTCGACCGCCGCGACAACGCGCGCGGCATGCCGAAGGCGGTCGTGGTCGACGAGACCTTCAACTGGGGCCGCCGCGAGATACGGCCGAATGTCGCCTGGGAAGACACCGTCATCTATGAGGCCCACGTCAAGGGCCTGACGCAGAGGCGCGACGACGTGGCGCCGGGCTGGCGCGGCACCTATGGCGGGCTGTGCTCGCCGGCGATGATCGACCATCTCAAGCGGCTCGGCGTCACCACCATCGAACTGTTGCCGATCCACGGCCTGATCGACGACCGGGTGCTGGTGGAAAAGAAGCTCTCTAACTACTGGGGCTACAACACGCTGGCGTTCTTTGCGCCGGAGCCGCGCTACGCACAGGACAATGCGCTCGATGCGTTCCGCACCACGGTGGCGCGGCTGCACGACGCCGGCATCGAGGTGATGCTCGACGTAGTCTACAACCACACCGCCGAAGGCAATCATCTCGGCCCGACGCTGTGTTTCCGCGGCATCGATAACGCGTCCTATTACTGGCTCAACAAAGAGCATCCGCGCTACTATGACGACTTCACCGGCTGCGGCAGCTCGGTGAACCTCACCCATCCGCGCGTGCTGCAGATGGTGATGGATTCGCTGCGCTACTGGGTCGAGGTCTGCCACGTCGACGGCTTTCGCTTCGACCTCGCCACCACGCTGGCGCGCGAGCCGAACGGTTTTGACCGCAATTCCGCGTTCCTCACGGCCGTGCGGCAGGACCCGGTGCTGGCAACCGTAAAACTCGTCGCCGAGCCATGGGACCTCGGCCTGGGCGGCTATCAGGTCGGCGCGTTTCCCTCGCAATGGTCGGAATGGAACGATCGTTATCGCAGCGCGCTACGGCGCTACTGGAGCGGCGAAGGCAGCCTGATCGGCGAGGTCTCGCGCCGCATGACCGCCTCATCCGACCTGTTCCATCATGACAACCGAGCAACGCGCGCCAGCATCAATCACATCACCGTCCATGACGGTTTCACGCTGACCGACCTGTTCAGCTACAACGAGAAGCACAACGAGGCGAACGGCGAGGACAATCGCGACGGCTCCAACGACAACCACAGCAACAATTGCGGCCATGAGGGCCCGACCACTGACGCCGCGATCGTGGCGCTGCGCCGGCAACTCCGCAGGAACCAGTTCGCCTGCCTGTTCCTCGCGCAGGGGACGCCCTTGATGCTGGCCGGCGACGAGGTCGGCAATTCGCAGAACGGCAACAACAACGCCTATTGTCAGGACAATGAGATCGGCTGGGTCAATTGGGACAATCTCGGCAAGCCAGGCGACGACCTCACCGATTTCGTCGGCCACATGACCGCGCTGCGCCGGCGCTTCCCGCAACTGCGCTACCAGCGCTGGCTCTCCGGGCGGCGCAAGGACGGCTCCTACGGCGTGCTGTGGCTGACGCCGGCAGCCGAGGAGATGCAGGAAGCCGACTGGAATTTTCCGGAAGGACGGTTCCTTGCCTATGTGCTGGGGCCTTTGGAACCAGGTCAGCCGCCGATCTTTATCGTGCTGAACGCTGCGCCCGAAGAGATCGCTTTCAAGTTGCCGCAGATGCCCGAATACAAGAGCTGGCAGCAGGTACTGAATACGACCGAGGCCGTGCTGGCCGCCGCCGAATTCGCCTCGGGCGTCGAAACCAGCGCGCCGCCGCGATCGGTGCTTGTCTTTGCGGGCGCGGCATGAATGACCGGCAATTCGGCCCGCTTCTGACAAACTACGGCGCGCGGTTTCGGCTGTGGGCACCGGCGGCCAAACGCGTCGAGGTGATGCTGGAGCAGCCTCACGCGATGAGGCGCGGCGAGGACGGGTGGTTCACGGCCGATATTGCCGGTGTCAAAGCCGGCGCACGCTACCAATTCCGCATCGATGACGAACTCGATGTCCCCGATCCAGCTTCGCTGTTTCAGCCCGAGGACGTTATCGGGCCGAGCGAGGTGATCGATCATGACGCATATCGCTGGCGGGCCGCAAGCTGGCACGGACGGCCGTGGCAGGAGGCGGTGATCATCGAGGCGCATGTCGGCACCTTCACTGCGGAAGGCAGCTATCGCGCCATGATCGACAGGCTCGACCATCTCGTAGCCACCGGCATCACCGCATTGGAATTGATGCCGCTGGCGGATTTCGCCGGCTCCCGCAACTGGGGCTATGACGGCGTTTTGTGGTACGCACCCGACAGCTCCTATGGCCGTCCCGAAGATCTCAAGGAGCTGATCGACGAGGCGCACCTGCGCGGGTTGATGGTGATGCTTGACGTCGTCTACAACCATTTCGGCCCCGAAGGAAATTATCTCGGCCGCTATGCGCCCTCCTTCTTCACCGAAGCCCACACGCCATGGGGCAGTGCGATCGACTATCGCGTCAGGCAAGTCCGCGCCTTTGCGATCGAGAACGCGCTCTCCTGGCTGCGCGACTACCGCTTCGACGGGCTGCGGCTCGATGCCGTCAACTCGATCGTTGAACCGGGCGGGCTGTCGCTGCTGCGCGATATCAGCGCCGCTGCCGGCCAATTGGCCGCGGAAACCGGCCGGCACATTCACCTCGTGCTGGAGAACGGCGACAACCGCGCCAGCATCCTGGATTCCGTCCAGGACCAACCACACGGCAAATACCGCGCGCAATGGAACGACGATTACCATCACGCCTGGCGCGTGCTGATGACCGGCGAGAAGCAGGGCTATTATGGCGATTACCAGCGCGCGCCGAGATCGGATATCGCCCGCTCGCTGTCATCAGGTTTCGTCTACCAGGGCGAGCCATCGGCTTTTCGCGGCGTTAGGCGTGGCGAGCCGAGCGGCCATCTCGCGCCGACCGCCTTCATCAACTTCCTGCAGAACCACGACCAGATCGGCAATCGTGCGCTGGGCGACCGGCTGGAAGGCAACGCCGACGCGCGGATGATCGAGGCGGCGCTTCAGGTCCTGCTGATCGCGCCTCACATCCCCATGCTGTTCATGGGCGAGGAATGGGGCTCGACGGTCCCCTTCCCCTTCTTCTGCGATTTCGGCGGCGAACTCGCCGATGCGGTTCGGAAGGGCCGCCGCATCGAATTGGCCTGGGCCTATGCGGAATATGGCGATGACGTCCCCGACGCGCTCGCCGCTTCGACCCGCGATTCCGCCGTTCTCGACTGGGATGGCCGCGACGCTCCGGCGGGGCGGAAACGCCTGACCATGGTGCGAAACCTATTGCAGCTCCGGCGGCAGGAGATTGTGCCGCGGCTGGCCGGCGCAGCTTTTGGGAAAGCAGACGCGGAAAGCAACGGATTGCTGACCGCCGATTGGCGCATGGGCGATGGCACCGCACTTCGCCTCACCGCCAACCTGTCGGAAAGGGCCGTCAGCCACGGCGAAGCTGCAGGAACCCTGATCTGGGGTAGCGAGTTGGGCAATAGCGTCCCGCCATGGTCGGTGCACTGGCGCATCGGATAGGAAAATGCCCCCGGCGATCCCGATCGCGACCTACCGCCTGCAACTGTCGGCGGATTTCGATTTCGACGCCGCCGCTTCCGTGGTGCCCTACCTGAAGGCGCTCGGCATCACCCATCTCTATGCATCGCCCTTCACGCGCGCCCGCAAGGGCAGCGCGCATGGCTACGACGTCATCGACCATGCCCAGTTCAATCCCGAGCTCGGCGGCGAAGCCGGCTTCGAACGGCTGAGCGCCATGCTGCAGCGACACGATCTCGGGCTGATCCTCGATTTCGTGCCCAATCATGTCGGCGTGCATTTTGACGATAATCCGTGGTGGCTCGACATGCTGGAGTGGGGGCCTGCCTCGCCGCACGCGGCCTCCTTCGACATCGACTGGGAACAATTGCCGTATCGCGCCCGCGGCGGGGTGTTGCTGCCGATCATCGGCTCGTCCTACGGTCAGGCGCTGGAAAACGGCGAGATCGAACTGCGCTATGACGCCGGCGAAGGCAGTTTTTCGGCTTGGTACTTCGAGCATCGGCTGCCGATCGCGCCGGAGCGTTATGGCGAAATCCTGCGTATGGTCGTCAAGGAAGCAGGCGCAGAGGAAAGTGCGCCCGGCAGGGCCATGCTTGCGCTGGCCTCCCGCTATCAGGGGCCGCGACGCCCCAACCGCAAGGAAGCACCTGCCTTCAAAACCGAATTGAAGGGCATCACGGGAGCCGCCGAGATCATCGCGCGTGAGCTTGCAGCCTATCGGGCCGGGCCGGATCGCGCCGCTGCAACGCTGGCGCTGCATCATCTGCTCGAACGCCAGCACTACAAGCTCGGCCACTGGCGGCTCGCTTCCAGTGATATCAATTACCGGCGCTTCTTCGACATCAACACGCTGGCGGGCCTGCGCGTCGAGGACACCGGCACCTTCGAGGCGATCCATCGCCTGGTCAAACGGCTGATTGCGGAGGAAAAGCTTGCAGGGCTGCGGCTGGATCACATCGACGGCCTGCGCGATCCCGTCCAGTATTTCCAGCGCCTGCGCCGGCTGATCCGCGATGGCTTTGGCGGGCGGAGCAGGCCCTTCTACGTGGTGGTCGAGAAAATTCTCGGCGAGCACGAAAAGCTGCCGCCGTTCGCCGGCGTTCACGGCACCACCGGCTATGAGTGGCTGAACGCGATCACCCATGTGCTGACCGATGGAAGCGGCCTGGAGCCGCTCGACGAGGTCTGGCGGCAGATCAGCAACCAATCGCCAAAACTCGAACCGATCCTGCGAGATGCAAAACGTCGCGTGCTGGAAACGCTGCTGACCAGCGAGTTCACGGTGCTGACGCGCCTCTTGTCGCGGATTGCCAGCGGACATTATTCCACCCGCGACTATTCCGTCGACAGCCTGCGGCAGGCGCTCGAACTCTACGTGTTGCACTTTCCGGTCTATCGCACCTACCTGACAGCGTCGGGCCCATCCGCGCATGACCGCCAGTTGATAGCAGGGACGATCGAGCGGGCGCGCGCCGACTGGTTTGCCGCCGATGACGGCATCTTCGATTTCCTGCGCGACGCCCTGACAATGGACCTGATCAAGTCCGGGCGCACACATCACAGCGCGCCGCGCGTGCGCCGGTTCGCATTGAAGATGCAGCAGTTCACCGGGCCGATGATGGCAAAGTCGCTGGAGGACACGACGTTCTACCGCTACCACCGCCTGCTTGCCCTCAACGAGGTCGGCGGCGACCCCGCCGCAAAGGCGCTTTCGGCCGGCGAATTCCATGGGATGATGCAGTCCCGCGCCGGCGCATCGCCGCACGGCATGACGGCGACGGCGACGCATGATACCAAGCGCGGCGAGGATGCGCGTGCGCGCATCCTGGCGCTTTCGGAAATTCCAGGCGAATGGACCGGCACGGTGGCCAGATGGAAACTGCTCAACGCGCCGCATCTGCTCGCCGATGGCGATCTGCGCGCGCCCTCGGCAGCGTTCGAATACATGCTGTATCAGGCGCTGGTGGGGGCATGGCAGCCGGACGACGCTTCGTTCGTGGACCGGATGCAGGAATATGCGCTGAAGGCGGCGCGCGAGGGCAAGCAGGAAACGAGTTGGCTCAATCCCCACGCGGCCTACGAGACGGGTGTCAAGAGCTTCATCGCGAAGATTCTCGATCCCTCATTGTCGGGCGAATTCCTGAATTCCCTGCAGACACTGGCGCAGCGGCTCTCGTTGCTGGGCGCCCTGAACTCGCTCAGCCAGATCACGCTGAAGACGACGATACCGGGCGTGCCGGACTTCTATCAGGGCACGGAACTTTGGGATTTTTCGCTGGTCGATCCCGACAACCGGCGGCCCGTCGACTTTGCCGAACGCGCAGGCCGGCTGGGCGCGGTGGAGAATCCGGATTGGGATCGGCTGGTCGAGAAGTGGCCGAGCGGTCATCTGAAGCTGGCCTGGACACGGCATCTGCTCAAGCTTCGAACCGAGCTCGCCGATACGTTCACAAGCGGCGATTACGAGCCCTTGGAAGTGAGCGGACCGCGTCGCGATCATTTCATCGCGTTCGCCCGCCGGCGAGGCCGCGAGGCTGCGATCGTCGTGGTCACACGGTGGTTTGCGCCGTTTACCGATGGCGGCAGACATTGGCCCGGTCCGGAAAACTACGACGCCGCGCTGAACGTCGGCGGCTACGCGATGGAAGGTTTTGCCGACGCCGATGCTGCGCAATTGCGCCTGTCAGACCTGTTGACGCATCTGCCGGTCGCGGTGCTGAAAGCCAGGTACAATGGCGCGACAGAACCCGCACCAAGGCGCCGTCGCGGCTGATGCGTCAGCTTTTCTTGGTCAGCAGCAACTGGCCGCGGCTGCGGATCGCGGCCTGGGCCGCTTCGGCAAAGCGCTGCAACAGCCATGGCAGCACCACTTCCACCTGCACGTGATCGTCGGCGACATCGACATGGCCTGCCGCGCCTTGCCCGAGGGCGCTCACGTGGAAGATCATGCGGTTGTCTTCCCAGCGCTCCTCGTCGACACTTAGCATCGGTACGCTGGAAGCGGCGCGCGACAGTCCTGTCTTGAGGCGGCGCATCGCCTCCTCGCGGCCCAGACTATGCGGGATGGAAACCACGAGCGGTTTGGTCATCGTTGAAAAATCCTCCCTGATCTAGCTGCATGTAATTGTACGCGGTTCGAAAGTAAGGGACGACAGTACAATAGCCTCGCAGACCGGAACTTTCGTGATTCACGCTTGTTACTTTCCGTGAAGGCAGGATAGACACACGCCCCCGCTTCGGGCTGAGGAGAGATTTATGTCTATCGGCACAATCCTTCTGATTATTCTCATCATCGCGTTGCTCGGCGGCTTCAGTGGCATCGGCGGCGGCCCGTTCTATGGCACCGGATATTACGGCGGCGGCGGACTGGGTCTGGTGATCGTGATTCTGTTGATTCTGCTGCTGCTCGGGAAGATTTAGATCAAGCGTCGAGAATCGTAGGGTGGGCAAAGGCGCACTTGCGCCGTGCCCACCTTTCTTGTTGAGACAAAGATGGTGGGCACGCTGACGCTTTGCCCACCCTACAGTTCAAATGAAGACCGTCATCACCCGCGAAAGCGGGTGATCCAGTATTCCAGAGACATCCATGATTGAGCCGATGAGCCGCGGCGTACTGGATACCCCGCATTCGCGGGGTATGACGACCGTGGTGTGTTGGTAGCGGTGGCCGAGCGCCACGCTACTTCCCCGCCAGCTTCTTGATCGCCGGCTTGATCGACGCTGCTGCGTCATCGTAGCCGTCCCACGCTTTCGTCTTCGCCAGTAGCGACGGCACGGTGCGGATCGTATACTTCTTCGGATCGAGATCGCCGCGCACCTGCGTCCAGGTCAATGGCATCGACACGGTAGCACCCTCGCGCGCACGGGGCGACAAGGCCGCGATCGCCGTCGACATCCGGTCGTTGCGAAGATAGTCGAGGAAGATCTTTCCCTTGCGCAGCTTCTTCGACATGTTGAGCAGATAGCGCTCGGGATCATCGTTCGCCATCCACTGGCAGATACTTTGCGCGAAGGCCTTGGCCTCCTTCCAGGTGACCTTGTCCCTTGCACCATGGAGCAGCGGCGTCACCACATGCAGCCCCTTTCCGCCGGTGGTCTTGCAGAAGCTTTCGAGACCAACAGCGGTCAACCGCTGGCGCATGTCTTTTGCCGCTTCGATGACGTCGGAGAATTCAACATTTGGCGCGGGATCGAGATCGAACACCAGACGTCCCGGCGTGTCGTAAGCGTCTGGCGCACAATTCCAGGGATGCAATTCGAGGCCGCCGATCTGCGCCACCGCAGCCAATCCCTCGACCCGGTCGATCTGCAGATAGGGCTTGCGGTCGCCCGAAACCTTGGCCAGCTCGAATAGGTTGGACGCGCCCTGCATGGCGTGGCGTTGAAAGAATTTCTCGCCATGGATGCCGTCGGGCGCGCGAACGATCGAGCATGGACGGCCCTTGAGGTGGCCGATCATCCATTCGCCAACAGCCTCGAAATATTGCGCAAGGTCGAGCTTTGTAACGCCCTCGCCGTCGCCGGCGTCGGGCCACAGTTCCTTGTCCGGCTTTGAGATCACCACGCCCATGACGTCGCCGGTCTTGTTCGTTGTTGCGGGCGTTGCCCGCACCGTCCTGCCCTTGCCCTTGCCGGGCTTCGGCTGCGCGACGCCTGCCTTGGACGGTGTTTCCGCCTCCACCTCCTCGGCCGGCTTGTCCTGCCGCAGGCCCTTGAACGCGGCCTGACGAATGTTTCCATCCGCCGTGAAGCCCGCGAATTCGATCTCGGCGACCAGTTCAGGTTTCAGCCAGTGCACGTCGCGGGTTTTCTTTGGCGCGTTCTTGCCGCCGAACGGGTTCTTGTCGGAGGCGGCTGCCTTCAGCGCCGGCATGATGCGGCGGACCTTGTCCTGCCCGAAGCCGGTACCGACCATACCGACGAAGACGAGATGATCGCCGCGGTAGACGCCGGCCATCAGCGAACGGAATTTGCCGTTGGTGGTCTTCCAGCCGCCCAGCACCACCTCGTGCCCGGCGCGGCATTTCGCCTTGGTCCAGCTCTCGGTGCGGCCGGAGCGATAGGGCACATCGAGTTTCTTGGAGACGATGCCTTCCAGTTCGAGCTTGCAGGCCGATTGCAGGACGGCATCGCCGCCGCTTTCAAAATGCTCGACATAGCGGATCTGCTTGTCTTTGCCCTTCTGCGCCTCCAGCAATTTCTTCAACCGCGCCTTGCGGTCGCCGAGCGGCAGCTTGCGAAAATCTTCACCATTGGCGAACAGCAGGTCGAACGCATAGAAGATCAGGCTCTCGCTGTCGCCGTCCGACAGCGCCGCCTGCAGGGTCGAGAAGTTGGGCGCGCCGTTATGATCGAGCGCGACGATCTCGCCATCGATCAGCACGTCGGGAAGCGATTTCGCTTCCTTGGCGATCGCCTGGAATTTATCGGTCCAGTCGAGGCCTTTTCGGGTGTAGAGCACCGCATCGCCGTCCTCTACCCGCAATTGCACCCTGTAGCCGTCGAACTTGATCTCGTGACACCAGCCCGCGCCGCCGGGCGGCCTCTCGACCACCGTGCAAAGCTGCGGTGCGACGAAATCGGGCATCGCCGCGACCTGCTTCGGCTTGACGGCTGGCGCGGGCGCTCGCGTCTTGATCTCCGGCGCGGCCCGCAAGGCGGCCGTCTTCCGCAAGGTCCGCGCTTCGGCGGCATCGCCGCGGTTGGATTGCCAGACCGCATCGGCCTTCGTCTTCGTGGCCAGCATGAACGGCTTTGGCGCCTTGCCCTTGCCTTGCGCGATCTGCTCCATCGGGCGCCCGGAGGCAACCGAACGGTCCTCGTCGAGAATGTCGTTATCCTCGCCTTCCCTAACGAATTCGTCACGGTGCTTGATCAGGAGCCAGTTGGTGCGCTTGCCGCCGTAGCGGTCGCCCCGCATCCGCACCAGCACCCAGCTTCCATGCAGCTTGTCGCCATGCAGGGTGAATTTCAGGTCGCCCTTCTTGAAGCCGCGATCGGGATCATCGGACTCCCAATAGCCCCGGTCCCACAGCATCACCGTGCCGCCGCCGTACTGGTCTTCCGGAATAGTGCCTTCGAAATCGCCGTAATCGAGCGGGTGGTCCTCGACCTCGACCGCGAGCCGCTTGTCGTGAGGGTCGAGTGACGGCCCCTTGGTGACGGCCCAGGATTTGAACACGCCGTCGAATTCCAGCCTGAGATCGTAGTGCAGCCGGCTTGCATCGTGCTTCTGAATCACGAACCGCCGCTCTCGGGCGGGCGCGACCTCGACGTCGCCGGAGGGCTCTGCCGTTTTGCCGAAATCGCGCTTCCTGCGGTACGTGCTGAGCTTCTTCAACGCCACGGCCACACCTCGATCAAAACCGCCCCGCGGCAACACCCGGAACGAAAACCCATACTAACCGTTGAAGTTCCCAAACCCAAACTGCGCCCGGAGATTGCAATGGCCCCCCGCGCCTACTGGAAAGGCTCGCTGAAGCTCTCCTTGGTGTCATGTCCGGTTGTGCTGTATCCGGCCTCGACATCGGTCGAGAAAACCCGCTTTCACATGATCAACAAGGAGACCGGCAACCGGCTGAAACAGCAGATGATCGATGCCGAGACCGGCGACGTCGTCGAGAGCGACCAGAAAGGCCGCGGCTATGAGCTGAAAAAGGGCCAGTATGTCGAGATCGAAAAGGAGGAACTGGAGGCCGTCCAGATCGAGAGCAATCATACGATCGAGATCGACAGTTTCGTGCCGCGGGACGAAATCGACAAGCGCTACTTCAACCACCCCTATTACATCGCCCCTGACGGCAAGGTCGCGGTCGATGCCTTCGCCGTGATCCGCGACGCCATGAGGGATGAGGAACGGGTGGCGCTGGCGCGCATCGTGCTGACAAACCGCGAGCACGTCATGGCGATCGAGCCGCTCGGCAAGGGCCTGCTCGGCACCACGCTGCGATATCCGTACGAGCTGCGCGACGAGGACGACTTCTTCGATGACATCAAGACACCGAAGATCACCAAGGACATGGTCGAACTTGCGGGCCATATCCTGCAGAGCAAGGCCGCGCATTTCGATCCCTCAAAATTCAAGGACGAATATGAGGACGCGCTGAAGGCGCTGGTGCGGCGCAAGGCTTCCGGCAAGCCGGTCAAGGTCGCCGAGCCCGAGGAGAGGCCGGACAACGTCATCAACCTGATGGACGCGCTGAAGGCGAGCTTGAAAGGCAAGGGAGCGACGAAACGGCGCGCCCAAGCCCCGGCCTCGCGGCGGGCGCCTGCGCGGCGGACAGCAAGGAAAGCGCACCGGTCCACAGCCAGGCACCGCAAGGCGGGCTAACGCAGGCATATCCGCGTCATTGCTCACGCGCACCCTCCCGCTTGCATTACCCGAAGCCGGAAGGCATTTTCCCTTGGGAACTGACGCCACCGAGGATAACGGCGCCGGACCGGGGAGGAATGCATGGCATTGACGAAGTCGCACGTCGCTGGACCGACCACGCCTGCGGTACGGGAGATGACATTCGGCGATCTCTTGCGCAAGGCGGCTGAGGCCGCGCCCGATCGCCTCGCCCTGATCGCGGGCGTGCCTGACCCGGCGCAGCGGCGGCAATGGACCTACACACAGTTCTATCGCGAAGCCCAGCGCACCGCCCGCGCGCTGCTGTCGCGCTTCAAGCCCGGCGAGCGCATTGCCGTCTGGGCGCAGAACATCCCGGAATGGATGATGCTCGAATTTGGAGCCGGCATGGCGGGCATGATCCTCGTCACCGTCAACCCGGCCTTTCGCGCCCGAGAAGTGGAATATGTGCTGAAGCAGTCGCGCTCGGCGGGCGTCTTCGTCGTCAACGGTTTTCGCGGCAATCCGATGCTGGAGACCGTGCAGGCGGTGGCGCCGAACTGCCCCGAGCTGCGCGAGATCATCTGCTTCGACGACTGGAATGCCTTCATCGCGGCTGGCGACGACGAGGGCATCAACCTGCCGGCCGTCAGCCCCGACGATCCCGTCATGATCCAGTATACGTCGGGCACGACCGGCTTTCCGAAAGGCGCCCTGCTCCGCCATCGCGGGCTGCTGAACAACGGTGCCGATACCGCCGACCGGATGGGCGTCGACGACGGCGACGTCTTCGTCACCACGATGCCCTTGTTTCATACCGGCGGGTGCGTCTGCTGCGTGATCGGCGCGGTATCGAAAGCCGCAACCCAGGTGCTGGTCGAGGCCTTCGAGCCCGGCCTCGTGCTGGAGATGCTCGGGACCTATCGCGGCAACGCCATGCTCGGCGTGCCCACCATGCTGGTTGCGATGCTGGAGCACCCGACATTCGCGGCGACCGATCTGTCCTCCGTCAAGGCGATCTGCTCCGGCGGCTCGACAGTGCCGGCCTCGCTGGTGCGGCTCCTGGAGGAAAAGCTCGGCGCACCCTTTACGATTGTTTTCGGCCAGACCGAGTGCTCTCCCGTCGCAGCGCAGACCCGCACCCATGACAGCGTCGAGGACAAGGCCAACACGATCGGCCTGCCGCTGCCCAATATGGAAACCAAGATCATCGACCCCAACACCGGCGAGACCGTTCCGATCGGCACGATCGGCGAGTTCTGCACCCGCGGCTATCACGTCATGATCGGCTACTTCGAAATGCCTGATGCGACTGCGGCTGCGATCGACGCCGACGGCTGGCTGCACACCGGCGATCTCTGCGCGATGGACGCGCGCGGCTACTGCACCGTGGAAGGCCGGCTGAAGGACATGATCATCCGTGGCGGCGAAAACATCTATCCGCGCGAGCTGGAAGAGTTGCTGTTCAAGCACCCCAAGGTCGGCGAAGTCGCCGTCATCGGCCTTCCCCACGAGAAATGGGGCGAAGAGGTCGCAGCCTTCATCCGCCCGGCGCCCGGCGCCGCGATCGACAAGGAAGAGCTGATCACCTACATGCGCGCCTCGCTCGCCCCGCACAAGACGCCAAAGCACTGGTACGTCGTGGATGCATTCCCGCTGACCGGATCGGGCAAGATCCAGAAATTCAAGCTGCGGGACGCCTGCACCAAGGGCGAGATGACGGCGATCTAGTGTCCTGAACCAGAAGTTCGCAACATCTGGGCGTGGTTGGCCGAGACATTGTATCGGCAGAAGCGCTCGATGGAAGCAAGGATGTCATCGGCTGATTTGGTCCATCGGAACGGCTTGGGATCGGCATTGTGTCGGTCGATGAACGAAGTGATGTCAGCCCTGAGGGCGGCGACACTGCGGTAGACGCCGCGCCTAATCTTCTGATCCGTGAGGAGCGCGAAGAAGCGCTCGACCTGATTGAGCCATGACGAACTGGTCGGGGTCAGGTGCACGTGCCAACGCGGCCTTTTGGCCAGCCATCGCCGGATCAGCGGAGTCTTGTGCGTAGCGTAGTTATCCATGACGAGATGGACGTCGAGTTCGCGCGGCACGGCGGCCTCGATCTCATCGAGGAACTTGCGGAACTCGGCGGCACGGTGCCGTCCGTAACACTTGCCGATGACCCGTCCGGTCGCAATGTCGAGGGCGGCGAACAGCGATGTGGTGCCGTGCCTTCTGTAGTCGTGGCTCCTTCGGGCCGGCTGGCCGGGACGCATCGGCAGCATCGGCTGACTGCGGTCCAGCGCCTGGATTTGAGACTTCTCATCCACACACAGGACGATGGCGTGCTCCGGCGGCGAGACGTAAAGGCCCACGACGTCGCGCACCTTGGCCACGAAGTTCGGATCGGTCGAGAGCTTGAACGTCTCCAGCCGGTGCGGCTGGAGCCCGAAGGCCCGCCAGATGCGTTGCACCGTCGACACCGACAGGCCGCTGGCCTTCGCCATGCCGCGAGAACTCCAATGGGTGGCGTTCTCGGGGCAGCTCTCCAGCGTCCGCACGATCACAGCTTCGATGCGGGCATCGTCAATCGTGCGTGGCGCTCCGGAGCGTGGTTCGTCATACAACCCGGCCACACGCTGCTCCACAAAACGCCGCCGCCACTTTCCTACCGTCGCCCGGTCCAGGCCCAGCTTGGTTGCCACTTCCTTGTTCTGGCCGCCTTCCGCACAGGTCAGCACGATCCGGGCTCTCAGAGCCAGCGCCTGCGCCGTCTTCCGCCGCATGGTCAGCGACTTCAGTTCGGCACGCTCATCATCGCTCAATATCAGGGGGACAAGTCGCTGGACCGCCATTGGATGCTCCGTCGCTGTTTGCCCTTCCTTTGGCACAGCGACGCGAATCTAACGCGACTCTAAGATTGCGAACTTGTGACTCGGGACACTAGAGCATGATGAGATCAGGTTCGGCCCGATGCTGCGCTGACCGCCCAAACAAAATATCGAAAACAACCCCATGCAAAGTAGCCGTCAACAGCCAGCGTAGCAGGCGATCGACTGAACCTAATCTCATTGGACACTAGATCACCCGGAGATCGCCCTTTAGCCCTTGAATGTCGGCTGCCGCGGATGGATGCAGTCCTTGAAATCCGCAAAGCCCTTCCACGCCGGCTCCGGCGCGTCCTGTCCGGCTTGAGGCACATAGATCGACGGCTCGATCGAACTCATCGTCGGAATATAGCGCGGACAGTTCGGGAAGATCGCGCGCGCGGTGACGCGAACGATGAGCTGCGCACCGACGGTCTCCGACAGCAGCGGATCGCTGTCGCTCACGCTGGCGCGGCCGTTGACCCGCAAGCGCCGCGGCTTTCCATGCATGGCGATGAACAGCAGGCCGACATCTGGATTGACGACGATGTTGCCGAGACTCTTGAACATGCCGTTGCCGTCATAGTCGGGAAATGCGAGCTCGCAAGGCCCGGTGATGCGCACAAACCCTGGCGCCCCGCCCTTGAACGAGCAATCGGGCCGGCCTTCGGCATCGGCCGTCGCCAGGAAGAAATAGGGCAGGCCTTCGATGAACTGCTTGTCGTCGGCCGAAAATTCCTTGCGCATCAGCTTCTCTTCCAGCCGGTCCGAAATCCGGCGGCTGTCGAACCGGTCCTGCAATTGCCTGTTGCCTTCGTGATACATGACGCTCTCAGCCATGACCGTGCGCCCTCCTTCTTTGAACCACCTGGGTGCAAGGTCCAACCCGGGTCAGCTTCTGCAGGGAAGCATACCACTTCATGATGATGCCGCACGCGGCAAGCGACTCCGCGCGACCGATCAAAGGCGGGGGATCTCCGCCATCGGAGGTATTATCAATCCGGTGCGCGCAACCGATACCCAATCCCCGTCTCGGTCAGCACGAATTGCGGGCGCTCAGGATCGGCTTCGATCTTCTGGCGGAGCTGGCGGACATAGACGCGCAGATATTGCGCATCCGTCAGTTCGTCCCACAGCTCCTTCAACAGGAAGCGATGGGTCAGCACCTTCCCGGCATGCTGCACCAGCACGCGCAGCAATTCGTATTCCTTCGGCGAGAGCTTTACTTCGCGCTCGCCGACCTTGATGATGCGGCGCACCAGATCGACCGAGAGATCGCCTGCGCGGAATACCGGCCGCTCGCCCTGCACCTGCAATTGGTGCCGGAGCGCTGCGCGCATCCGCGCGAGCAATTCGTCCATGCCGAACGGCTTGGTCAGATAATCGTCGGCGCCGAGGTCGAGCGCCTGCACCTTGCCGGCCTCGTCGCCGCGGCTCGACAGCACCACGATCGGCACGCTCTCGTTGCGGCCGCGGATCATTCGCAAGAGATCGTGGCCCTGGATGTCGGGCAGGCCAAGATCGAGGATGATCAGCGCCGGGCCTTCCGCGAGCTTCTCCAGCGCGATCTTGCCATTGGAGGCTTCGAGGATGTCGTAGCCCTGCGTGCTCAGCCCCATCCGCAGCAATTTGCGGATCGGCGGCTCGTCATCGATCACCAAAACCTTGATCTGGGCGGCGTTCATGCGGCGGTATCCAGCGCGCTATCGGAGTCCGGGACGGGCAGTCGAATAGTGATAATGGCTCCAGAGCGATCGGCACGATTGGCGGCCGATATCGTGCCATGCATCGCCTCGACGAAACCGCGCGAGATGGCGAGCCCCAGCCCGGTGCCGGCACGGACGTGGTCGCCCTTTTGAGCGCGATAGAATTTGTCGAACACGCTTTCCACCTCCGCAGGCGGAATACCGCTGCCTTCGTCGAGGATCTGCAGCAACACACTTGCCTGATCGCGCATTCCCCGGATCGAAATCGTGGTGCCGGCCGGCGCATATTTGGCCGCGTTGTCGAGCAAATTGAACAATACCTGTTCGAACAGAACCGCATCCAGCTCCAGCATCGGCAGATTGGGGCTGAGCTCCAGTGACACCTTGTGATGCAAGAGTATCTTGCTCGCGCGGCGCAGCGTGCTGCCGACGATCTCGGAGACGTCATGCCGCGCGGTATTCGGCACGATCGCCCCGGACTCCAGCTTGGTCATGTCGAGCAGATTGGCGATGAAGCGATTGAGGCGCTCGGATTCGTCGATCATGGTGGCGAGAAGTTCGTTCTTCTGCGCGTCGTTGAGGCTGGAGCCGAGATCGCGCAAGGTGGAAGCGGCGCCGAGCACCGAGGCCAACGGCGTCTTCAGATCATGAGAGATCGAGGTCAAGAGCGCGCCGCGCAGCCGGTCGGATTCCACCGTGCGCTTGACCCGGTCCATGTCCTCCACCAACAGCACGCGCTCGATCGCCAGCGCGCCCTGATCGACCAGCGCATCCAGCAGGCGGCGCTGATCCGGCGTCAGCAACGGACCCGTGCGATCGTCGTCGATACCGATGACGCCGATCGCGCCGCGCCCGGTTCGCATCGGCAGGAACAGCCGTTTGGCGCCCGGCAGCGTATCCGAGCCGCGCCCGGCCGCACGGTCGTTATCCCAGGCCCATTTGGCGGCGGCAAGGTCGGCCTCGTCCAGTTGATCCTCGGGCGGATAGCCCGACTTCACGGTGAGCACGCCGTCCTCCGGCAACAGCAGCACCACCCTCACCTTCAGCATCAGCGCGGTCTGATAGGCCGTCGCCCACAGCACGTCGTCCAGCGTCGCGGTGCCCGCGAGCTTGCGGCTGAAGGCATAGAGCGATTCGGTGGTGCGCACCCGGCCGATCGCGGTGTCGGCCTGAGAGCGCACCCGTGCCGCGACATTGGAGACCAACAGCGCAATCAGCATGAAGAAGAAGAAGGCGGCGACGTTGGTCGGATCGGCGATGGTGAAGGTATAGAACGGCGGCATGAAGAAGAAATTGTAACATAGCGACGCCGCGACGCTCGCCAGCAGCGATGGCCATAGCCCGTAGCGAACGGCGACGCCGACCACCGCGGTGAGAAAGACGAGATCGACGTTCTCGATGCCAGCGAACATCGGTTGGATCAGTTCGGCAGCGCCGAGACCGATCGCGACGAACAGCAGCGCCATCATGTAGGGCCGCAGGTTGAACGGCTCCTGCCGCGCCGCGGTCTGCACCGCCGCTTTCGCCACCCCCTGTTCGTCGCCGGGGATGACGTGGACGCTGATATGGCCGGCGCGGCGCACCAGATCGTGCACGACAGAACCGCGCGTCAGCTCGAACCACCAGGAGCGGGTCGACTTGCCGATGATGATCTGCGTGACATTATTGGCGTGCGCGAAATGGATGACGTCGTCGGCGATGCGGCGGCCGACGCCGGGAATGGTCAGCGCCTCGCCCCCGAGCGCTTCCGCCAGCCGCATGGTATCGGCCAGCCGGTCGCGCTGCTCGTCGGTGAGTTGCAGGCTGCGCCGAGTCTCGATGCTGACAGCGGTCCATTGCGCGTGCAGCCGGTCCGCCAGCCGCTTGGTATAGCGCACCAGCCCGGCCGCACGCGGATCCTCGCTGACGCAAACCAGGATGCGCTCGCCCGCCGCCCAGGGACCTGCTATGGCATTGGCCTGCATATGGGTGAGCAACTGCTCGTCGACGCGCTCGGCGGTGCGCCGCAGCGCCAGCTCGCGCAGCGCGGTCAGGTTGCCCGGCGAGAAATAATGCTCCAGCGCGCGCTCGGCCTGTTTGGGAACGTAGACCTTGCCCTCCTTCAGCCGCTGGATCAGATCGTCGGGCGTGAGGTCGATCAGCTCAATGGCGTCGGCGCGGTCGAACACGGAATCCGGCACCGTCTCGCGGACCCGCACATGCGTGATCTGCGCGACCACGTCGTTGAGGCTCTCGATGTGCTGGATATTGACTGCCGTATAGACGTCGATGCCGTGGGACAGCAATTCCTCGACGTCGAGATAGCGCTTGGGATGACGGCTGCCGGGCACATTGGTGTGAGCGAGCTCATCCACAAGCGCGATCTGCGGCCGCCGCGCGATCAGCGCATCCAGATCCATCTCCTCGAGCGTCTGCTCCTTGTAGACAAGCCGTCGGCGCGGCAGCACCTCGAGGCCGTTCAGAAGCACTTCGGTTTCAGCCCGGCCGTGGGTTTCGACGATGCCGATCACGACATCGGCGCCCGCCTTCTTCTTGGCGTGGGCGCTCTGCAACATCTCATAGGTCTTGCCGACGCCGGGCGCGGCGCCGACGAAAATCTTGAGCTTGCCGGCGCGGCTCTCCTCGCGCCGCGCTGCTTCCAGCAGGGCTTCCGGCGAAGGACGTTGGTCGGGATCGCGGCGGGCTTGGACCATGCGGCAATATAGCCCTTCACACCGGGGTGAGCCTAGCCGGTCTCATTTGGTGACCTGGTCCAGCGCCAGATTCAGAGCCAATACGTTAACACGAGGCTCGCCTAGCAATCCTGCCATGCGGCCCTGCACGTGCTCCATGACCAGTTGACGGACGCGCGCCTCCGGCAGGTTGCGGGCTTTTGCGATCCGCGGGACCTGGAATAGCGCGCCCTCAGGCGAGATATCCGGATCGAGCCCGCTGCCGGAGGTGGTGACGAGATCGACCGGCACGGGCGCGGAAGGATTTTCCGTCCTAAGCTTTTCGACGTCTTCCTTGATCCGGTCGGCCAGCGCCTTGCTGGTTGGACCCAAATTGGAGCCGCCGGAACTGGCAGCGTTATAAGGCGCAGGGACCGTCTTGGTCGGATCGGCCAGGTCCGGCGCAACAGTCGCGGACGGGCGGCCGTGGAAATATTTGTCTTCCTTGAACTCCTGTCCGATCAGCGCGGAGCCGATCACCTTACCATCCTTTTCAATCAGGCTGCCTTGCGCTTGTTTCGGAAAGATCGCGCCGGCGATGGCGGTCATGGCGAGTGGATAGGCAAGACCGGTAATCGCGGTGAGCAGCAGCAGGATGAGGATCGCGGGACGGATTTCGCGAAGCATGGTGGGTCTCCGTAAGTGTTTTCGTCATTGCGAGGAGCGAAGCGACGAAGCAATCCAGCTTTCTTGACGCGGTGATATGGATTGCTTCGCTTCGCTCGCAATGACGGGGTTAGGCCAGATGCAAAGCCACAACCGCAAGGTCGATCGCTTTGATGCCGATAAAGGGAACGATGATGCCGCCCAAACCGTAGATCAGCAGGTTACGGCGCAGAAGCGCCCCCGCCCCGACGGCGCGATAGGCGACGCCTTTCAGGGCCAGCGGGATCAGCGCGATGATGATGAGCGCGTTGAAGATGATCGCCGACAGGATGGCGCTCTGCGGGCTTGCCAGGTGCATGACGTTGAGCACTTCGAGCTGCGGATAGAATGCCAGGAACATCGCCGGGATGATGGCGAAATACTTTGCGACGTCGTTGGCGATCGAGAACGTGGTCAGCGCGCCGCGCGTCATCAGAAGCTGCTTGCCGATCTCGACCACCTCGATCAGCTTGGTCGGATTGGAATCGAGATCGACCATGTTGCCGGCCTCGCGCGCCGCCTGCGTGCCGGTGTTCATGGCGACGCCGACGTCCGCCTGTGCCAGCGCCGGCGCGTCGTTGGTGCCGTCGCCGCACATTGCCACCAGCTTGCCCCTGGCCTGCTCGTCGCGGATCAGCTTCAGCTTGTCTTCCGGCGTTGCCTGGGCAAGGAAATCGTCGACGCCGGCCTCGGCCGCGATGGCGGCTGCGGTCATCGGATTGTCGCCGGTGATCATCACGGTGCGGATGCCCATGCGGCGCAATTCTGCAAAGCGCTCCCGGATGCCGCCCTTGACGATGTCCTTCAGATGCACGACGCCGAGCAATTTGCCGTCTTTGGCGACCGCCAGCGGCGTGCCGCCGGCTTTCGAGACCTCGTCGGAAATCGCCTGGATCTCGCGGGCCGCCTCCGAGAGGACGCCCGACACGGCGCGCACCGCATTCCCGGAAGCGACCGCGCGGATCGCGCCACCACCATCGACGTAATTCAGGATCGCATCCACAGCGCCCTTGCGCACCGACGATGAGCCGGCGTCGATGCCGCTCATGCGCGTCTGCGCGGTGAAGGGAATGAAGCTCGCGTTGAGCTCCTTCATGTCGCGGCCGCGGATGCCGTATTTCTCTTTCGCCAGCACGACGATCGAGCGGCCCTCCGGCGTCTCGTCGGCGAGCGAGGCGAGCTGCGCCGCATCCGCCAGTTCCTGTTCGGTGACACCGCGCAAGGGGCGAAACGCCGTGGCCTGTCGGTTGCCGAGCGTGATGGTGCCGGTCTTGTCCAGCAAGAGCGTATCGACGTCGCCGGCGGCCTCCACCGCACGGCCGGACATGGCGAGCACGTTGAAGCGCACCAGCCGGTCCATGCCGGCGATGCCGATCGCCGACAGCAGCGCGCCAATGGTGGTCGGAATCAGCGTGACGAACAGCGCCACCAGCACCACTACCGAAATCGAGCCACCGGCATAGGCCGCATAGCTCGGGATCGTCACGGTGGCGAACACGAAGATGATGGTCAGGCCGGCGAGCAGAATATTGAGCGCGATCTCGTTCGGCGTCTTCTGCCGCTCCGCTCCTTCCACCAGCTTGATCATGCGGTCGATGAAGGTCGAGCCTTGCGCCGCCGTGATCCGAACGCGGATCCAGTCCGACAGCACCTGCGTGCCGCCGGTCACCGCCGAACGGTCACCGCCGGATTCACGGATTACAGGCGCGGATTCACCCGTGATCGCGGCCTCGTTCACGGAAGCCACACCCTCGATCACCTCGCCATCAGAGGGGATGTTGTCGCCGGCCTCGACCAGGACGATGTCACCCACCTTCAGGCTGGTGCCGGATACCAGACGATAGTTCTTGCCGGGACCTTCCAGCAATTTTGCCTGGCTCTCGGTGCGGGTCTTCTTCAACGACAGAGCCTGCGCCTTGCCTCGGCCTTCGGCAACGGCCTCGGCAAAGTTGGCGAACAGCACGGTAAACCACAGCCACAGGATGATCTGGAACGTGAAGGCGAGGCTCTCGCCGCCGGTCACCAGATTGCGCAGGAATATCACGGTCGTGAGCGTGGCCACGATTTCAACCACGAACATCACGGGGTTCTTCACCATCAGGCACGGATCGAGTTTTGCAAAGGCCGAGCGGATTGCCGGCAGCACGATGTTCGGATCGAACATCGCCGACGCCGTCGCCTTTTTCTGCAATTTCATGGTTTCCATGGACGTAACTCCTGACGGCTTCGATCAGAACAAGGTGTTGGCGTTCATCGCCAAGTGCTCGACAATCGGCCCCAGCGCCAGCGCCGGGAAGAAGGTCAGGCCGCCGATGATCAGGATGACGCCGACGACGAGGCCGACGAACAGGCCGCCGGTGGTCGGCAGCGTGCCGGCCGAGGGCGGGATCGATTTCTTGGCCGCAAGCGACCCCGCCAGCGCCATTGCCGGCACGATCATGAAGAAGCGGCCGACGAACATCGAGCTGGCGAGTGTCAGATTGTAAAAGAAGGTATTGCCGGTCAGGCCGCCGAAGGCCGAGCCGTTATTGCCGGTCGCCGAGGTGAAGGCATAGAGCACCTCGGTAAAGCCGTGCGGACCGGCATTGGCCATCGACGCCACCGCCGCAGGGAAGACGACCGCAACGGCCGTCCAGCCCAAAATCATCAGCGGCAGGATCAGGATCGCAAGCATCGCCATCTTGACCTCGCGCGCCTCGATCTTCTTGCCGACAAATTCCGGCGTGCGGCCGACCATCAGGCCGGCGACGAAGATCGCCAGCACGACGAACAGCAGCATGCCGTAAAGCCCCGCGCCGACGCCGCCGACGATGATTTCGCCGAGTTGGATGTTGAGCAGCGGGATCATGCCGCCGAGCGCGGTGAAGGAGTCGTGCATGGCATTGACCGCGCCGCAGGAGGCAGCGGTGGTAATGACCGCGAAGAGGGCGGAGGCGACGATACCGAAGCGGACTTCCTTGCCCTCCATGTTGCCGCCGGTCAGTTGGAGCGCATTGAGCGTCGAGGTGCCGTTGGCTTCGGCCCAATAGGTGACGGCGACGCCGGCAAGGAAGAGCACGCCCATCACGCCGAGGATCGCCCACCCCTGCCGCTGGTTGCCGACCATCCGGCCGAACACGTTGGTCAGCGCCGCGCCGAGCGCAAAGATCGAGATCATCTGCACGAAGTTCGATAGCGCGGTGGGGTTTTCAAAGGGATGTGCGGCATTGGCATTGAAGAAGCCGCCGCCATTGGTGCCGAGCATTTTGATAGCGACCTGCGAAGCGACAGGGCCGACCGCGATGGTCTGCTTGCCGCCTTCCAGTGTGGTCGCCTCAACATAGGCGCCGAGCGTCTGCGGTATGCCCTGCCACACCAGGAACAGCGTATAGACGATGCAGATCGGCAGCAGCACGTAAAGCGTGCAGCGCGTGACGTCGACCCAGAAATTGCCGATCGTGCGCATCGAGGAGCGCGAGAAGCCGCGGATCAGAGCGACTGCGAGGGCGATACCGGTCGCGGCCGACAGGAAGTTCTGATGCGTCAGGCCCAGCATCTGCGTCAGGTACGACAGCGTGCTTTCGCCGCCGTAGTTCTGCCAGTTGGTGTTGGTGATGAAGGAGATCGCGGTATTGAACGACAAATCCTGGGCTACGGCAGATTGCCCCGCCGGGTTGAACGGCAGCAGCGCCTGCAGCCGCATCAGGCTGTAAATGACGAGGAAACCGCCGACATGGAACAGCAACATCGCGACCGTGTAGGTCAGCCAATGCTGCTCGCGCTTTTCATCGACGCCGCCGATCCGGTATAGCCCAACCTCGACCGGCCGCAGGATCGGCGTGAGGGGTGTGCGCTCGCCGTTGAAGACGCGCGTCATATACCAGCCGAGCGGCTTTACGAGCGCGACCACGATCGCGCAGTACAGCAGAATCTGAAACCAGCCGATGACGGTCATGGGATTACCTCTGGATGTGAGATCAGAACCGCTCGGGGCGCAGCAGCGCGTAAGTCAGGTAAAACAGCAGACCGAGAGAGACGAGACCGGCGAGCGAGTAATCGAAGATCATGGCGCTCTCCCTCACAACCGCTCGCAGACATAGGCATAGCCAATGCCCGCCACGAAGAGGCCGAGAGCGAGCGCCAGCATCACAATGTCCAGCATGGGATGTTCCTCTGCGACGTGAACCGCGCAGCCGAAGATACGGCTGTGCGTTCCGGCCTGAGGTGCCACCGGGCGCATAGGTTTTCGAGACGGGAAGGATGGCGACGTTATAGGAATCTCATAAAGACGCCTTCCGTGGCAGGGACCACGGAAGGCGTCTTTACGTAGAGATCAGTGGCCTGGATGCGGCGAAATCCGGGCTACGGTTTAGGCCGCCTACTCCGCCGCCGACTGTAGCGCCAACTTTTCGGCGCGCACGGCGCAGAACTTGAATTCGGGGATCTTTCCGAACGGATCAAGCGCTGGGTTGGTCAGCAAGTTGGCCGCCGCTTCCGCGTAGCAGAACGGCATGAAGATCATGTTCTCGGGCACGTCGCGGTCGGAGCGTACCTTGACGTCGACGGCGCCGCGGCGGGTCATCAGGCGGATGAAATCGCCGGGCCAAACGCCTAGCTTGCGCATATCCTTCGGCGACATGAACGCCACCGCCTCGGGTTCTAGCTGATCGAGCACGGATGCGCGGCGGGTCATGGAGCCGGTGTGCCAGTGCTCGAGCACGCGCCCCGTGGAGAGCACCATCGGATATTCGGCGTCGGGCACCTCGTCCGGCGCGATCACCTTGGCCGGAACGATTTTCCCGCGGCCACTTTCGGTAGGGAAACCTGTGGTGAAAATGATCTCGTTGCCGGGCTTGTTCGGATCGTCGACCGGATAGGTCACCGCGCCCTCGCGCACCAGCCGCTCCCAACTGATGTTCTTCAGCGACGGCATCACCTGCGTCATCTCGGTGAAGACATCAGCCGGGCCGTTGTAGTTCCACGGCAGGCCCATGCGCTTGCCGATCTCCTGGATGATCCAGAGATCCTGCCGCGCATCGCCCGGCGGACGGATCACTTCGCGCGCAAGCTGCACGCGGCGGTCGGTATTGGTGAAGGTGCCGCTCTTTTCGGCGAACGCAGACGCCGGCAGGATTACGTCGGCATGGAACGCCGTTTCCGTGACGAAGAGATCCTGCACCACCAGATGATCTAGCTTGGCCAGCGCCTCGCGCGCGTGCTGCAGGTCGGGATCCGACATCGCGGGGTTTTCGCCCTCGATATACATGCCGTTGATCTGGCCAGCATGGATCGCGTTCATGATCTCGACGACGGTGAGGCCGCGCACAGGGTCGAGATCCTGATCCCAGAGCTTCTCGAAAGGCTCGCGCAGATCGGTGCGTCCGACCGGCTGGTAGTCCGGCAGGAACATCGGAATCAGGCCGGCGTCGGAAGCGCCCTGCACGTTGTTCTGGCCGCGCAACGGATGCAGGCCGGTGCCGGGACGGCCGACCTGACCTGTGGTCAGCGCCAGCGCGATCAGGCAGCGCGCGTTATCGGTGCCGTGAATATGCTGGCTGATGCCCATGCCCCAGAAGATGATCGAGGCTTGCGAGCGCGCATAGACGCGGGCGACTTCCTTCAGCGTCTCGGCTGGAATGCCGCAGATCGCTTCCATCTTCTCCGGCGGGAATTCCTTGATCCGCTCGGCGAGCTCGTCAAAGCCTTCGGTATAGCCCGCGATATATTGCTGGTCGGTCAGCCCTTCGGTGATGATGGTATGGAGCATCGCGTTCAGCATGGCGACGTCGCTGCCGGGCTTGAAGGCGAGATGACGCCAGGCATGGCGCGACAGCGCCTGCCGGCGCGGGTCCATCACGATCAGCTTGGCACCGCGCTTGGCCGCGTTCTTGAGATAGGTCGCGGCGACCGGATGGTTCACGGTCGGGTTGGCGCCGATCACGATGATGACCTCGGCGTCCATCGCGGCAGCAAACGGCGCGGACACCGCACCGGAATTCAACCCTTCCATCAGCGCCGCGACCGACGAGGCGTGGCAGAGCCGCGTGCAGTGGTCGACATTGTTGGAGCCAAAACCGGTGCGCACCAGCTTCTGGAACAGATACGCCTCTTCGTTCGAACCCTTGGCCGAGCCGAAGCCGGCCAGCGCCTTGACGCCCCTCTCGTCGCGAATTTTAACGAGGCCTTTTGCGGCGATATCCAGCGCCTCCTCCCACGAAGCTTCGCGGAAATGGGTGAACGGATTGGCCGGATCGACCTGGTCGTTGGCATCCTTCTTCGCATTGGGCAGCCGCACCAGCGGCTTTGTCAGCCGATGCGGGTGATGGATGTAGTCAAAACCAAAACGACCCTTGACGCAGAGCCGGTTGTGGTTGGCCGGGCCGTCGCGGCCCTCGGCATAGATGACCTTCTCGTCCTTGACCTGATAGGTGACCTGGCAGCCGACGCCGCAGAACGGGCAGAGCGAATCCACCTTCTTGTCGGCATAGGTGACGCGGGTCTGCTTCTCGTCCAGCATCACCGACGGCATCAAGGCACCGGTCGGGCAGGCCTGCACGCACTCGCCGCAGGCGACGCAGGTCGATTCACCCATGGGGTCGTCGAAGTCGAACACGATCTTGGCGCCGGCATTGCGATAGGCCATACCTATCACGTCGTTGACCTGGACCTCGCGGCAGGCGCGCACGCACAGGCCGCACTGGATGCAGGCATCGAGATTGACGCTCATCGCGGGATGGCTGGTATCGCCCTGCCACCGCTCGGCCGCCGGGAAGCGGCTCTCGGTCACCTCGACCTTTTCGGCCCAGTGCCAGAATTTCGAATCGGGATCGTGCGAGGTCTCGCGCGCCGGCTGGTCGGCGACCAGCAATTCCATCACCATCTTCTGCGCGGCGACGGCGCGGGCGCTTTCGGTCTTCACCTTCATGCCGACGCTCGGCGTGCGCTTGCAGGACGCGGCCAGCACGCGCTCGCCCTCGATCTCGACCATGCAGGCGCGGCAATTGCCGTCAGGCCGGTAGTCCGGCTCCGGCGAATAACAGAGATGCGGGATTTCCTTCTGGTGGCGTTTTGCCACCTGCCAGATGGTCTCGCCCGCGTTGGCCTCGACCTGTTGGCCGTCGAGTTCGAACTTGATCTTGGTCATTCCGCGGCCTCTTTCGGCACGAATTCTTCCGGAAAATATTTAATCACTGACGTCAGCGGGTTCGAGGCGGCTTGTCCAAGCCCGCAGATCGAGGCGTCGCGCATCACCTGGCTCAATTGGTCCAGCAATTCGCGGTCCCAGACCGGCCGCTGCATCAAAAGCGCCGCCTTCTGGGTTCCAACGCGGCACGGCGTGCACTGGCCGCAGCTTTCATCCTCGAAGAATTTCATCAGGTTCAACGCCGCGCCCTTCACGCTGTCTTGCTCGGACAGGATGACGACAGCGGCGGAGCCGATGAAGCAGCCGTATTTTTCCAGCGTGCCGAAATCGAGCGGGATGTTGTCCATCGATGCCGGCAGGATGCCGCCCGACGCGCCGCCCGGCAGATAGGCGTGGAAGGTGTGGCCGTCGGCCATGCCGCCGCAGAACTCGTCGATCAGTTCGCGCACGGTGACGCCGGCCGGCGCCAGTTTCATGCCGGGATTTTTCACGCGGCCCGAGACCGAATAGCTGCGCAAGCCATGGCGATCGTTGCGACCGTGGCTCTTCCACCAGTCGGCGCCCTTCTCGACGATGTCGCGCACCCACCACAGCGTCTCGATATTATTGATCAGCGTCGGCAGGCCGAACAGGCCGACCTGGAACGGATATGGCGGCTTGTGCCTGGGCAAGCCACGCTTGCCCTCGATCGATTCGAGCAGCGAGGATTCCTCGCCACAGATATAGGCGCCGGCGCCGCGGCGCATATGCAGCACAGGACCGCCGGGCGGCAATTTTGCGATTTCGCGCGTGAGGATTTCGCGCGACGCCGGATATTCGTCGCGCAGATAGATATAGACGTCGGTCGCTTCGACGATATGCGCGCCGATCAGCATGCCCTCGATGAAGCGATGTGGATCGGTTTCGAGATAGAAGCGGTCCTTGAACGTGCCGGGTTCACCCTCGTCGCCGTTGATCGCCATCAGCCGCGGGCCGGGCTCACCCAGCACCGCACGCCATTTGCGTCCCGTCGGAAAGCCCGCGCCGCCGAGCCCGCGCAGCGAAGCGTCGTCGAGCGCCTTCAGCAGATCTTCTTTGGTCATCGCGCCGGAGCGCAGGCGATTGAGCAGCTTGTAGCCGCCGCCGGCGACATAGGCGTCATAGTCGGTATAGTCAGGCAGATGCGCGTGAGTGTCGCCGGCCTTGGCGGCGGCGAGCACGTTCGTCACCGTGGCATGATCGACGAAGTGATGGCCGACTTCGGCGGCGGGCGCGGTGTCGCAGCGGCCAACGCAGGGCGCGCGCACCACGCGGATGCCGGGGCCGGCACTGTCCTGCAATTCATGCAGCAGCTTTTCCGCGCCCATCATGGCGCAGGTCAGCGAATCGCAAACGCGGATGGTCAGCGGCGCGATATCGGGCGCGCCCTCCTTCACCACGTCGAAATGCGCGTAGAAGGTCGCGGTCTCGAACACTTCCGCAAACGACAGCTTCATCTCGTCGGCAAGCGCCGCCAGATGCGCCGCCGAGATCTGGTGATACTTGTCCTGGATCAGGTGAAGGTGCTCGATCAGCAAGTCGCGGCGGCGCGGCCGATCGCCGAGCAGGTGCTCGATCTCATGGGCGGCGGTGGGGTCGACCTGGCGGCCCTTCGGCGTCGCCTTGGCTCGCTTCCGTCCCGCGCCCGGATGATCGAACGAGCGGACTTTTTGTAGGTCGTGTACGTCGTGATCCATCGAAACGTCTCGTTCCCTGCCAGTCTGCCGGCCAACTCTAGTCAGTGGCATGCCAGATGCCAAGAGATTTATCAGATATTTAGGGCAACTCAGGCCGCGAGCTTTCGATCCTCTCCGCGCCCGGAGCAATCACGTTCGCTTTGCCTGATCACGGGATGAGAACACGCGAATTTAGTCCAGAGATCAATAAAGCCGTCTCATGCTGCGATTGCGAATGCGCATTGATCTGGATTTCCGATTACTCGATTTGAATTCGACATCGCGTTGAAATGCCGTCGCGGAACGCTCGCCCGCGACGGCCAGAACAGTCAGAGGATCTTGACGGCGCTTTCCAGCGTCTTCCAGACGCCCCAGGCGAGCGGGATTCCGACGAAGGCCCAGAACAGCGCAGCCTTGGCGTCGAGCCCACCGAACCCGATGCCGTAGGATCCTGACGGCCCCGAGCTGCCCGCGCTCGCTGTCGCCGCCTGCAGCTTGGCGACCTCGGCGTCGCTCATGTGCCACTTCGCGTCGACCGGCTTGATCAGGTAATTGCAGATCAGGCCCGCGATCAGCATCGCGCACAGGATGTACATCGTCGTGTTGTAGAGCTGGTCGCGCGGCACACCGGCGGCAAGCTGGAACTCGCGGATGTAGTTCACCACCACGGGACCGATGATGCCGGCGGTCGACCACGCCGTCAGCAGACGGCCATGGATGGCACCGACGAACTGCGTGCCGAACATATCGGCGAGATAAGCCGGCACGGTGGCGAAGCCGCCGCCATACATCGACAGGATGATGCCGAAGCCAAGCACGAACAGAAGTTTTGAGCCCATCGCCGCAAATGTCGGCGCCAGCGCATAGAGCACGATGCCCAGGATGAAGAACGTATAATAGGTGTTCTTGCGGCCCATCTTGTCCGACAGCGAGGCCCAGAAGAACCGGCCGCCGATGTTGAACAACGAGAGCAGCCCGGCGAAGCCGGCCGCAATCCCCGCAATGGTCGCCTTCTGCGCGGCGTCAAGCTGGTTGAAGCCGACATCGGGCAATCCGATCAGCTTGCCGGCGAAGATTTCCTGCAGCATCGGCGAAGCCATGCCGATCACGCCGATGCCCGCGGACACGTTGAGGCAGAGCACCCACCAGATCAGCCAGAACTGCGGCGTCTTGTGCGCGTCCTTCAGGTGGACGTGGTTCTGCGAGATCATCGCATTGGCCTTCGCCGGCGGCGTCCAGCCCTCCGGGCGCCAGCCCGCCGGCGGAATGCGATAGCGGAAGGCGCCGATCATCATGAACACGAAGTAGATGGCGCCCATCGCGATGAAGGTTTCCCAGGCGCCGACCGAGGTCGGCGACTTGAAATAGTTCATCAACAGGTTCGCCAGCGGCGCGCCGATCATGGCGCCGCCGCCAAAGCCCATGATGGCCATCCCGGTTGCCATGCCGCGGCGGTCCGGAAACCATTTCACCAGCGTCGACACCGGCGAGATGTAGCCGAGGCCAAGTCCGATGCCGCCGATGACGCCGCTTCCTAGCCACAACAGCCACAATTGATGGGTGATGATACCGATCGCGCCGAGCACGAGACCACCGCACCAGCACAACGCCGACACAAAGCCCGCCTTGCGCGGTCCGACACGCTCCAGCCAGCCGCCCCAGATCGCGGCGGAGACGCCGAGCAACACGAAGAACAGCGTGTACATCCAGCCCATGCTGGCGACTTTCCAGTCGCAGGTGGTGGTGAACAATTCCTGCACCAGCGTCATGTCCGGGCAGGCTTTCGGCGCGGTCACGCCGATCGCGCGCGACAGTGGCAGCCAGAACACGCTGAAGCCGTATGCCATGCCGATGCACAGATGAATGCAGAGCGCGGCCGGCGGCACCAGCCAGCGATTGAAGCCGGCGGTCGCAATCGTTCGCTCCTTGTCGAGAATCCCGAGCGCACCCGATGGTGCGAGCGTGGCATCGGCTGTCGTCATAGGCATATTCTCCAGGTTCGCGGCCTTACCGGGCACGATTGTTGAGAGGTTGGGGTATTGGATGGGGGGCCACGCAGCGCCGACCGTCTGCGCGGACGTGCGATGTCCGCGCGACAGCTCGGAGTTTATGGCGAGGCAAAATCGTTTTGAGGTGCGGCATGGGCACGTCATAAGACGGCAAGCGCGCGCAGTCGCCCAGCTTGCGACCGAATATCCGATCATCGCGCCCCTCCCCACTTCAGTTCTTGAGTGAGAAGTCAGCAATCCGCGTGCCAAATCGCGCGATGCAGAAAATCAATCACTTAACCAAATGCTCGCCGACATATCGGACAAAATGTCCGGATAGCCGCTGGACAAAATGTCCGGTCAGCTCGCTTCCGGCAGCCACACCCGGAATGTACTCCCGGAGCCGATCTGGCTTTCCACCGTGATCTGGCCACGCTGCCGCTTCACCAGCGTCTGACTGATGGAAAGGCCAAGGCCGGTCCCGTCCCTGCGTTTCGTGGTGAAGAAGGGATCGAAAACCTTGTCCAGGACGTCAGCGCTCATGCCGATGCCGGTGTCGGCCACCTCGATTGAAATGCCCGGGTTGCCGTCGCGATCGGCGTCGAACGAGCGCAGCGTCAATGTGCCGCCGTCCGGCATGGCGTGGATCGCGTTGACGATGAGGTTGATCACGACCTGCTGCAGCTCGGTGCGGTTCATCAAGACCAGGCGGCTCGCCCGATCTTCCCGCGCAACCCTGATTTCGGTCTTGTTCAGGAGATGCTGCACCAGCGGCAGGCAGTCCGCCACAACACTTCCGGGCGCATGACGCTCGACATAGCCGGCATATTCTTCCGGTCGCGCAAACTGCAAGAGCTTGGTGACGATCTGGCTGATGCGATGGATCTGTTCGTCGACCAGCCGAAACTCGACCTTGGCTTTTTCAGTGTCGGCGCCGATCACGCTGCGGATGACGTCGAGATTGCCCTGCATCACCGCGATCGGGTTGTTGATCTCGTGAGCCACGCCCGCGGTGATCTCGCCGATCGCGGCGAGCTTCTCGGACATGATGAGCTGCTTGGTGGTTGCCTCCAGCTTCAGATTGGCGAGTTCGAGATCGCGGGTTCGCTCGCGTACCCGCGCATTCAACTCCTCGTTCCACTCGCGCAACTGACGGTCGCGCTCCTGGATCTGGTCCAGCAAGGTATCGAGGTGAACAGCCACCCGGCCGATCTCGTCGCCCGACGCCGGCAATTTGGTGCGGGCCGAGAGATTGCCGCTTTCCACTTCGCCGATGGTCGCCGTGACGCGTTCGAGCGGCATGAAGATCGACTGCGCCCAGCGCAGGAAGATCGGCACGCTTGCCGCCGTGATCGCGATGAACGCGATCGCAATGATCAGAATCGTCTCAAGCTTTGCGTCGTTGAACGGCTTCTGCAGAAATCCGACATAAAGCATGCCGACGCGCTTGCCGTAGGTGTCGACGAGCGGCTCGTAGGCCGAGATGTACCAGTCGTTGACGACGAAGGCGCTGTCCAGCCAGGTTCGCCCCTCTCCCATCACCGCAGAGCGCACCGCCGCCGACACCCGCGTTCCCAGCGCACGCCGTCCCTCGAACAGGCGGACATTGGTCGAGATACGCACGTCGTCGAGAAACAGCGTCGCCGTTCCCTGGCTGCCCTCGGGCAGGCTTGCCGCCCGATAGACGAGGTCGTTGATCGTGTCGATGAATTCCAGATTCTGGTTGAGCAGAATCCCGCCAACGAGCGCGGCTGGCCCGCCTCCGGGAGCCGTTGCGCGGCTGGCCGCATGCACCACCATGCCATGTGTTTCCGTGCTGCGATCGGTTGGCACCGCGTTTGGTGTCGGCACCAGGTCGAGACGCGCGCGCTGGGCAAGAACAGGCGAAATCGCTGCAAGTTCGTCGTTGGTGAAGATATCGATGCCCGTCGACGGCGATTCGCCCGATAATGCCGACGCGATGATCGGCCAATCAGCCCTCGGCGCTCCCTCAAGCGCGGGCGACGAGGCGATGATTTTTCCACCGGCATCCATCAAGTAGAGGAAGTCGAGACCCATCTCCTTGCGGGACTGTTCGAGCAAGCTCGCCACCGCGGAGATCGTTTCCCGCTCTTCGACCTCCCGGAAGCGGAACGAAAGGCTCAGGCCGCGGATCTGAACGCCGGTCTTTTCCAGAATGCGGGCCAGATATTGGTGGGCGATCGTGAGGTCGCCGTTCACCTTGGAGATCAGCGTAGCGTCGAACCGCGCATTCCAGCGATAGATGGCGACCCCAAGCAGAAGCGGCAGGATGACCAGCATCGGCAGCAGCGCAATCGCGAGCAGCCGGAAGCGAACGGATGCCCCGCGCACCGGCCCCTCGATGCGGCGTGCCCGGTCAGCCATTCCATAACGCGAGTTTGCGATCGATGGTCTTGCGCGAGATGCCGAGCCGCCGCGCCGCTTCCTCGCGGTTGCCGCCGGTTTCCTTCAGCACCGAAAGAATGTGCCGGCGCTCCAGGTCCGCGAGACTGTCGGCGGTGGCGACCTGCCCGTCGTTCCGTGGGCCTGCGAAATCGTCCGGGAACGCGCCGAGGATCAAGGTGCGCTCGATCAAATTGCGCAGCTCGCGCACATTGCCGGGCCAGTCGTAACTCGCGAGCGCTGCCCGCACCGCGCTGTCGATCGGAACCGGCGGCATGCCGAGCTGGATCGAGAGCTTGTTCATGAAGAGGTTGGCGAGTTCCTGCACGTCGTCGCCGCGGTCCTTGAGCAGCGGCAGATGAATCTGCATGACATTCAGGCGGTAATAGAGATCGGCGCGAAAGCGGCCCTTCTCCACTTGCTTTTGGAGATCGGCATTGGTGGCAAAGATGAAACGAAGATCGACCGGCACCTCACGCTCGGAGCCGACGGGACGGACGCGGCGATCCTCCAGAACGCGCAGCAGTTTGCTCTGCATCGGCAATGGCAGTTCGCCGATTTCATCGAGGAACAACGTGCCGCCATGCGCATAGAGGAACAGGCCCTCGCGGCCGCTATCCGCACCCGTAAAGGCACCCTTGATGTGCCCGAACAGCTCGGCCTCGATCATCTCGGGCGGAATGGCGGCGCAGTTCACCGGCACAAAAGGCTTGTCGGCGCGATCGGAGAGGGAGTGAATCGAGCGCGCCGCGACTTCCTTGCCGGTACCGGATTCGCCGGTGAGCAGGATCGAGGTCGGCAGGCGCGCGACGCGGGCAATGGTTTCCCGCACGCTGCGCGCCGCCGGCGACTCCCCGATCAGATTGTCGCGCAGGAAGGTGCGATCGGATGAAGCGCGCAGCGCATAACGCAAAACGTAGTTCTCGCGCTGCAGCCGGACCCGGTCGAGGCAGCGTGCAACCGCATTGAGGATCTGGTTCGAGCGGAACGGTTTCAGCACGAAGTCGACCGCGCCGGCGCGCAGCGCCTGGATCGCCGTATCGAGATCGGCATAGGCTGTAATCAGGATGGCGTCGGCGAAGAAGCCGACGGCCCGCTGCTCCGCCAGCCAGTCGACGCCGTTCTTGCCGGGCATGATGTTGTCGAGAATGACGACATCGAACCGGCTCTTGTCGAGCTTGCGCGAGGCCTCGTCGGTGTCGGCGGCCTCTTCCACGTGCTTGCAATGCGGCCCCAGCGTGCGCACGAGAAAATTGCGCATGCCGGGCTCGTCATCGACGATCAGGATCGAGGCCTGCGCCAGCGCGCTGAACTCGGGACCGCCGGCCGGCTTGCCTGGTTTGGCCGCCGGTTCATTGACCGTTGCAGGGGATATCGCCGCGCTCGCCTTCGATGTCGGGAAGTTCATGCCGGGATTTGTAGGACCGATTGTCGCACCCGGCAATCGGACGCTGTCGTGAACTCGTCTAATTAACGCGCGAGGGCTTACCCGCGGGATCGCCCAAGCATTCAGCTTTTATATCGTCCCATTTGCTTTTTCTATCAGAAACACGATGCGGCTTGGACTGCGCTCGGTGATTTCGACCTTGTCGCCGGTCTCGCGAATGAGGTTCGGAATGTCAATCACTGACAGCGGATCGGTGCAGAGCACTTCCAGCCTGTCGCCGGGCGGCAGCGTCTTCAGCGCCTTGCGTGTCTTCAACGCCGGCAACGGGCATTTCAGGCCAGCGAGATCGAGTTTTGTCGTCGTCATGGGCCGACCATGGCGAAGGGGGCCTGCATCGTCAACGGACATCAGTTGATCAGGCTTGCATAAGACAGGAACCCGACTGTCTGGCCGGGCGACACCTGCGTGACGTCCTCGCCGAGTTCGACCAGGCCATCGGTGTCCGCCAGCGACGACAGCAGTCCCGCGCCTTCGCGCGGAAATTTCACCGCTTCGAGCGCGCCATCGGCACCCTTGCGCAAGCTGACGCGGACATATTCGCGGCGCGAAATCTTCTTCTTGTAGCTGAAGGCGGCGCGAACCGGCATCGGCCGAAGCGGCTCCGGCCGGGCACCGGACAGCGCCAGAATGGTCGGCCGCACCACGTGAACGAAAGTGACAAAACTCGCCACCGGATTGCCCGGCAATCCGATGAAGGGCGTGCCGCCGATGATGCCCATCGCGACGGGGCGTCCCGGCTTGATTGCCATCCGCCACAACACAAGCCTGCCGACACTTTCGACGCTTGCCTTGACATGGTCCTCCTCGCCGGTCGAAACGCCGCCCGTCGTGAGCATCAAATCATGGCTGCCGGCGACGTCCTGCAGCGCGCGGGCCAGCGAGGCGCGATCATCCCTGATAATGCCGAGATCGCTGACCTCGCAGCCGAGCCGCGACAACATTGCCATCAGCATGAAACGGTTTGAATCGAACAATTGCACCGCGGCGCGCGCTTCGCCCGGCGAGGCCAGTTCGTTGCCGGTGGAAAACACCGCGACGCGAATGCGCCTTGTGACATCGAGTTGTGTCAGGCCAAAGGCTGCGGCGAGCGCAACGTCCTGCGGCCGCAGCCGCTGGCCGCCCTGCAGCGCCGCAAAACCTGAAGCAATGTCTTCGCCCGCGGGGCGTACATTGGCGCCCGGCTTGAGGCCTGCGGGAAGCACCACCTTGTCGCCCTCGACGCGCACGTCTTCCTGCATAAACACGGTATCTGCGCCTTCGGGCATCGGCGCACCGGTGAAGATGCGCATTGCCTGCCCCGGCTTGAGAGGCGCAGATGCCGAACTGCCCGCCTGAACGCGGCCGGTGACCGGAAACGTTTGCTCTTCCTGCTGCGGCAGGTCGCGGCTCCCAACCGCATAGCCGTCGACGGCGGAATTGGTGAAGGGCGGCAGCGGCAGCGGCGCCAGGATCTCGTGCGCCAGAATGCGGCCATCGGCGCGGGCAAGCGTAACCGTCTCGATATCCACGACCGGCGTCACACGCGTGGCAATAAGGCCGACGGCCTCATCGACCGACATCATCGGACCGCCGAAGGCAAAGCAATCGTCGGACAATTGCGCCATGTGCCTGATCAGCCCTCAGCTTCGCATTTCGCCAGCACGTCTTCCAGCGATATTGCAGACCGCAACATCATCGCCGCCACCGCCTCGATATCGTCGAGATGGGCAGTCGGCAACTTGGTTTCAACCGCCGTATCGGTCGCTAGCCCGACGATACCGGGATCGTCGGGGAACAGCAGCGGTTTTTCATTCGCGGCGCGATAGACCTCGATCTTGCGGTGCGGCTCGCGCTTGAAGCCCTCGACGACGACGAGATCGACCGGCGACATCTTCGCCAGCAGTTCCGGCAATCGCGGCTCATGCGCCCCGCGCAGCTCATGCATCAAGGCCCAGCGCCGCCCTGATGAGACCAGAACTTCGGCCGCACCGGCCTCGCGGTGCCGCCAGGAATCCTTGCCGGGCACGTCGACGTCGAAGGCGTGATGGGCGTGCTTGATCACGGACACGCGCAGGCCCTGTTTTAGGAATTGCGGGATCGCCCGCGTCAGCAAGGTGGTCTTGCCGGCGCCGCTCCATCCCGCGAGGCCTATCACTTTCATTGCGTTCTCCGGCGGCAGCCCTTCCACCGTCATTGCGAGGAGCGAAGCGACGAAGCAATCCATCGTCCCGCATTTGCCGAAGCATGGATTGCTTCGCTGCGCTCGCAATGACGGCTGAAGGCCGCATTGTTCATGCCCGGAAATGCTTTATATCGGCTGGAGGCCCTTGTCATGCTAACCTGCGTCCTATGATGAAGATGGAAAAAGCCCCGGCCCCCCTGATCGTGCCGAACCCCGAGGATCCGCGGCTGACCGAGCGCGTCGCCGGGACCGACCAGACGGGTGCGACGGTCGAAATCCGGGTGCCGGTGGAGCGGCCGCTGACGCTGTATTTGAACGCACAGGAGATCGTCACCATGATGACGATCGGCGACTATCCGGAATATCTGGCGCTCGGCTATCTCCTGAACCAGAACATGCTGAAATATGACGACGTCGTCACCGAGGTCGAGTATCACGACGACCTTCAGGTCGTGGTGGTGCGCACCGAGCACCACACCAATTTCGAAGCCAAGCTGAAGAAACGCACGCAGACGTCCGGCTGTGCACAGGGCACCGCGTTCGGCGACCTGCTTGAAGCGGTGGAAAGCGTGGCGCTGCCGAAGGCGGAGCTGCGCACCTCGTGGCTCTACCAGATGACGCGCACGATCAACACCATGCCCTCGCTCTATCTGGAGGCCGGCGCGATCCATGGCTGCGTGCTGTGCAAGGAAGGCACACCCGTCTGCTACACCGAGGACGTCGGCCGTCATAACGCCGTCGATAAGATTGCCGGCTGGATCTATCGCCACGGCGTCGATCCCGCCGACAAGATCCTCTACACCACGGGCCGGCTCACCTCTGAGATGGTGATCAAGACGGTACGGATGGGCATTCCCATCCTGGTTTCGCGCTCGGGCTTCACCGCGTGGGGCGTCGAGCTGGCGCGGCAGGTCGGGCTGACGCTGGTTGGCCGCACGCGCGGCAAGCGCTTCATTGTGCTGTCAGGACAGGAGCGGATCGTGTTCGACCAGGACCTCGACTATGTCGAGGAAGAATCCGCGCGGCACAAGCGCAAGGGCGAAGAGCGTGACGAGTAAAATTCCAGGCGTGCTGCTCGCCGGCGGCCTCGCGCGGCGGATGGGTGGCGGCGACAAGCCGATGCGCACGATCGCCGGCCGCACCATCCTCGATCGCGTGATCGCGCGCCTAGCGCCGCAATGCGACGGCCTGATCCTCAACGCCAATGGTGACCCAGCACGCTTCGCCGCGTTCGGCCTGCCGGTCATTGCCGATGGCGTCGCCGATTTTCCTGGCCCGCTCGCCGGCATTCTGGCCGCACTCGATTGGGCCGCGGTGAACCGGCCCGATGTAAAATTTGTTCTCAGCGCCGCCGCAGACTGCCCATTCCTGCCGCGCGATCTGGTCTCCAGGCTGTATGACGCGGTGGAAATTGAGAATGCCGAGTTGGCCGTTGCCGCCTCCGATGGCCAGTCGCATCCGGTAATCGGATTATGGAGCGTCAGCTTGCGCGAACAACTTCGCCACGCGCTGGTCGTCGAGGACATCAGGAAGATCGATCGCTGGACCGCGCGCTACAGGCTCGCCACGGTGACATGGCCGGCCACGCCGCTCGATCCGTTCTTCAACGCCAACACCATGGACGACATCGCGGAAGCGGAACGGCTGGCCGCGCTGGATGGCGGCTAGGCTTCGTCCCCCGGACGCAACGCAGCATGCAATGCTGCGCTGCTGAGCCGGGGTCCATGCCTCCCGGCGAAGAGTGGATCCCGGCCCTGCGGAGCAGCGTTACACGCTGCACCGCGTCCGGGACACGCGCCATGTATGCGCCAGCAGCCCTGTCCCGCCCCTTGCGAAAAACGACCGTGAATAGACTCGGCAGCAATCCACCAAGCTACCTGGATATTGACGAAATCGGTGGTGATTTCAGATTCAGATTAAATACGATTTAATGTACTTGCCAATAACGTAGCCACGGCGGATCTAACGCGAGGCCGTGGCCATGTTCGGACGCAGGACGACTTTCGGCACCAAGCAACCAAGCTTTTCCGAATTGAAAGAGACGATGCGTCCGACACCGGACGCAGATGGTGTGACCCGCGTTTTCTCCAAGGAACTCTGGGACGATCCAAAGATCGGCAAATTTCTGCGGGAAGTCGGCTTTGCTCCGGATGATGCGCGCAACATCCTGCCCACGGCACAGGATTATATCGCTCTCTTTGCCGCGGCCAAGAAGCGACTGGATGAGCGCACCGAGGCTTTCAACCGCGAAATGACCACGCGCTACGGCTATTGCCGCGCCGCGCCATTTCTGGTCATCGACCACACAATCTGGGACGGCGAGCATGGTGCGTTTCTATATGCCCAGATGAACCTCATCGGATACGATGACTGGAACGTATTGATGTTGGCGGCGGATGTACGCACCAAAGAGCTCTGTGACATTGCAGGCCATCCCGGCACGGTGCCTGCGGTTACGGAGGTCATGACCAAGCGCGTGATCGACTGGAAGCAGCGCCATGATCTCGCGCTCGAAGCGTTCGGAGTTACCGCGATGGGTGGCCAAGGCATAACGCGAGAGCAATACGAGGCCGAACAGGACACGCTGCGCAGGGAAATTGTGGACAATGTCGGCTGGATGAAGCCACGGATCATAAGCGAGCTGCTGCGCGTTCAGGGCTAGAGCATGATCCGGACCCGACGGGCCGCGTCAGCGCAAAGTGGGAACCGGTTTTCCGAAGAGATCACGCTCAAATCAAAGAGAAGTTACGCGCTGCCAGCGGTACGGTCCAGGCGTCGTAGCCGTACACCCAGTCGGTATCGGTTTTGCCGCTGAGCCAGGTATTCGCGCGCGAGGTCGCTTGAATGCGCGTGGTTCGCTCCTTGCGCGTGGCCTCGAAGCGGCGGAATGCATTGGCAACGCCTTCCCGCTCGACGCCCTCGAGGCAACGCGACAGCACGGCGGCGTCCTCGATCGCCATCGCCGCGCCTTGCGCCATGTAAGGCGTCATCGGATGGCAGGCATCGCCAAGCAACGTCACATTGCGATCCGCCCAATGCTCCAGCGAATTGCGATCGACGATCGCCCATTTGTGCACGTCGGGGCACGCGGCCAGCACTTGCTCGACCTGGCGGTGGAAGCCGGCGAACGCCTTGCGCAATTCCCTGACATCGCCTTTCGCCGACCATGATTCAATCCGGAAATCCGGCTCCGGCTGGCTGGTGACGAGATAGATCTCACTGCGGTCCGGCTTGACGTAATAGATGACGATGTGGCGGTCCTCGCCCCACCATTTGGTGCAGTCGTCGATCTCTGCGCCGCCGAGCAGCGCGGCGGGATAGGTGGTGCGGTAGGCGATCCGCCCGGTGAAGTTCACCGGTGAGGCACCGAACAGGATATCTCTCACGACCGAATGAACGCCGTCGGCGCCGATCACGGCGTCGGCCGTTGCGGTTTCGCCGTTACTAAAGGCGAGCCGGACGCCCTCGCCGGTTTCCTCCAGCCCGACCAGTTTGTGGTTGAGCCTGATGCAGGCATTGGGGACGGCGCTGGCGAGCGCCGCATGCAGATCGCCGCGATGCGCCAAAAGATAGGGCGCGCCGAATTTCTGTTCGGCGCGTTCGCCGAAGATCATGTCGAACTTGATGTCGCCGGTGCGCCAGTCGCGGTTATTCCAGGAACGCGGATAGAAAGCTTCCGCGCGCAGCCGCGCCTCCAGCCCCAGGGCGCGCAACACCCTCATCGCATTGCAGCCGATCTGGATGCCGGCCCCGATCCGCGCGAATTGCGTGGCCTGTTCATAGACCCTGACATCGATGCCGACCCGCCTGAGCGCCGCGGCGGTTGCGAGCCCACCCATGCCGGCGCCGACGATCGCGATCGATAGCGGTCTTGCCATTCCCATCCCTGCCCGAGCCGCTTCTGTTGGCGGCTCCTTCAGCCCGCGGACGCTTCAGGCCGGCCGGAAACCTGCCTGCTCGAGCGCCGCGCGCGCCCCGTCCGACGCCAGCGCGTCGAGAAACGCCTGCACCGCCGGCCGTTGCTTGCGCGCCGTCACCAGCGCGAAATCATAATGCTCCTCGGCAAAGGGAATGAAACCCAGGTTTGACGCATGCGCGACCGGCGCAATGGTCATGCCCCAATCGGCACGGTGCTGTGCGACCGCTGCAGCCACCGCATTGTGCGAACGCGGCTGATTCCAGTAGCCTTCGGGGCGCGCACCGCCGAGCAGCCGGTCGATCAGGATGCGCGTGCCGGCGCCCTGGTTGCGATTGACCATGATGCAGGCCGGGTCGGCCAGCGCGGCACGCACCGCGTCCTCGGCGCTCAGGCCTTCGAAGCGCCGATCGCCCTTGCGGAATACGATGCCTTGCATGCGACGCCATCCCGGTACCAGTTCGAGCCCGTTGCTGAGATACGGCGTGTTGTAGGTCTCCGTCTTCTCGTCGAACAAATGGATCGGGGCAAAGTCACATTCGCCGCGCATGGCGGCCGAGAGCCCACCGAGGCTTCCGACGGCGATCGAGCGCACGGTGAGTCCGGCATGCGCCAGCGGCGCTGTGACGAGATCGAGCCCGGTGCAGTGGCTGCCGACGATGACGAGATCGGGTACCCGCACATGCGGCGTGAACAGCGTCACCTCGGCCTCGCTGCCAGCCGGCATCTGGTCCGCCAGCGCATCGATGCGCAGAAAGCCGTCGGCCTGGGCAAAGGAGGTGATGGCGCCGGAGCCCTTGCCTGTGGGGTACGCGATCAGCCCATCCGCGCCTTCAACCAGCGACACCATGACGAATTCGGCGCGGCCGAGTTCGGACGCGATCCGCACGGGAACGCGGGCATTGACCTTGGCGTCCGAACGCGGCGGTAGGCCGGCCATCCGCCGCAGCACCGGCACGATCATGTCGTGGAAGGTGAACATCGCCGAGGTCGGAAATCCCGGCAGGATGATGACAGGCTTGCCGTCGCATACCGCAAGGCACAGCGGCTTGCCTGGCTTCAGCGCGACACCATGGGCGATGATGCCGGGCTTGCCGAGCCGGCCGATGATGCGGTGCGACACGTCGCCCGCGCCCTTGGAAGTACCGCCTGACAGCACCAGCATGTCGCTGCTCGCGAGTGCTTCGCGCATCGCGGATTCGAGTTGCGCCTCATCATCGGCGATGGCGCCGAGAAATTTTGCCTCGCCGCCATTCTCCGTGATCGCCGCCGTGACGATCGCGCCGTTGGTGTCGTAGATCGCGGCCGGCCGCAGGGAATGGCCGGGCTGCACCAGTTCGTCGCCGGTGGAAATGATCGCAACGCGCGACCGCTGCGCGACGGTCACCTCCGCGATGCCGCAGGCCGCCAGCATCCCGATCTCGCGCGAGCCGATGATGGTCCCGGCGCGCAGCAGCGCCTCGCCACGGGCGATATCGGAGCCGGCATAGGACACGAATTGCCCGGGCGAAGCGGCGCGGCGGACGTCGATCGCACGATGTCCCGCCGGCTGGGTATGCTCGACCATGACAACGGCGTCCGCCCCGCGCGGCACCGGACCGCCGGTCGCGATCGGCGTGGCTGTTCCCGACAGGACCGGCCGCGTTGGGGCGGTGCCGCACGCGATCGCTTCGTCGTTCAGCATCACGCGCACCGGTGAAGCCTCGCCGGCCGAAGCAAGGTCGGCCGAACGCACCGCAAAGCCATCGACATTAGAGCGATCGAATGGCGGCACATCGATCGGCGCCACGACGTCCTCGGCAAGCGCGCAGCCGAGCGCGTCCGCAAGCGAGCGCTTCTCGCTCGCGACCGCACGCGGAAACAGCGCGGCTTCAAACCGCGCCAGCGCATCCTCTCGCGACAGGATAGTCAGGAATTGATCCTGATCGATATTGTCGCCGCCTTTCGGCGAGGGCGTATTCGTCATTCCCGAACCCATATCACTCCTGCAACATATAGGCATCGACCCGGGTGCCCGCCGCAAATCCTTCCGAGCCGGCGGGCACCGCGAGCCAGGCCTCGGCGCGCGCAATCGCATCGAGCGACAATTCGCCCACCGCCAGCGGGACCCAGGTATCCTGCTCTCGTTCCAGCAGCACGATCTCGGCAATGCCGACGCTTGAAGCAATCTTGCGCGCCAGCGGCAGATTGAGCGTGCTGCGCCGCCGGCGGCCCGATAAACGATCGAGCGCGGGAAGCGCGAGCGTCCACCACGCCGCCAAGGCTTGGTCGGGCGCGCCTGGCAACACCACGACCGGCGTCTTGCGTGCACGACCAACGGCCGAAGTGCGACCTGGTTGCAGGGCAATGCCATGTGCGAGAATCTTCCCGCGCGCGCCCAATGCCGTCACCGCCGTGTCGGTGCGTCCGACACCGGAGCCGCCGACGATCAGCAGCAGATCGCACGCACCGTCATCGATCGCCGCGGTAATCGATGCGGCATCGCGACCTGCAGCCGCGACCAAGACGACCTCACCGCCCGCGGCCCGCGCGCTCTCGGCAACCAGATCCGCGGTTACCGTGCCGCCGGGAATATTGACGATGTGCAGGCGCGGACGGCGCACGCTCAATCGCGCCATTCCTGCGGCGCGGGCGATCATCAGATGGCGCGGCAGCACGCGCCGGCCGGCTTCAACGAGACGGCTGCCCGCTGCGATATCGCTGCCGGTGCGGCGCACGCCCTGCCCCGGGATCGCCTCCGCCAGCACCTGCACGAGCGGACCGGACATCTCGACAGAATCTGAATCCAGCACGCAGTCGCAGTTGTCAGGAATGATCTCGCCGGCCTCGACCCACACCGGCGTCGCCGTTAATGGCAGCGGCGAATAGGAGGATGCGCCGACAAGGTCGCGCGCGCGCAATGCATAGCCGTCCGCGGCAGCGATATCGCGCGGCGGGTGGGCGTCGAGCCCCGGCATATCCGCGGCAATACAGCGCAGCGCTTCCGCCAATGTCAGTTCCACCGGCGCGACCGGGTCCACGCCCTCCAGCAACGCGGCGAGCGCCACATCGAGCGGCGTCAGCGAAATCGGCAAGCGCTGGTTCGGAGTCATTGAGGCTCGCCTATGCCCTGAATCGGGCGGAAAATAAATAGAACCGGATATCGCGCGCGTGGTTTAGCCCATCCGACCCACGTTGACGTCGGCGCGAAATAGTTGCAAATGAGACCAATTGGCGAAACCAACCGCCTGAAAACACCAACGGCCAATGTGCTGATTCCTAGGGAGAAGACAGGATGTTCGCCAGGAAACTATCCAGGCTTGCCGTGCTCATGGCCGCGCTGCTGGCATCGACCGCCGCGCTCGCCCAAGTCTCGGACGACGTCGTCAAGCTCGGCGTTCTCACTGACATGAATGGCCCGGCGGCCACGGCGACCGGCCAGGGCTCGGTCACTGCCGCACAAATGGCGGTGGACGATTTCGGCGGCAAGGTGCTGGGCAAGCCGATCAGCATCATCGTCGGCGATCACCAGTTGAAGCCGGATATCGGCGGCGGCATCGCGCGGCGCTGGTATGACGTCGATCAGGTCGACGTGATCCTCGACGTTCCGGTTTCCGCGGTCGGGCTTGCGGTGCAGAACATCACCAACGAAAAGAAGAAGCTGTTGATCGTGCACTCGACCGGCACCGCAGACTTCCACGGCAAGTTCTGTTCGCCACACGCGATACAGTGGGTGTTCGATACCCGCGCGCTGGCGGTCGGCACCGCGCAGGCGGTGGTGAAGCGCGGCGGCGATAGCTGGTTCTTCATCACCGACGACTATGCGTTCGGTCACTCGCTGGAGCGCGATGCTTCCACCGTCGTCACGGCCAATGGCGGCAAGGTGCTGGGCTCGGTGCGCCCGCCGCTTGCCACGCCTGATCTGTCATCCTTCGTGCTGCAGGCCCAGGCCTCAAAAGCCAAGATCATCGGCATTGCCGCCGGTCCTCCGAACAACATGAACGAGATCAAGACCGGCGCGGAGTTCGGCGTCTTCAAGGGCGGCCAGCAGATGGCCGCGCTGCTCGCGTTGATCACCGACATCCATTCGCTTGGGTTACCGGCAGCGCAGGGGCTGTTGCTGACGACGTCGTTCTATTGGGACATGGACGACAAGACCCGCGAATGGTCGAAGCGCTACTTCGCCAAGATGAACCGGATGCCGACGATGTGGCAGGCCGGCGTCTACTCCTCGGTCATGAGCTATCTCAACGCCATCAAGGAAGCCGGCACCGACGAGCCGCTGAAGGTAGCAGCGAAGATGCGCGAAAAGCCGATCGAGGATTTCTTCTCCCGCAACGGCAAACTGCGCGAGGACAATCTGATGGTGCACGACCTGTGGCTGGTGCAGGTCAAGAAGCCGGATGAATCGAAATATCCGTGGGACTACTATCAGATCCTCGCCAAGATCTCCGGCGACGAAGCGTTCGGCCCGCCCGATCCGGCGTGCGCGATGGCGAAAAAGTGACTGCGTAGCAGTCATTCCGGGGCGCGCAAGCGAACTATGGTGCGCAATTGCGCACCTGAGAATCTCGAGATCCCGGGTTCGCTCGCTTTGCTCGCGCCCCGGGATGACCGTTGCGTTGCCTCGCGCTGACGCGCAAGCCAAGGCAAAGGTCATTTCACCACCCCCGCCTCGCGGAAGTACTTCATCACGCCGGGATGGATCAGTCCCGCATTCGGCGCCGCCGCAACCGTGTTCGCAGCCGTGGTCTCGCAGGCCTGCGGCAGCTTCTTGCACAGCGCGGCCTCCTGCCCATGCAGCGTGCGCGCCAACCGGTAGGCGACGTCGTCGGGCAGGCTTTCACGCGCCAGCACAAAGCTCCAGGAGCCTATGGAATCGATCGCGGCCGGCTGGTTCGGATAGCTGTTGGCGGGGACCGTCAGCGGTTTAAGGAACGTATGCTTGGCACGGACGCGCGCGATCTCACTGGCATCGGGTGCGATAAATCGCGCGCCGCCGGGAGCTTGCACCATCGCCGCAAAGCCGGGCCAGCCGACGCCCGCGCCCCACAGCGCGGCGGCGCGACCGTCCTGGACCATGGCGGGGCCGTCGCCGGCGCGGTCGAGATAGATCGACTTGAAGTCCTCGTCCTGCTTCAGCCCGATGCCGTCGAGGATATAGCGCGACAGGATCGGCAGGCCCGAGCCCTTCGCGCCGAACGCAACCGGCTGGCCGACCAGATCCCTGATCGTCTTGTAGGGACTGTCCGCCCGCACCACGAACATGCCGGGGCTGGAATACATCGCGGTCAGGATTTTCAGCTTCGTCGCCGGCCGGCCGATGCCCATGAAGGCTTCGTAGGCGGGCTCCCCCGCCACCAGCGCGATATCGAGCTGGCCGGATTCCAGCAGCGGAATGTTTTCGTTGGAGCCCTTGGTGTTGCGCGGGTCGATCGACAGCGCCGGATCGGCGGCATTCATCACTTCCGCAAATGCATTGCCATAAACCGGAAACCCGCCGCCCGGCGTCGCGGTTCCCAGGCTGATCGTGGTTTTGGTAATGGCCTTGCCTCCCTCCTGTGCCCCGGCGCTGCCCGCAAGCAGCAGCAGGCCGGCGCAGGCAATCCCAGCGAGTTTCATTGTTGGCCTCAAACGTTCGGTGACGATGATGCACGGAAGGTTGTAGGCAAGCCCGAGCGCTTGTGAAAGCGCGTTTCGGCCCGGAAGGTCGGCATTGCCGTATCGCTGTCATGCCTGTAAACGATGGCGGCACCGTTGCCGGCCGCCCTCTCCCCGCGGCCGCTCCGCGGCGGGGCCTGTAGCTCAATGGTTAGAGCCGGCCGCTCATAACGGTCTGGTTGCAGGTTCGAGTCCTGCCGGGCCCACCACGCTTCGCCCTTCGGGCTACGCGTGGCGCAGCCACGCGGGGCCGAAGGGTGAAGCGTGGTGTCCGGCGTAGCTTGAGCAAAGCGAAAGCGAAGACGGACTGGAGCGGCGAAGGGCGGACCGCCCTGCGGTCCCAACCAAAATCTCGAAAACAACCCCATGCAAAGTAGCAATGGTCGCTGGCATGGATGCTTGCAATCCCGCGAGAACATTTTGACACGTCGGGCAAATCAGGGGCACTATTCAATGATCGCGCAATTTGAAAAACGCCCATGGGCCTGCCCGACAACGGGCTCTTCGGCGCGATTGCAGGCAAAAATCCTTACCCACAACTGAATTGCCCCGACCTCCTTCAATCGGGGGTTGAGCCAAGTCTCTCAAAAAAGCATGAGCGGCTCCGCAACAACTTAACCCTGCCAGGGCAGCGAGTACGTCCGGACGTTGGTGAACCCTTTCATGGCCTCCACAACTCCCTCCTTGTAGCCCTGCCCGGAGTCCTTGATGCCGCCGAACGGCGACATCTCGGTGCGATAGCCCGGCACCTCCCACACGTTCACGGTGCCGACCTCAAGTTCGTTGATGAAGCGCGTAATGTAATCGAGGCGATTTGTGCAAACTCCGGAAGACAGCCCGTAGGCTGTCGAATTTGAAATGCGGATCACCTCTGCGATGTCGTTCGGACAGCGAATCATCGGGATCACTGGTCCAAACGTCTCCTCATGCACGAGTTCGCAATCGTACGGCACGCGGTCGACGACGGTTGGGGCATAAAGGGCGCCCTGGCGATCGTTGCCGTGAAGCAGCTCGGCGCCCTTCGTCACCGCGTCATTGACACGGTTCTCGAACAGAACAGCGGATCGTTCATTGATGACCGTGCCAACATCGGTTTCCGGATCGGCCGGGTCACCGCATTTCAGCTTCCTGGCCTTTTCGAGCACGCATTTCGAGAATTCATCGGCGATCTTCTCGACGACGAGAATGCGCTTCACCGCTGTGCAGCGCTGGCCCGAATTCTTCGTCGCGCCCTGCACGGCCAGCTCGGCCGCCTTGTCGAGGTCGGCGTCCTCCATGACGATCAGCGGATCGTTGCCGCCGAGTTCGAGCACGATACGCTTGTAGCCTGCGGTGCGGGCGATGTGCTTGCCGACCCGAACGGAGCCCGTGAAAGTAACCAGGTCTGCGTCCGGATCCGTGATCATCGCATCACCCATCGTGGACGGATTACCCGTGACCACGGAGAGCATCTCAGGCGGCAGTCCCGCTTCGTAGAGCACGTCCGCGAGTGCAAGTGCGGTCAGCGGAGTCAGCTCAGTCGGTTTGAGAACGACCCGGTTGTTCGTTGCGATCGCAGGCGCGAGCTTGTGGCTCACCATGTTGAGCGGATGATTGAATGGCGTGATCGCCGAGATGACGCCCAGCAACGGGGTCCGCAGCGTGTGGATACGGCGCGCCTTGCCGTTCGGCGAGATGTCGCAGGCATAGGACTCGCCGTCGTCCTTGACCGCGAGTTGTGCGGCGAACGACCAGACGTCGTAGGCGCGCGTCGACTCGTAGATCGCGTCCTTCCAGCAGAGGCCGGACTCCGCGGATATGATACGCGCGAAGGATGCGCGCCGACCGCGCAGCAGTTCAGCAGCCTTCTGCAGAATTTGCTGACGCTCGAAGCGCGACAGTTTTGGCTTGAACGCTTTCGCCTTGCCAAACGCTTCGCGCACGTGTTCGGGGCGCGCTGCCGGCACGGTGCCGACGAGCGACCCGTCGTAGGGATTGCGGACCTCGATCACATCGTCGGTCGTGACGTGTTTGCCGGCAATGCGCAACGCCTCTCGCTTTGCTGCGTAACTGAAAGGCACGTTCATGGCATCGATCCTCAGGCTACGAGATTCAACGCGACGTCGAATACGTCGAAATTGCGCAGCGTACGGCCGGCAGGAACCACGATCTTTCGATTCGCGATCATCGGCACGGTCTGCTCCGTGAGACCGCCGTGCGAACGCAGCGGCTCAGTTAGTCCCGACAGATCGTGCTTGGCGGCGGAGGTGCCGAGCACCTTGTGTTTCGACGACAGCACGACGACGTCGCCAATACGGTCGGCCGGAAGCTCGAACCGCTTGCACGCCTCTTCCGCCGGGATCGCAACCTCGACCCCCGCGATAGTCTTGATGTGATCGAGCACGGCTTGCCGCTTGTCGTTATCGACGTAGACAGTCGCGAATGAGCCGAGCGCACCATGATGCGCGACGTACGGGTCTGTGATCGGCAGAATCACGCGCGTCATCCCGGCACCGAATTTCCCGTCAAGGATCTCCTGCAGGTAGATGACGTCCGGCTCGCCGTTTGGCAGATGTTTGTCGTTCATGCCGTGATCGGCGGTCATCACCAGCACGCAGCCCAGCGCATCGAGCTCTCCGACGTAGCGGTCGAACATCTTGTAGAAGCTGTCGGCGATCGCAGAACCCGGCGCCGCCTTGTGCTGCACGTAGTCCGTGGTCGAAAGATACATCACGTCCGGCCGGAAGGTCTTGAGCAGCTCGACGCCGGCCGCGAAGACGAACTCCGACAGATCGGCCGAATAGACTTCCGGCAACTTCATGCCGACGAATTCGAGCACGTTTTCGATGCCGTTTTCGGCCATGTTGGCCTTGTCGGCCTTCTCCGACGAGAACGCGATGGCGGTTCCCTTTTGGAAGTCGAGGCCCTTCCCCAGCAGCGTGCGCAACTTGTCCTTCGCGGTCACCATGGCGACCTTGCTGCCGGCCTTCTGGAACTCGGCGAGGATCGTGGGTGCGCGCAGAAAGCGGGCGTCGTTCATCATTACTTCCTGCTTTGCCTCGCGGTCATAGAAGAAGTTGCCGGCGATGCCGTGCACGGCCGGCGGTCGGCCGGTGATGATCGACAGGTTGTTCGGGTTTGTGAAACTCGGGATCACCGACAGCGCGAGCGTGTTCGTGCCGGTCTTCAGTATCCGTTCGAGGTTGGGGCAGAGTCCCTTCTCGATAGCGCGCTCGATATAGCCGGGCTCGGAACCGTCGATACAAATGACGACGGTCGGGGTATTGGGGACGCGATAGCTTCGGCCATTCGTCGTCACGAAAGCGGGAGTACGTGTGAGCATGGCTCATCCTTTCCAGTGTTGCGCCACGCGGTGACGCTCTAAGGGGGTACCTTTTCCCGGCAATACCGAGAGGCGGATAAAGTGCCCGGCAATGTTCGGTGCCGGCCGAGTTGCGTCAGCGGATCATCGAGCGGACGCGGGAGGAAAGGAGGTCGGTGACCAACACCATCGCAAGGATGACCAGGATGCAGGTCGCCGTGTCCTGATATTGGAACAGCTTCATCGAGGACACGAGTTCGAAACCGATGCCGCCCGCGCCGACCATGCCGAGCACGGTGGATTGGCGCACGTTGGTCTCGAGACGGTAGAAGATGGTACCGAGCCAGGCCGGCAGCACTTGCGGCAGCACGCCGAAGAAGAAGGTCTTGAACGGGCCGGCGGCCGCCGAGCGGAACGCTTCGAGCGGACCTTCGTCGATGTCTTCCATGGCTTCGGCAAAGAACTTGCCGAGCATACCCGCGCCGTGGATGGCGAGAGCGAGCACGCCGGCGAACGGGCCGAGGCCGATGGCGGCGACGAAGATCAGCGCCAGGATAATCTCGTTGATGCCGCGCATGCAGTTCAGCACTTGGCGGGTGAAGTGATAAATCGCCGGATGCGGTGAAAGGTTGCGAGCCGCAAAAAAGCTGATCGGCAGCGAGATCGCCACGCCGAGCAACGTTCCCCAGATCGCGACCTGCAGGCTTTCCAGCGCGGGCCGCCAGAGCTTCTCAATGAACTCCGGATTCGGCGGCATCATGCGGACCAGAAAGTCCCACATATAAGGGATGCCGTTCCAGAGATTGGCCGCGTTGATCTGCGATCCGACTGCAGCCCAATAGAGGAAGCCCACGATCACCAGACCGAGGACGCCGGTGCCCCACCAGCCGAAGCGGCCCTGAGGCGGACGAAGAACGAGTTGGTAGCTGGACATGGTCGTCTCCTGCTCAGGCGGATGCCGCAAGGGCGATGGGATCGAGCGAATTCGACACCAGGCGTGGGCCGGCATTCGGCCGCAACACGCGGGCGACGCCCGGATCTTCCAATCCCGGATAGATCTGGTGCACGACGTCGACAGTGAGGTGGTCCGGCGTATCGTCGAACACCACTTTGCCGCCCGAGAGACCAACGATGCGCTCGCCAAATTCGACTGCGTAGTCGACCTGATGCAGATTGCAGATGACGGCGATGCCTTCTTCCTTGCAGATCGTCTTGAGATAGCCGAGCACGACACGCGAGGTTTTCGGGTCGAGGCTGGCCACCGGCTCGTCGCACAGGATGACCGCCGGGCGTTGGGCCAGCGCACGGGCAATGCCGATGCGCTGCTGCTCGCCGCCGGAGAGCTGGTCGGCGCGCGCCATTGCCTTGTGTGTCAGCTCGACGCGCTGAAGACATTCCATTGCGATCTCGACGTCCTTCGTCGGGAAGATTTGAAGCGCCGAGAGGATCGACGACATCCCGGCCATGCGACCGACCAGGATGTTCTTGAGTACGGTGAGTCGCTTTACCAGGTTGTGGTGCTGGAAGATCATCGCGACCGGGCGCAAGCGTCCGCCGGCCGCGCGTTTGGAGTCGAAGATCGTGCCGTCGATGACGATCTGGCCGGCGTCCGGCGGCGTGAGGCCGTTGATGCAACGGAGCATGGTGGATTTTCCGGCGCCGCTCGGCCCCAGCACGACGAGGAATTCGCCTGACTTGACTTCGAGGTCGATGCCCTGGAGCACCGGCTTCCCGCCGTAAGATTTCTTCAAACCTGCGATCTTGATCATCTGAGCAATCCTATGCCGGAGGGTTGGTTACGGCGGGTCAGCGCAGCGGGCTCATTTCATCTTTTTCAGATCGAGATTGAGCGCCTTTGCGGTATCCCGAATCACATCGTAGGCTGCATCGTTGGTTTCGACGAAGCGGTTGAGCTTGCCCTGGTCGGCCCAGGTGATGTCCTTGATGTTCAAGAACGCGGTCTTGATCTTTGCCTTCAGTTCCGGTGTCAGATTCTTGCGCCACACCGTCGGCGATTCCGGGATCGGGTCAGAACTCCACACGACGTGGATGTCCTCGCGCTTGACGAGATTCTTCTGCACTGCGGCGTCGAAGATGCGGTCAGCGATGGTGGCCGCGTCGACACGCTTGTTGGCGACCGCCAGTGCGTTGGCATCGTGCGAGCCGGTGAAAAGAACGCGGCCGAAGAACTTCTCCGGGTCGATTCCGAGCTTGAGCAGGCCGGCCTTGGGGAAGAGATGGCCGGAAGTCGAAGACGGATCGACGAACGCGAAGGTCCTGCCCTTCAGATCGTTGATGTCCTTGATGCCACTGTCTTTCCGTGTGATGATCTGGCTGTGATAGAAAGTACGTCCGGACTTTTGTGTCTCGGCGGTAGCAAACGCCTCGATGTTGGCCACGGAGGCGCCGAGCACATAGGAGAACGGTCCGAGATAGGCTACCTCGATGTGACCGGCGCGCATCGCCTCGATGACGCCGTTGTAGTCGGCGGCAACGAACCCCTGCACCTTCATGCCGAGATTCTTTTCGAGCGCATCGAGCAGCTGCTGGCTCGACGCCAGCATCGCGCGAGAATCTTCTGATGGAATGAGACCGACGCGGATCACACCCTCTGCACGCAACACATTCGGCATGGCGACCAAGGCGCCGGCCACAGCAACGGACCCGACGAGCATTTTCCGACGCGTGATGTTCATGTTTTCCTCCTGTGATTCCGTTGGTCTTTTTGACCATTGCCGGTGGTTTGTGATGGGCGTGTTCGCCTCTAGGTCTGTTTCACTACGCTGCCTTGACCGTCTGCCTTCCAATGAAATTCCTGCCGCGCTCGCCTTCCAGCGCCTTCTCGACCAGGCGTGTCCATTCCGCCGGCGAAACGCCGTAGGTGGCAGGATCAGTCTTGACGCCGATCCCCTCGAGGAAAGACCGCAGCTTGCGGACACCTTCGCTGAGGTCCGGGCCAAAGATGCGGCGCAGTGCGGCGTCGCAGTCGGGGCTATTGCCTATTGCCCACCCCATCACGATCGGCAGCGAGAACGAACAGGCGATGCCGTGGATCAGTCCGATCTTCAGCGTAATGTCGTAGGAGATGTTGTGGGCCAAAGCCGTCTTGGTCTGCGAGAAAGCGAAGCCGGCGAGCAGGCTGCCGCGCGCCTGACGGGTGCGCAGATCGATATCGCCGAGATTGTCGAGCAGGCGCGGCAGCGTTTCGATGATCTCGCGCGCGGCCTCGACCGCGAAGCCGGCCGAGACCGAGTTGGCGTTGACGTTCCAGATGCTCTCGAGCGCATGTGACAGGGAGTCGAGACCGGTCGCCAGGGTCAGCCCTCGCGGCGCCCCAAGGATAAGCTGCGGATCGAGCACGGCGGCTTCGGGATAGAGCAACGGATGCGCCAGCGAATACTTGCTGCCGTTGGCCGAATCCCACACGGTTGCCCAATGGGTGACTTCGCTGCCTGTTCCGGAAGTAGTCGGCACCGCAATGATCGGCACGATCGCCGACGTGTCCAGCGGGGCCTTCTCGGTAAGATGGCGGCGGACATTCTCGAAGTCGCCCTTGCTTCCAGCCAGCACCTTGGCCGCATCCATCATCGAGCCTCCACCGAGGGCAACGATGACTTCAGGCGCTTGCGTTGCAGCGCCGAAGACACGGCAGGAATTCACCAGATCGGCGCAGTCCGGGTTGGTCTCGATATTGTCGATGACGGCAACCGGCTCGCCCGCGACCTTTGTAAGGCGCGCCGCCAGGTCGTTGAAAATCGGTTGATTATAGGTCACGAGGGCATAGCGGCGCTTGCCGATCAGACCTCCGACTTCATCGAATGTCCCTGCGCCGAAGCGAACTTTTACGGGATTCCAGTAGGCCCACCGCATAACGTTCCACCCTTGATCGCGCCTGAAGCGCTGCTGCTTCCGCGCTTCTCGTGAGCGCTCGTTGTGGTCCGGACCATTGCTGAACGCTGTTACATCGACAAATTGATTTTTTCAGAGAAATAGATAGATTTGTTCTATGCGATATACCCAGATTCGCTCCTTCCATGCTGTGGCGACTGCAGGCGGCTTCAATGCCGCGTCGGATGCAGTTCACATCACGCAGCCGACGCTGACGGCCCAGGTCGGCGCGCTGGAGGAGGAGTACGGCGTCGAGCTCTTCATCAAGAAGGGCCGCCGCCGCGAGTTGACCGACACGGGACGGCAACTACTGGCGATTACGTCGCGCCTGTTTGCCGAGGAAGAAGAAGCGGTCGCATTCCTGGAGCAGTCGCGCGAGCTCAAGACCGGTCGGCTTTCGATTGGCGCGGTCGGCCCCTATCACGTCACCGAGATGCTTGCGGCCTTCAATCGCGCCTATCCGGGGATCGAACTCGCCGTGAAGCTCGGCAACTCGCACGAGGTCCTCGATGATCTTCTTGACTACAAGAGCGACATCGCGGTGCTAGCGCACATTGATGAGGACGATCGTCTTCTCACTCTTCCATATAGACGCCATCCAGTCGGCGTCTTTGTGCGCACCGATCATCCGCTGGCGAAGCAGAAGAGCGTCAAGATCTCCGAACTCGAAGGCGAACCACTAATTATCCGTGAGACCGGCTCTACGACGCGACGCGCGTTCGAGCAAGCGCTCGCTAAGGCAAAGATCAAGCCGCGCATCGTCATGGAGATCGGAAGCCGCGAGGCGATCCGCGAAGCCGTCATTCGCGGGTTGGGCATAAGCTACGTCTCCGAAGCCGAGTTCGTTCCAGACTCTTCTCTGCGCCTCATCCCAATCAGTAATGCGGGAATCTTCACCTATGCGCATGTTGTGATTTTGCGGAAACGCGAAACCAGCCGGATCATCCGCGCGTTTCTCGAAGTCGTGCGTAAGACAAAGGTTTCCAATACGAAGTAGCGTCATTCGACGTAATTGGGTTGAGCTGAGCGCGAAAGAGCCGAGGGGGTCTTTTTCGATCCTAACGTCGCTTCGCGAGCTCCGGCTGGGCAAGCCCGTGCCACGAACTCCCAGCGAAGCGAACGAAGGCTGTCAAGCCGAAGCCCGCAGGGCGAAGGCGGACTGGATTCGGGGAAATGCGCTGCCGAGGGTCATCGTGCGGACTGGTATCGCAACCGATAGTTCAACAAGCGTATTTTTTCCGCGATCTTGTCGCCAATCGAAAGCTCTTCAGCCTCCATGATTTTCAAACCGGTCTCGGTTATTTTGACAACATCGGTCACGCACGATTCAAATTTTGTTTTTTGACCTTGGGGCCGGCAAATATCCGCCCCCGTGGTCGTTGCCACCGTGCGCGGCGATGAACATGGCGACGGCCGACCGGCAATAGGATTCGATTTCTTTGTCGTCCTCTGCTCTCGCCTGATCGAAGCGTGCGATAATCAGGAGATCGGATCCTTTGAAAAGCGCGGCAAACAAGCGGGCGGACCGGAGAGGATCGGGCACGTTCAGAACCGCCTTCGCGTGCAACTGACGCAACAGGGCCTCAATTTGGGCGATGACATGGGCGGGGCCGGCTTCGTAATGGAGCTTGCTTAACGAGTTTTGATTCGTCTTGTCGGCCATTACCATGGCTTCGACACTGCGGACGTCTGATCTCAACAGCGTGCGAAGCAGTGATGATCCCACCGCCATGAGCTGATCTTCGGCCGAACCGTCGACGCCTTCAAGAAGGGCCTGTGGTGCAAACAACTGATGGCAGCCGGCCGCGATGGCCGCGCTGAACAGCGCCTCCTTGTTCTCGAAGTGCCGATAGATGCTGAGCTTGGATATCTTCGCCCGCTGGGCGACCTTGTCCAATGTCGTCGCTTGAAAACCCAACTCCACAAAGAGTTCGCGCGCGGCGTCGACGATCGTTTGGCCAAGCGCCTGGTTGGCGGGCCGGCCGCGCCGGCCCTGGCTAATTTCGGTCACGACAATTCCAGTCCTTGACAGTATCCTAATTATTGAATTACGATACCATACAGTGTCCAAAATGTGCAAGCCAGGCCCAGCCCATCCACAACACGGAGCCCATCACCATGGACGACGTCATCATCGGCGGCAGCTTTGCCGGTCTCGCCGGCGCCCTGCAGCTCGGCCGTGCCCGCCGCAAGGTCACCGTTCTCGATGCCGGCCTGCCGCGCAACCGCTTCGCCGGCCATTCGCATGGGCTGCTCGGCCACGATCACAAGCCACCGCGACGCGCACCGCGTCACTCGCCGCCTTAACGTACCTATCCCTCATACCGGAAAGCTCCGATGGCTGACCTGGTCAATCCCCTGCGCATTCCCGCCTCCAGCGCCCTGCCCATCGCCGTCCTTTCCGTCCTAACCGCGATGGGAACGCTGGCGACCAACATCCTGCTGCCGTCTCTGCCGCACATTGCGATCTCATTGAATGTCACGACTGCGGCGGTCACGTCCGCCATCACCGTTTTTCTTGCGGTATTCGGCTTGGGCCAGCTCCTGGTCGGACCGCTTTCGGATCGCTACGGAAGACGTTGGCCGGTCCTGATCGGATTTGCCGTGTTCTTCGCGGGCAGCGCCTGGTGCGGTCTGGCGACCGACCTGCCTAATCTCCTTGTCGGCCGCGTCGTGCAGGCAACAGGTGCTTGCGCGACGGCAGTGCTGTCTCGCGCCATCGCCCGCGACTTGTTTAGCGGCCCAGCGCTGGCACGCGCGATGGCGCTCATCATGATGGTGATGTCCGCTGCTGCCGGGTTCTCGCCACTGCTTGGCGGCGCACTCGACCACAGCCTGGGCTGGCGCGCCCAATTCGCGCTGGTCGCGGCCTTTGCTGCCGTCAGCGCCGTTGCCTACGGCATCGTTCTCGGCGAAACCCACAATTCGACCCGCACGCCGCTCAACCCAGTTGCCATCGGCAGGACCTATGCCGGCTTGATTGGCGACCGTCGCTTCGCGATCCCCGCGACCACCTCGAGCCTCTGCATAGGGGGCATGTTCTCATTGTTTTCGGCGGCACCGCGCCTATTCATCGAAGCGCTGCACTTCACGCCGATCCAGCTAGGCCTCTTTTTCGCCGGCACCGTCTTCATCGTATCCGCCGCGGGTATGCTTGCATCAAGATTGGCACCACGCTACGGGCTCGATGGCCCGATCCGGGCCGGTTTGTGCGCGGCGGCCGCCAGCAACCTTGCGATCCTGCTCATCGCGATAATAAGCCCGACTTTCCTGCCTTTTCTGGCCGCGATGTGCGTTGTTCTTCTCGGGATGGGTGTTGTCATTCCACTGGCCACTGCGCGGGCGCTTTCTCCATTCGGGGAGAAGGCCGGCGCCGCCTCGGCGCTGCTGGGTTTCTTGCAGATGATGATCGCCGCGATCGGCGTATGGCTTGCTGCCGCAGTGTCACATGAAGCGATGTTGGCGCTGGGCATCGTGATGAGCGCGTTTTCCCTGCTGGCTCTTGGCCTGTACGCGCGGCCGGGATCTTGATTTGGCGCATGACTCCGCGCGCGTTTCTTTTCAATCGCTCGTCAGCTTTGCGAAGTCCGGCTTACGCCGTCGGGCAAACACGGCAAACTTCGCCAGTTTGACGATTGTGCCTTCTCCCGAGCCCGCCGGCGTCGGCGGGCCCGTCCCTGTCTGTTTTCGGTCGCCGCAATTCCAGTACTTGACAGTATTCTAATTCTTGAATTACGATACCATGCAGTGTCTGAAATGTGCAAGCCAATGGGTAGGTTTCAACTGTCCTCCAAACGGAGCCCATAACCATGGATGACGTCATCATTATCGGCGGCAGCTTTGCCGGTCTCGCCGGCGCCCTGCAGCTCGGCCGTGCCCGCCGCAAGGTCACCGTTCTCGACACCGGGCTGCCGCGCAACCGCTTCGCCGGCCACTCGCACGGCCTGCTCGGCCACGATCACAAGCCACCGCTGGCCATCCTGGCCGAGGCGCGGCAGCAGCTGGCGCGTTATCCCACGATCAAGCTGGTCAATGCCCGGGCCGACAGCGTCTCCGGCGCCATCGACGATTTCACCGTCCTCACTTCCGATGGCGCAAGCCTTGGGGCGCGTCGCCTGATCCTGAGCTATGGCGTCGCCGACCAGATGCCTGATATTCCGGGCTTTGCCGAAGGCTGGGGCACGTCCATCGTGCCCTGCCCCTATTGCGACGGCTTTGAAGTCGCCGGCCAGCATTGGGGCCTCGTCTGGTCCGGCCCGCAGTCGCACAATCAGGTCAGGCTGTTCCACGATTGGACCGACAGGTTGACGGTCTTCGCCGATGGTCATGACATTCCACCCGATATCCGGGCCGATCTGACGCGCCGCAACACACCTGTCGTCGATGGCCGGATCACTGAGATCACCCATCACGGGGACCATAGCGCCACCGTCAAGCTCGATACCGGCCCCAATGTCGCGGTCGACATCCTGTTCGCGCATCCGCGCAACAAGCCGTCCGCAAGCCTGCATGAATCACTGGGCCTCGCCACGGTCGATACGCCCCTCGGCATCATCCTCAAGGTCGACGAGCGCCGCCAAACCAGCATGCCCGGCATCTACGCCGCCGGCGACCTCGCCAACCCTCTTACGCCGCCATCGGTCACCCTGGCATCATCGCAGGGCGCGATGGCGGGTATCTTCGCCCAGCAGTCGATGCTGGTTTGAGAGCATCGATTCAGATGAGCATGGCCGTCGAACCGGACAGCGCGGGTGTGCGCTTCCCGCCGCCCTTCGTCTATCTGGGAGCGCTGCTGTTGGGGCTGGCGGCGGAGCGGTTCGTCACCCTGCGCTCTTTCGGCATCGACTGGCGGTTGCTGGTCGCGACAGGCGCGCTGCTGATCGTTGCCGGCGCGGCGATGATGCTTGCGGCGGCGGGGCTGTTCCGGCGGCTGGGCACCAACGTTCCGCCGTCGCAGCCAACGACCCTCATTGCAACGACCGGCCCTTATCGGTGGACCCGCAATCCCATGTATCTCGGCATGGCGCTTATCTATGCCGGCCTTGCGATCGGCTTCGACGGGCCGATCGCCTTCGCCTTGCTCCCGTTGGTGCTGATCGCGATCCAGACGCAGGTGATCGCCCGCGAGGAGCGCTATCTCGAAGCGAAGTTCGGCGACGACTACCGCCGCTACAAGGCCGAGGTTCGCCGCTGGCTCTGACTATTCCGCCGCTGCCGCCTGCGGGGCCTTCTGATAAACCAGCACCGGCTTCCTTGCCGCGAGCTATCACCGGGTAGCTGGAGGCGGGATCGCTGGAGACGATGCGCGCTTTGGCATCGGATAGCTTGGTTAAGAACGCATCAGAACAAGGATATGTCATGACACAGCACAATGCCGATCGGGTCGCCGACTGGAATGGCCAAAGCGGGGAGCGCTGGGTCGCCCACCAGGCCCGGCTCGACGCCAGGCTGGCGGTGTTCGGCCAGGCCGCGATCGAAGCCGCCGCGCCCGCGGCGGGCGAGCGCGTGCTGGACGTCGGCTGCGGCGCGGGCGCGTCGAGTCTGGCTCTGGCCGCCCGCGTCGGCGCGGGGGGCCAAGTGCTGGGCGTGGACATATCCGAACCGCTGATCGCCCGAGCGCGCGCGCTTGCGCCACAGGATACGCCGGCCCTGTTCCGGGTGGCCGACGCCAGCAGCGCCGAGCTGCCCGAGGGGGCGTTCGACATCCTGTTCTCGCGTTTCGGGGTGATGTTCTTCGACGATCCGACAGGGGCGTTCGCCCATATGCGCCGCGCGCTCCAGCCGGGCGGGCGGGTCGCTTTCGTCTGCTGGCGTGGCGCGGCCGAGAACGATTGGGTGCGCCTGCCGATGGGCGCAATCAAAGGCATCGTCCCGCCGACGGCGCCGCCCGATCCCGAAGCGCCTGGCCCATTCTCGTTCGGCGACCGGGGGCGGGTGGCTCGCATCCTGACGGCGGCCGGCTTCACCGATATCGCTATCGCGCCCTTCGATGCTTCCGTCCCGTTTGGCGAGGGCGCGACGCGGGACGCGGCGATCGACGACGCGGTGAAGATGACGTTCGAGGTCGGCCCGCTGTCGCGCGCGCTCGCTGATCAGCCCGACGACATCCGCGCCCGCGCCTCGGCCGCGGTTCGTGCCGCCTTCGCGGGCCGCCCCGGCGAGCGGTCGGTGATGATCGACAGCGCGACGTGGATCGTCACGGCGCGCAATCCGGCAAGCTGATAGCGATTAGCAGGGGAGACGCCCCGCTTGGTGGGCCTCGGCTGATCGCGATAGGCGATGTGTCCGATAGCTCTTAAACCAGTTCTAGCCGGAGCGACCGCCCGACCATGCGCGCGGCGCGCTGAAGCGTGGCTAGCGTGACATTGCCGTCCTTTGGGTCGAGCAGGCGCCCAATCTGGCTGCGCGAGGTCTTCATGCGCTGGGCCAGGTTGTTGCGGGATATGTTCTTCTCCTTCATCGCCTGCTCGATCTGCCACGCGAGGACTTCCTTGACGGCGATGGCCTCGAACTCGTCGCGCGTGCCTTCTTCGCCGAGGAAGTCATCGAGCGTGGTGAGCTTGGCAGTGGAACGGATCACTTTCTTTTTTCTGGCTGCATCCTTCTTCCTGGCCATGTCGATCTCCTCATTCTTCAAAATTCGCGGTTCCTGCGGCGCGCAAGGGCTAGGTCGTCCGGCGGTGTCTTCTGGGTCTTCTTGATGAACCCGTGAAGGATCAGAATGCGGTCCTGCTGCACGCTGAACAGGACGCGAGCGATCCGGCCGCTCGGCAACGACGTGCGCACCTCCCACAAGCCGTCGCCCAGCGCGCGGCAGAGCGGCATGCCAACCGGCCAGCGATATTGGACGCGCATGAGGTCGAGGCCTATGGCTTGGCGATCGGCGTCGTGCAGGCTCCGCAGCCAGTTCCGCACGACCTCGGCCCCGCCCGGCGTCCGATAAAACACGACGGGAATCTTGTGCGGACCGCTACCTGGCATTCCCGCCCCATATAATGTTCATGTACCATATAATGTCCATACTCGCAATAACAATCGAGCGGACAACCGCATCAGTTTCGCACCAGAAACGACCTTGCCAATTTGCAACGAATGCGATCGATCTGAACCGAAAGCGCAGCGAAATCAACAAACCCGATCATGATCCTCCGCTCATAACGGTCTATCGAAAACAACCCCAGCGATTCTTCGAGCGACGCCGAGAGATTGACACGTCGGGGCCAATCAGCAGCAGGAGTGTATCATCACGCCCCGCGCCAGCATTCAGGCCGTTCCCTCGTCACTGTCGCATCCAAGCTTGTTTAGCCGCTCAATGAACTTTCCTTTCCTCTCATGGCGCGCTCGGATCGAGCCGACGCGACTATCGAAATCATCTTGGCTTCCCTCGTCTGCAGCCAACACCTGAAGATCGGAGAGAAGGCTTATCGCCTGGTCATAGCCCGCCGGGTTGCGGCGTTCGATCCCGTCCTCAATCTCGCGCCAGACGCTGGCACCACGTTGCTTGAGAGCCTTCAGCCGCACCCGGCGCGCTTTTTCGGCCTCCGCTGCCCGGCGGCGCCGCTCCGCTTCACGGCGTTCAGCTTCGGCACGCTCACGCTCTTCCCTGATCTCCTGCGCCCGTACTCGCAGTGCACCGGCTGTCCGGTGTGTCGCAGGTGCCGGGCTTTTCCTGCGAAGTCTGTTCCTGAGCTCGGCACCTGCGTAGGGGTCGCCGTCAACAACGCGCAGCAGCAACTCGACCTTCTCGCGCTCAGGAATGGCCGCAAGCGCCTTTCGCAGTTCGTCCTTAGACACTGCCGTACGATCTGCGCCCAACTCGGCAGCCGCCTCCACGAGGTCTGGATCTATGCCAAAGAAATCGACAAAGGCTTCGAGCCCGCCGGTCAGCGGCGCTATACCCGGCAGCGGCTCGATTTCATCCTCAGGGATCAGCTCGTCCTGCACCGCCGTCAGCCAGAGGAGATAGAACAGTCTGAGATCTCCCGACAGCACGTCTTCTCGCAACGGCGCGAGCGCGGCAAGCCGACCGGAGCCATCATTCCAGTCGTGATAGCCCCCCTCTTCATGACGTTGAATGTCGATGATCAAGTTATCGCCGGAGACCCGCACGTCGACCCAATCGATCTCACCAAGAAAGCGATTGATGTCCTTGCGGTTCACGAATCGCGCGGGCACCCGCAGCATCAGCCGCCGCGTGCCCCAATTCGCCAGATAGAGGTGGAGGTCGAACCAGCGTTCCATGAACTTGCGCGGGTCGCCTTTGAGATCGCCCCATTGGTAGTGGTTGATGAAGCTCGTCGCCGTGATCCGCGCCCGTGATGAGATCGATCGCAACGCGTCCTGCGCCGCGCGGTCGAGAGGCCGATCGATAGCCTGAAATTCGTAGTACTGATATTCGCTCATGCGCTGGACCGGTACTCAAGGATCGGAATGCGGTGGATAGCACCACCACCCGATTCGCGGCAGAAGCAGGGTAATGCACCTGTCGTACGACGACACGCCGAAGAAACGCGAATTGGCTGCGCCATGCAGATGGAGTCCAAGCCGGCCGCCCGAAACCTGCCCAGATCGTCCGCCGCAAGTCGGGCGAGGATCAGGTCGTCAGGCTGGCGCCAAAGGCTGCGGCGCTGCTTGAGACTGCACTCGGTCATCTCCTCCAGGGGGAGCGAGTCGCTGTTCTTGCCGAGGACCAGGAACTCAGTCCGAACGACGCGGCAGATATCCTTGGAATCTCCGGACCTCTCGTCGTGCATCGCATGGACATTGGCGATCTGCCATTTCGATATGTGGGCAAGCACCGCCGCGCGAAGCTGAAGGACGTGTTGGCCCTAAAAACACGGATCGAGGCCCAGCAGACCGCGACGGAGGCGCTAGCCGAGGACGCCGAGGACATCGCGAAGCGAAGGTGGCCTATCTGACGCAATCGTCCGGAGGTGTTTTCCCGGCAAAGCGGTCAGTCATCCAGTTCACCGCCGCCATCGTGCTAGCTTGCGCGGCGCGTGCGTGGCCGATACCGGGCAGCGTGATCATCCTCACCTTGCTGCCGGCCTTGCACAGCTTGTCCATGTAGGTCTGGGTAACCGCGGGCTGGATGATCTGGTCGTTGGTCCCCTGCGCCAGAAAGATGGGGATCTCAGGGGAGAGCATGCCGGTGCTGTTCTGTTCGAGAAGCGAGCGCCAAGGTTCGGCCTTGGTCGGATCTTGCACCGTCAAAAAATATTGCTCGAGCGGCCTCCCTGTTCTCTGCCTGACGATCAGGTCGAAAGGCCCTTCGATGCATTCTTGAGCCAGCCTGTCGATCGCGGGCATGGCGCGCGGATCGACGACCTTGTCGATGGCGGCTCCGTAGACCCGGTGCCACGACCATAGCGTCATCGCCGTGATGTTCTTGCCGCCGCCGATCGAGTTGATATCGTCACTCATCAGCTTCGCAAGATCTGTCGCCGGCGCCGCCGCGGCGACGCCGAGAAGCCTCAGCTCAGGGGCGTAGGCGTTCGCCATCATCCCGGCAAAGAGCGCGGCTTGCCCGCCTTGCGAATGTCCCCACACCGTGAAGTCCTTGCCCTCGCCTGCGCGGGGAAGGGAGCGTGCCGCGCGCACGATATCGATCACGGCGCGACCTTCGCTCTCACCTACGAGATAAGGATGCGGGCCCGGCGTGCCGAGCCCCGGATAATCGGTCGCCGCCACGACGAAGCCACGGGAGATCATCGAGCGAAGGCCCTGGATCTGCTGAAACAGAAAAATGGCGAGCGACGGCGCGCAGCGCGGGACGATGCCCGATGTAGGATGTGCCCAGGCAACGATCGGACGACCGCCGGGCGGGGGCGCGCCTTGCGGAACAATGACGACGCCGGACACAAAGATCGGCCGACCATTCAGCCCCGTCGACCGATAGAGCACGCGGTAGGTGGAGGCGCCGAGCGGAGCGCCGTCCATCGGCTCCTGCCGCACCAAGCTGCCCGGGGCACCGGCAAGCAACGATTCCGGCGCATCATAGAATGCCGTCTGGGCCGACGCTATTTGCGCCAAGGCAACGACGGCCGCGGCCGCGACGAGCGCATTCAGCATCCATTTGCCTTGGCAGCGGCGCCTGTAGTTGGCGGTGAAGCATCGCATGATCCAGCTCACGTGCTCACAGTTCGTAAAGTATCTTCAGACCGCCGCTGGCATGAAGGGCAATCAGGATGCCTTCGCGCAGCAATTGCACTTTTTCGAGCCTTGCCGAGTCGAGATGGCCCTCCATGCGAAAGCCGTCCTTCAGCGGGCGCGTCAGGCGTTCGTTCGCTGCCATGAGCAGGTTCTGGTAGGAGATGCCGTAGTCGAGATTAGCGACATTCTTCAATTGCGCCGCGAGCTGTTGCACGGCAGATCCAACCTGGCTGTCGTCTGATGGAGTTGTCAGATCGATTTCGGAGAGGCCGACGGTCTTATTGTTACTATCGACCTTTGGCGTGGTGGAGAGATAGGTCCATTGGCCTGCGTTGGAATCGGTGTCCGAGCTCTTTGCGATGCGCAAGCCGATCACGAGTTTACCCGACGATGGATAAACCTGAACCTCGCGCACGGACGTGTCCTGCGCCGGCACGGCTGCGATCGCCTGGCTTATCTTGTCCTTGAGCGCGTCGTAGTTGATGCGGACGGGAAGAATGACATCGAAGGTGCCCGGCTCGGCCACCGCGGTGCCGAGCGGCGGCAGGGCCGTCGCCGCGACAGCCGGCGGCTGCTGCCCGATCACGGTTTCGGCGGAGCCAGTAAGTTCAAGCGATCCCCACAATACCTTGGCATTGGCGCGGACACCCGCAAAAGCCGCACTCTGCGGGGTCAGTTGCAGCCAGACCGGCGGATCCTCCGCGAGTTTGATGGGCTCAAATGCATGACGCCACGCCGTCTCGGCCTTGCCGTGCAGGTCGAGTGCGCGCGCCGCCGCCAGCGCCCGCGACCGGATGCGGCCTAGCTGCGTCCGGATGTTGGGCTCGACATAGGGTGCAAGGTCAAACTCGCGGCCGAGCACGTGAAGGTAGGGATGTTCGCTCCAGTGGAAGGAGTCGCTGATGTTTAGCTGGAGCGACCCATCCCGCCGCAGCTCGGGGCGCGCTTCAACCTCGATCGTCGCGCGCGCCTCGGTGTCGCCGCGAATACGCGCCGTGAAACGATTGGCTCCCTGGCCCTCGGCGGCGCCATATATTGAGACCGCTCCGAAGACGCGGTCGCCCCGGCCATACAGCGAGACCGGGCTGGTCCGGTCGACGAAACCCCAGACGTCGCAATTGGCGTTAACGCGGAAGATGAAAACACGACGATGAACGCAGTTGACACGCTCGTCGATGGTGGCAAGCCGCTTTGGAATATCCCGCTCGATCGCCGCAGCGAGAGCCGGCAGGCCGAACTCGACCGTCGCAGAGATGCGCGAAGTCGTTACGAGGGGCGTTGCTGCGTCCGGACTCAGCGCCGGCTTTTCGGCGCCGAACGCGATCGACGGGAGCGCCCCAAGAGCGAGTGCGGCCAGGCCGGCTATGCCCATGCGTGATCTATTCGCGATCGAATCGTATTCCGGCTGACATGTGCGTGGAGGAATCATTCTAGTGCTCCAGCTTTTGGGAAAACCAGAACTACAGTCGGTACTTAGCGCGCTCGCGAGTGATAACAGCACTATCGTTAGGAGTGCACGAACGGCGGAAGCTGGTTCGCGATCCGGCCTCGGTAAGTTGGCAACTCCCGAAATCGAGCCACCGCCATTCTGTATCCGTTTTCGACAAGTGCCGGGCGGATCCCCCACGGGCTCGAGAACCTCAAAAGCAACTTAACGATGAACGCCTGACATCTCGCGAGTCAAATGACAAATGACGCAAGACGATGGCCGTGCAGCCCCTCCGCGTTACCGCACCAGTTTCGCACCAGAAACGGCCTCGACAAAGCGCAATGAACCGAGCCGAAAATCGACCGAAACCGAAAGATCAACGAATCTGGCGGATATCCTCCCGCTCATAACGGTCTGGTTGCAGGTTCGAGTCCTGCCGGGCCCACCAGCCCTCACTAGCGACGCGAGTGAACTTTGCCGGGCCGGAGCCCAACGGCGAAGGCGGGTCTGCTGCTGTAACTGCGGCCCGGCAAGCCACTCGTGAATCAACCGCTCCCATCGATGGGCGCATTGAGCGATCTGGCGCCTGGGAGCTGTCCGTCGGCATTGTACTGTGCAGGTAGCTGTAGCACCGTTGCTGTCTGACCGGGACGCAGCTTTGTGAGAAGCACGACTTCGCCGTTTGCAAACTCCAGGGCATCGTGGTGCGTATCGGTCAATCCTTGATTAATGTGCCGGAAACGCGCAAGCCGCGCCCCAATGCTGCCGAATCGCATTGTTGGGAAGAGTTTCGCGAATGGATGATCGCACACGGCGTCCTCGCCGAAGGCAAGCTCGGTACCGGGCAAGAGGCACACAGCGATTCCCGGCTCTCCGACCGCAGAGAAACCGCGCGTCACGGCATTGGGGAATTCACCTGTTACCAGCATATCCCCCACCCTTGCGGGACGCGATCGGACGGCATGCAGGCTGTAGTCACACATTTATTCACTCCATTCTGGTCTTCCTGGGATCTGCGCGGACGGAATCCCTCCCTTCATCGACCGATCGACAGCGACCGACTCATCTTGGAATACGCGCAGGTGGCTTGGGTTGATTGGGCAGCTGGCTCAAGGTCACGCTCAACGAGTTCTCCTGTCTATCCCGAAGCATCGCAAGCCGGATCGAAGCGCCCGGCGCCATCGCATGGATCTTCCTGGAAAACTCGTTGGCGTTTTTGATCGGCTCTCCTTCCAGCGAAGTGATCACGTCTCCGCTTCTCAATCCGGCCTTCGCGGCCGGACCGTTATCTTGAACGCTCGCCACAATCGCGCCGCGGACATTGTTCACACCAAGACTGTCGGCAAGGTCGGGAGTGACCGATTGAACCCGAGCGCCTATCGATCCGCGCGTGACTATGCCCTTGTCTTTCAGTTGCGGTATCACTGCCTTGACCGTGTCGGCGGGGATCGCAAAAGCGACGCCAACCGAGCCTCCGGAAGGTGAAAAGATCATGCCATTGACGCCGATGACTTCGCCGCGGGCATCAAAGCTCGGACCGCCGGAATCACCCTTGTTGATCGACGCATCGATCTGGATGAAATCCTCCGCGGAACCGGTCTCGATATTGCGCTCGCGCGCTGAAACAATGCCGGCGGTGACCGTGCCCCCGAGACCGAACGCATTGCCAGCAGTGAGCACCCAATCACCGACGCGCGGCGGTTGGTCGGCGACTTTCACGTAGCTGAAGTCGTTGCGCCCTTCGACTTTGATCAAAGCAAGACCACTCAACGAATCTGTTCCGACCACCTTCGCAGTGTAGGTCTTGCCGTCATTGGTGCGGATCTCGGCCGTATCGTCGTCTTCCACGATGTGACTGCTGGTCACGGCAAAACCGTCCGGGGAGATAAAGAAGCCTGATCCAATCGTGATCATTTCGATTGTTTTCGGTGCCTTCCCTTGATCAGCCCCACCCGGTGCTGGCATCCCCTTTTTCGAAGGACTCTCGTCAGGCGTATCGAACTCTAACGGTTGGTCGGGCAAGGTTTTGGAATTCGGCGCCGCTTTGGAGCTGACCCCAATCACGGCTGGTCCAACTTTTTCGGCAAGATCGGGGAATTTTCCAGGCCCACCGCCGCCTCCGGTATCGGCAACCTGACGCATCAGGGTGGCAGCCCGGTCCGCAGAAGGGGCCTGACCTGGGGGATTCATGATCTCTGTCTGCGCGCCACTTGCGATCATCGAAGCGATCGTGGTGACCATGATCGACGCCCGGCGGCAGCTGAAAGACAAGTTCCTACGAACCATTTCCGCTTCCATCGCTTGTTGTCGCTTAACCGAGGTTTTGACGTCAGCGCTGGCGCGTTATGAACGCGGTCAGTTCTTGGCAGCGCGGAGACGCTCACGGCGATGCAATGTGCTCAACCGTTTGCCGAGCGACCTGTTCCATTCCCGAGAGGTTTTGGCCCGCGGTGACAACTCCTAGCTCCACGGACGTGGGGTATGATCGGCCGGCAATGGGGCGCGAATAAACTGGAAACATGGCCCTGAAAGCCACCGCACCAGTTTCGCGCCGTAACGATCTCACCAATATGCAACCCGCCGTCGAAGCAGTGGCGGCGAGCCGCCGTGGGAGAGCAAAGCTATTCGGCGGGAGGCGACGCCGCGAGTTCCGGCGCCCGTTTGCGAGCAAGACGTTCACGCAAAGCCTCGAACAGCACATAGAGAGGTGGAATGAAGATAATGCCGATCAACGTCGCTGCGAGCATGCCGCCCCAGACCGGTGTGCCGAGCGCTCGTCTGCTGCCGGCACCGGCGCCGGTGGCGACCACGAGGGGCAACACACCGAAGATGAATGCAAGAGCGGTCATCAGCACCGGCCGGAAACGCTGCTTGGCGCCGGCAATCGCCGCGTCGTGCGGAGACAAGCCGGCTTCATGCTGTTCCTTGGCGAACTCGACGATCAGAATCGCATTCTTCGCGGCGAGGCCCACCAGCAGGACCAGCCCAATCTGTGCATAGATGTTGTTGTCAAGGCGAGCGATCCAGAGAGCGAGGACGGCACCGGCGACGGCAAACAACACCGAGAAAACCACCGACAACGGCAGCGACCAGCTCTCGTACTGGGCCACGAGGAAGAGATAGGCGAACAGCAGAGCCAGTGCGTAGACCAGGACTGCCTGACCGCTCACGAGCTTTTCCTGGAATGAAATTCCAGACCAGGCAACGCCGAAACCTTCCGGCAGCTCACTATTGGCGACGCGCTCCATCGCGGAAAGCGCCTGCCCCGAACTCGCGCTCGGTGCCGCCGAGCCATTGATAGTGACGGACGGGAATAGATTGAACCGAGTGACAAGCTGCGGACCGAACGTCGTTGTCAATGTGACGAGCGTGCGCAGAGGCACCATCTCTCCCGTCGTGCTGCGAACGTGGAGATCGTTGATCTGATCGCCCCGGTAGCGGAACCTGCCCTCATCCTGCACCCTGACGCGATAGACTCGACTGGATAGATTGAAGTCGTTTACATATTGCGAGCCCAAATGGGCCTGCAAGGTCGCAAAAACCTGCGATACCGGGACATTGAGCAACTGGCTTTTGGTCCGATCAACATCCACATAGATCTGCGGAACGCTGGCCGAGAAGGTGGTGAAGGCCCTCGCGATCTCCGGTGCCTGGTTGGCTGCATAGAGAAGGCCGTTGGCTGCGGCCACCATTGCCTGCGACGACTGGCCTTCCAAGCCCTGCAGTCGCATGTCGAATCCGCCGGCCGTACCAAGCCCGGGAATGGACGGCGGGTTAAACGCAATGATGTTTGCTGCGGCAACTGCCGCGAGGCGCGGCGTCAGGCCTGCAATCATGCCTTGGACGGTTTGGTCCGGGCGCGTGCGCTCCCTCCAGGGTTTGAGCACCACGATGGCCATGCCGGTGTTTGATGCCTGTGCCTGGCCCAACAGGCTGAAGCCGGCCACGGTGATGATGTTTTTCACGCTCTCCGATCCGTTCAATAGATCACGCACCTGACCAAGCACACCCTCTGTGCGATTGAGCGATGCCGCATCTGGCAATTGAACGTTGACGAAGAAATAGCCTTGATCCTCTTCCGGGAGGAAACCGCCCGGCAGCCGAGTCAGCCCGAAATATACGCCCGCGCCAACACCGAGGAACAAGACGGACATGACGATCAGGCGCGCGCCGAGCCATCCCACCACGGATCCGTACCTGTCGCGAACGCCGTTGAGAAGCCGATTGAACAGTCCGAACGGGCCGCGACTGGCATGACGGGGGCGGCGCAGGATCAGCGCACAAAGCGCTGGACTCAAGGTCAGCGCGTTCACGCCAGACAGGGCTACGGAGAAAGCGATCGTGACGGAGAACTGCCGGTAAAGCTGCCCGGTAATGCCTCCCAGGAACGCGACAGGCACGAAGATCGCGGCCAGAACAAGAGTGGTGGCGATGATTGCACCAGTGATCTGCCCCATCGCGACGCGCGTGGCCTCGCGCGCGGAAAGCGAGGGGTCTTCTTCCATGACGCGCTGCACGTTTTCGACGACGACGATCGAGTCATCGACGACGAGGGTAATGGCCAGCACGATCGCAAAGAGCGAGATCGTGTTGGCTGAATAGCCCAAGACGTACAAAATGGCCATCACGCCGACCAATGACACCGGAATGGTCAACGTCGGGATCAGTGTTGCTCGCCAGTCCTGAAGGAAGAGATAGACGACAGCGACGACGAGCGCGAACGTGATCGCAAGCGTGTGCAGGATTTCTTCGATCGTAGCTGACACGAACTCGGTCGTGTCAAAGATGATGCTGTGAACGACGTCAGGCGGAAACCGCTGCGACAGGCGATCGAGCTCTGCGCGCACCGCATTTGCGACTTGCAACGCGTTGGCGCCCGGCGCCTGGTATATGACCACAAATGCAGTGGGCTTCCCGCCGAGTTTCGACTGAACATCGTAGCTGTCGGCTCCCAGCTCGACGCGAGCGATGTCCTTTATGCGCACGACCGCCCCCTGAGGGTTCGTGCGCACAATGATATTCTCGAATTCAGCCGGCGTTTGCAGGCGGCCTTTGGCGACAATGGTCAACTGCTGCTGCTGGTCGGTACCCACGGGAGCGCTGCCGATCTGGCCGGCCGCCGCCTGCAGGTTCTGCTGGCTGATCGCAGTGGTGACGTCCGTGCTCGTGATACCAAGCGCGTTCATCCGGACCGGATCCATCCACATCCGCATGCTGTAGTCGAGGGCGCCGAGAACCGTGGCCTCGCCGACGCCGTTCACGCGCGCCAGAGCATCGCGGATATTGATCGTGGCATAATTGCTGAGAAAGATGCCGTCGTGTGTCCCGTTCGGGGAGTAGATATTCACGCCGAGCAGGATGTTTGACGATCTCTTCTTGCTCGAGATGCCGAGCTGTGTGACCTCGCTAGGTACCCGGGGGAGCGCGAGAGAGACGCGGTTCTGAACGTTCACTGCCGCAATATCGGGATTGGTGCCGACAGCAAAACTCACGGACAACGAATAGATGCCGTTATTCGAGCTGGTCGATTCCATATAGAGCATGTTCTCGACGCCATTGACTTCAGCCTCGACCGGCGCCGCCACTGAATTGGCGACATCCTGTGCGTTGGCGCCGGAATAGGTGGCGGACACCTGAACCTGTGGAGGGGTAATATCCGGGTATTGAGCGACCGGAATCACGGTCATCGCCAGCAGCCCGGCCAGCACCATCACGATCGAAATGACGATGGCGAAGTTCGGTCTGTCGATGAAGAAGTGGGACATGGCGTCATTGAGCTTTGGCGGAAGCGGCAGGCACGGCCTGAACCTGCGCCCCTGGGCGCACCTTTTGCAGGCCCTCCACGATCACGCTTTCTCCAGCTTTCAGGCCGTCATCGACGGCCCAGTTCTGGCCGATTTGCTGGGTAGCCTTGATCAGACGCTGCTCGACGCGGTTATCAGCCCCCACGACCAGAACAAACTTGCCCTGTCGATTTTCCTGAACCGCCTGCGCGGGCACCAGCGGCATGCGTTTGGCTTCCGCCGGCCGAACCCTCACCGAAACCGTTCCCCCAGGCAATAACACGCCGGCCGGATTCGCAAATCGTGCGCGAACCGGCAACGTGCCGGTCGCCTGGTCGATCTCGTTGCCGACGAAATCAATCCTGCCCTGGTCAGCGTAAACCGTGCCGTTGGGCAGCCGGAGTGTAGGGACGAAACTCGCATTGATCTGCTCGAGCGCTGCTCCGCGCTCTTGCTGGACCGTGCTGACGAAGTCTCGCTCGCTGATCGAAAACAGGACCCGTATCGGATCAAGCTGAACCACCCGTGCGAGCGTACCAGACTCGGGACCGACGACATTGCCTCTTGTGAGGCTTGGCTTTCCGATTCTGCCGGTAATTGGCGAGACGATGCGTGTGTAGCCCAGATTGAGTTCGGCCGTGCGTACTGCCGCCTTGGCGGACTCGACAGAGGCGGCCGCTGTGTCACGATTGGCAATAGCCAGATCGAGGTCAGCACGGGTTCCCGACTCTCGCTCGTAGAGCTGCTGACGTCGTTCCAGAGTCAGTTGCGCATTTCGCAGGTTCGCTTCTGCACTGGCTTGCTGTGAGTTGGCCTGCAGGAGCGCGGCCTCGTATTGATCCCGCTCGATCGTGAAGAGGAGATCGTCCGCCTTGACGTCCTGCCCTTCCGTAAATGCTACTTTCTCCAGGAATCCCTGCACGCGCGCTCGCACGTCGACCTGCTGTATGGCTTCGACGCGGCCGATGAACTCGACGTTCTGCGCGACGTCTTCCATGCTGACCGCAACGACGGATACGGCCGGTGGGGGGCTCGTCGGCGCCTGAGCAAATGCGGCAATATCGAAAAGCAATAATGACGATGCAGTCAAAGCGATATGGATCAGGCAGCGCGCCCGTATCAGACCAACGGCTCGCATGCACAGCCCGCGGGTTCCGTTGCCGTCAGAGAGAGCCGATAACGTCATCATGATCGTCTCGGAGCCACTGCGAGACCGACCATCCGAGATTACCGGATTTCCGGTCCCTCAAGCATTCGCCTGGAAGTTTCGTGCTCGAGATTCTTCTCTAGGAACGGGAACATTCTCCATCGTATCGCTTATCAGATCAACAGAAAAAGAACGCCTAAGCTTTCTGCAGATCGAAGGAGCACGTGAAGATCGACGCGACCCGCCCTGTCGGCATTCCGGCGTAGATCAACCCCGAACAACAGCACGAATAGAGGATTGAACTTTCAGCTTTATCGTTCGCAGATGCGAGCTGCGCATTAACTGCAAGTTCGCGCCCTAACCATCTCTGGCGATTGCATATCGAAAGGCCGACCTGCGAGGCGGCCCTTTCGATTTTGGCAGCTCATTGTGGGCTGGAACACGGGAACAACCTAAGCGGAAGCGATCCCTGCCGCTTCTCGAAGCTATGCTTGCTGAACAAGCGAATGCAACGCCTTAACCGCGGCCTCCCGGTTCTCCACGGGGACAAACAGACTGACCGAATGCGGCGACAACACGTAAGTGTCGGGGACAATCCCGTGCTGTCCGAGAACCTGCAACGCCTTGAACGGCAATTCCGACGAGACGCCGCCGAAGCAGGTGAGACTAACCGAACTTGAAGCCTCGCGCTGCGTGCGCAGATCCGCGGCATGCTCCAGCGTGCGCAACAGGGCGTCAAGCCACTCTGAATCACAGGCTACGGTCATGCTGGTCTTTCCCGCAGTGAAGTGTGATGCCAGGAGCTGCGGCCAGGACAGGCTGTTTTGCTTGAGATGCTGCGCGAATTTCTCGAACCCGTGATTGAGATCTTTGGAATCGATTTCCACATGCTCGATGCGAGCCATCGAATTGACGGCCAGAACCCTTCCGTTTTCCATGTCTGCAACCTCTTTCGTCACCTGCGTGCTGTGTTCGACGCCACCCCACTGCTTGAGAACCAGAGGCACATCCTGACTTTGCGCCAGCTCTACGCTGCGAAAATGCAGGATCTTTGCACCCCAGAAGCACATCTCGGACAGGGATGCGAAGTCCACTCGCCGCAGGGGCCTTGCATCCGGCACGATGCGCGGATCGGCCGAACAAATTCCGTCGACCTCTTTGATGATTTCACAGCGTTCGGCCTTCAACGCCGCGGCCATCGCAACGGCCGTGGTGTCGCTGCCGCCCCGGCCGAGCGTGGTGATTTCCCGGGTCGCCGCGTTAACGCCCTGAAATCCTGCCAGCACCACGACGCGTCCACGATCAAGTTCCTCACGCACGCGAATGGGCCGTACATCCAGAATGCGTGCGGAGGAATGGGAGTCGTCGGTCATCACGCCGGCCTGGCTGCCGGTGAAGCTGATCGCGGGCACGCCGAGATCGGAAAGCGCCATGCTCATCAGTGACATGCTGATGCGCTCACCGGTCGTTAGCAGCATGTCGAGTTCACGGCGATTGGGAGCAGGACTTACCTGATAAGCCATCTGGATCAGTTGGTCGGTGGTCTTGCCCATGGCGGAGACGATCGCCACGACACGATGACCACGGCCATGCAGGTCGGCGAGACTGCGCGCAACCGCGCGAATTTTCTCCGGTGTTTCAAGGCAGACACCGCCATATTTTTGCACGATGATGGGATGGTTGCGCATCTAACCTCGGTAAGAAGCCTCGCTCATCGAACCGATACCGCCTATCCATGTGCCGACGACTTCAAAGTTCGGATTGAAGGCGACAAGGTCCGCGCGGTATCCGGGCGCGATCCGTCCAAGCTCGGACTCAAGGCCCAGAAATGCCGCCGGCGTCCGAGAGGCCATGATGAGGGCATCGACAAGGGAGATTCCGAGCAGCGCAACAGCGTTGCGCACCGCCTCGATCATGGTGAGGTGAGCGCCCGCGAGCGTGCCATCGGGGCCAGTCAGGCGATTTTCTTGCAACGTGATCTGCCTTCCTTGCAGCATGAACTGCCGGCCGTTCGTGCCCGCCAATGGCATGGCATCGGTGACCAGCATCAATCGATCGCGCCCCTTGCAGCGGAAAGCAACACGCAAACCGGTGCGGTCAACGTGGATGCCGTCGCAGATGATCCCTGCAAACAGCCGGTCATCCGCCAGCGCGGCGCCCACCAAGCCCGGTTCCCGGGCGTTCAACTGTGACATGGCATTGAACAGATGGGTGACCCCCGAGACACCGCGATCGACCGCCTGCCCGATTTCGGCGGCGGTGGCGTCGCTGTGGCCGGCCGCGATACGCAATCCGGCACCGATCAATTCATCGATCATGGACGCGGGGACGCATTCCGGGGCCAAGGTCACAATGGAGCGGCCACGGCCCCCAATACTTTTGATCGCGGCGAGATCACGCCGATCGGGCACGCGTATCTCGGCTTCCGGATGAATGCCCTTGCGAGACCTGTTGAGGGCCGGTCCTTCCAGATGAAAGCCGAGAACACCGGGAATCTTCAGACTAGCCTGGGCGACTGCAGCCAATCGCTCGATGACCTCGCTGCGATCGGTGATGAGGGTGGGCAAGCAGCCCGTGGTCCCCGCCTTGCGGTGCGCCTCGACGATGCGCCGAACGCCAGCCTCCGTTGGCTGGTCGTTGAGAAGAACGCCCCCGCCTCCGTTTACCTGGATGTCGATGAATCCGGGTGCAAGGATCGCATCTCGGGGAAGGTGAATTGAGGCGCGCGCCTCCGCCTCGCCGAAGGTGATGCTTTCAATCCGCCCGTGCGAGATCGTGACCGACCCCGGCCCGCCCATCTCGGCACCATCAAAGATGTGCTGCGCGGCAATCGTGAGAGAGGAAGAACCAACATGGCCCATCAGCACTGATCCGAATGGCAGTCACGGACTCGTGAGACGAGTCCCGTACAAGACTTCATATGTACACCAAGGCGCTTTGGGAGGACCCGGAGCGAAACCTTCGCGTTAACTTTCCATGGGAACAAAAGGTACCACGTATCTCGGCATTGATGGCGGCGGAACCCGCTGCCGCGCCCGGATCGAGGACGAAAACGGCAGGGTACTCGGTGCAGCGAGCTCAGGGCCTGCCACGACGCGGATTGGCTTCGAGAAGGCCTGGCGATCCATCATGGAGGCCACTGAAGCGGCAGCCGCACAGGCCGGACTGACGCGCGAGGATTTCGCGCAGATGCACGCCGGAATTGGCCTTGCCGGTCTTGGTCGCCGGGGCGCGGAAGCGGCGCTCAACAAGATCGCGCATCCCTTTGCGTCCGTCATCTTCATCAGCGACGGCCTGGCGGCCTGTCTCGGCGCCCATAGCGGCGCGGACGGGGCCATAGTGGTAGCCGGCACAGGTTCGGTGGGTGTCGGCCTGATCGACGGCCACGAAATCCGTCTCGCCGGTTACGGCTTTCCCGTGTCGGACGAAGGCAGCGGTGCCGACATCGGCCTGCAGGTTGTTCGACTGGCGTTGCGGGCCGCGGATCGCCGCGGCGAGCTGACCCCATTGCTTTCAGAGGTGCTGGGCGCATTCGATCATGATCCTTATCAGGCGGTGGCTTGGTCTGAAGAAGCCAGGGCCACGGACTACGCTGCGTTCGCGCCGATCGTGATGCGGCACGCCAATCAGGGCGATCCGGTCGGCCGTCGCATTGTGGAACGCGCGGCCGATGCCATTGGCGATCTGCTCGATCTGTTCCTGGCGCGAGGAATTGACCGGCTCTCGCTGGTGGGCGGGCTCGCGGATGCCATTACGCCCTGGCTGACGCCTGACCTGCGCGCCCGCCTGAGGTGTCCCGACGCCGATGCGGCAGCCGGCGCGTTACTGGTGGCGCGAGGGCGGCTTGACCTGCCCAAGAGAGAACTGCCCGAGAGAGAACTGCCCGAGAGAGAAGCTGACCAGGAACAGGCTTCAAAGTTCCGCGTTTGATGGCGCATGGATCAACTATATGGCCACCGAAGAAGTCGATCCCCGCTTTGCCGATCTTGATGCATGGCCGCTGACGTCAGCGATGGAAGCGATGTGGGAGGGCCAGCTCGCGGCAGTCGCGGCGATCGGCCATGCCCTTCCCGCGATCACGGCGGCGACCGAAGGAGCCAAGGCGGCGCTGGGCGATCGCGGACGCATTGTGTATGTCGGCGCCGGCACCTCGGGCCGCGTGGCGGTCCAGGACGGCGCCGAGCTGACGCCGACCTTCGCCTGGCCCAACGAGCGCGTCCGCTTCATCGTCGCCGGCGGAGACAGCGCGTTCGTCACCAGCATCGAGGGCGCGGAGGATGATGTCGAAGATGCGGTCACGCAGATCAATGCCGCGCGGCTCACAGCGCACGACGTGGTGATCGCCGTTGCCGCCAGCGGGACAACGCCATTCACGGTCGCGGCGCTGCAGCAGGCAGGCTCTTTCGGTGCGGTGACGATCGGTGTTGCCAACAATCCCGGCACCGCACTGCTGGCATCGGCAAAGTTTCCGATCCTGATCGAGACCGGCCGCGAGCTGATCGCCGGCTCCACGCGGATGAAGGCGGGCACCGCGCAGAAGATTGTGCTCAACCTGATCTCCTCAGGGATCATGCTGCGCCTTGGCCGGGTGTATCGCGGCATGATGGTGAACATGCAGCCGACCAATGCCAAGCTGAAGCGGCGCGCCGAGGCCATGGTGGCGCAAATCGCGCACTGTGATCCGTCGCACGCGGCACGCTCGCTTGAGCAGGCCGAGGGAGACATCAAGACGGCAGGCCTTCTGGCGTTGGGTCTCGACAGGGTTGATGCCGAGACGATTCTGAAAAACTGTGACGGCAACCTGCGGCGCGTGTTTGCCGAGCTCACCAAGGAACGCAACCGGCATCCCAAGGAAGCGGCGCCGCGCAAGCAAGGCGGAGCGGTCGAGCCGTGACGACATCCGCGATGGCAAGCGAAATCGGCGAAAGCGCGGATGTTGTCGCCAAGATTGTCCGTAACCGCCCTGCCACGCGCGACATCGCACAGCGGATCGGGATTGGCTCCGCCCCCCTGTGCGTCGTGTGCGGCCGGGGAAGCTCCGGGCATGCCGGGGTTTTCTTGAGATACCTCGTCGAGACGCGGCTTCGCCTTGCCGTTTCAGCCAGCGCTCCTTCGGTGATCACCGCATTTCGCACGCCCTTGATGCTGCGCCATGCGCTGTTCATCGTGATCTCGCAATCCGGGCGCAGTCCGGATCTTGTCGCAGCGACCAGGTCGGCGCGCGCCGCTGGCGCCCGCACCATCGCCATCGTCAACGCGACGCCCTCGCCGGTGGCTGACGAAGCGGAGTTCGTCGTTCCGATCGAAGCCGGCCAAGAGCACTCCGTAGCGGCGACCAAGACGGTGATTGGCTCGATGGCCGCTGGCGCCGAACTTGTTGCCGAACTGGCGGAAGATCGTGCGCTGCGGTCGGCTCTCGACAGGCTACCCGAGCGCCTGCACCGCGCGATGGCGCTCGACTGGTCCGAGATTGCCGATGATCTCGCCAAGGCGTCAGCCGTGTTTGTGGCGGCGCGGGGCCTCGGCCTGGGCTCGGCGCGGGAGATCGCGCTCAAACTTTCGGAAATCCTGCGCCTGCCTTCCATTGGTCTGAGCGCCGCCGAGCTGCAGCATGGGCCGCGCGCCGCGTTGTCATCCCGCACGCCGGTTATCATGATGCGCCTCATGGATGAAACGGCTGTTACGGTGGACGCGCTGGCAGAGGAATTGCGCGAGCAAAAGATCGCGCTGCATCTATGCGGCGGACCGCATGGCTCGCTGCCCTGGTTGGCCGAGGATGACCCCGCCACCGACCCGATCACCATGCTCGTGCCGGCCTATCGGATGATCGAGCAAACGGCGCGCGCCTGCGGATTTGACCCGGATCGCCCCCCTCGCCTGACCAAGATTACCGAGACGTTTTGACAGCTAACTGATCGCGGGCTGGCGACCGAAAGCTGGACCACAGCCGGGCCACCGATCGCCCATGCGGTGGTATAGTCATCCAGCCGACACGGCAGAGTAACGATTTGGTCGATCGATACGTAGAACCATTATTCGATCCTTTGGGAGCCCGTGCATGCCCAAAAATCCCTTTACCGATATTTGGCAGTTCCTGACCGCAACTACCGGTGATTACCTCACTCTGGGAAGCTGGCGCTATCTGATCCTGGCGTTGTTCTGGGCGCTGCTTCTCGCCAGTATCGCTGTGGCCTTCCAGAACTGGCGGGAGGATCCGGCGCAACGGACCGGCCGACATGTTGGAGTCTGGTTGGTCCGGGTCCTGATCGGCTGCATGTGGTTTGAGGGCATGTTGTGGAAACTCCCGCTGCCCGTGTCCGGTGGTCTGCAATACTGGACCGAACAGGAAACGACCCGCGCTGCATTCGAGTTTCACAGCACCTTCCTGAAGGAGGTCGTGCTACCAAACATGAAGGTCTTTGGGCCAATTGTTTTTCTCGCCGAGCTGGTGTTCGCTGGATCGATGATGCTGGGGCTTGCGGTGCGCTTCGTGGGCGTGCTGGCCCTCGCCTATGTGTTGCAACTCTGGCTCGGCATCTATCGGCCGGGCGATCCGGCCGAGTGGCCGTGGTCGTACATATTCCTGGCCCTGCTGATGTTCCTCTTTGTGCTAGAGGCCGCCGGCCGCAGTCTCGGCTTTGATGCCTGGTTGCGCCGCAACGTGCCCGCCGTGCGCGACGGGAAGGGTTTCATCGGCTGGTTCTTCAACATGGCGGGCTAGTCGGTATCGGTTTGCGTGGGAGACGGACAGATGATGGCACTGGCCCGCGCAGTGACGCTTCTTGTCGGCTTGGGCGCAACCTGCGGACACGCCGCTGACATTGGCTATCTGGGTCCGCCAGGAGTCGCTGCTAGGGCGTTTCCCTCGCCTCAGCGCGCAGTTGCGCAGATCGTCAGCCCCAGCCGTTCCTCCGAGGAGCGACGCGATTCACTGAATGAGGCCGGTGAGCTCGCCCGCCTTCTTGAACTCAAGCCAGGCATGACGATCGGCGACATTGGCGCCGGCGCCGGCTACCACACGGTCCGTCTCTCCCGTTTCGTCGGTCCCACCGGCTCCGTCATCGCCCAGGACGTTACGCGAAGTTACCTCCGCGCGCTCGCCAGGCGAACGCATCGCCTGAAGCTGACAAATGTCAAATTCGCGTTGGGCGAACCGCACGACCCGCGCCTGCCCGCTGCATCGCTCGATGCAGCGATCCTCGTGCACGTATATCACGAGATCGCCCAACCCTATGCGTTCATGTACAATCTCGCGCGTGCCTTGAAGCCTGGCGCGCAGGTTGGAATTGTCGACCTCGAGCGTCCGACGTCGGAGCACGGCACGCCAATTGAACTCCTGCGTTGCGAACTGTCCGCCGTCGGCTATCGCGAGATCGCTACGCATCAGCTTGCGGGTGATACCGGATATCTCGCGGTGTTTTCGCCACCGGGCCAAGAGGGACGGAAATCGCCTGGGGAGATCGTTGCTTGCGCCCATCGCGCCGGTGCGCGCTGACCACCGACCTTTATTGTTTACGAGGTGTTCGCAGTTCAAGCGCGAGGCGAACGAACGTCGTCGAAATGGACCACGCGGCCTTGACGCCCGCAATGAGATTGCCGGAGACCTTCGATACGCCCCCGATCCGGCGCCGCTGCCCAACGGCGATTTCCAGTGCCGGAAGACGGGCGGCCGCGACCCGCATCAGCATTTCCAGGTTCCAGCCATATGTCTCTTCCTTCATGCCGAGACGTGTGAGTTCATCCCGGCGGACGGCACGAAACGGCGACAGGTCGGTGAAGCTTGCGCCATAGAAGAGTCGCAGGAGGAGCCCGCCAACATGGCCCGCGACGACCTGCTGAGGCGCGAGGCTGCCTGGCTCGCGTTCCCCACGGATCCGCGAGCCGAGAACGAAGACAGCCCGCCCCGCGACGATCGGCGACAGCAGTTCAGGAATGAATTCGGCGGGATCGCTGCCGTCGCCATCGAGGAAGACGAGAATGTCGGCATCGTTGCGCGCAGCGGCGATGCCTGCCTGGATGGCGCGACCGTAGCCTCGCCGCGGCTCGATGATCACCCGAGCTCCCGCGGCCTCAGCCCGCTCAGTCGTACGGTCCCGTGAGCCCCCGTCGACGACGATGACTTCACTCACATTATGCGCCAGCACCGCGGCGACGACCTGGCCAATTGCTGTTTCCTCGTCGAGGCACGGAATGACCGCCGAGACGACCGGCGAGCGGCTCGGTACGCCGATCTCCTGGGCCACCTCGCTCACAGGCTCCAGCGCAGGCCGCAATTGGCGCACGCCTTGGGAGGCTTGTCCGAAAGCAGCGCCGTACGAAAGTCCCGATAGGCAGGCCCGTTCCAGATATCCGGCAGCGACTGCTGCCCTGCATGGCCGAGCGTATAATTGTCATAGCCATGCTGCGAAAACGGCGCGATGCAGCACGGCAAGGCCCGGCCGTTGGCCGTGAAGTACATCAGCGACCATGGCCGCCGGCACAACGACCACGGCGAACCGTCGACGCTGCCCTTCAAACTCAACTCCGGCTCGCTCGCTGCGCCCGACGCACTGAAGGTTACGCCAAGGGAACGCGCCAATTCCTCAGCCTGTTTGAGATAGACCGCTTCCTCCTGTGTCAGGCGGTCGAACAGGGCCTGATCCGGACGTGCCTTGCCGATGGCCGATTCAGTGAAGAACACAAGCCGCTGCAGATAGACCTCCCTGACCCCGCTCTCGGCTGCAACTTTCACAAATGCCGGCAGTTCCGCCACCGTCTCCTTCAGGCCCGTGAGCCACATGGAAACCAGCGGGCTGGCATGTCCCTCTCTTTCCTGCAGTTCGCGAAACGCGCGCACGTTGCGGATGATGCGGCCGAAATAATCCCTGCCGCGGATCGCCTTGAAGCTCTCGCGGTTCGACGCGTCGAGCGACACACGCAGTTCATCCAGCCCGGCATCGATCAGCGCACGGCCATTGCGCTCACTGAGGACCGTTCCATTGGTATTGAACAGTACGTAGACGCCGCGGTCCTTCAGGTGTCTCACCATTCGGGGCAAGTTCGCGACCAGCATCGGCTCGCCGACTCCGTGCAGAACCGCGCGCGCCAGAGCAGGTACCTGATCGACAATCGACGTGAACAGGTCCCAGCTCATGTCTGCCGGCGGCTCAAGCTCCTCGTAGGTGCGAGGACAGGTGGTGCACAGCAGATTGCAGCGGTTGGTCACTTCCAGATAAAGGCAGACCGGCGGACGCTGTGCGATCTCGGTACGCTCGGCCGCGACCGACTCGTGATAGCGGCGCGGATCGAAGGGCGCGCCAGTGCCCTGCACTTCGCCGGAAATGTTCATTGCGATGCCCCGGAATCTGCAGTCCGCTGCATGCGGGCCCTCCATGCCGTAAAGGCGCAAGCTAGGAAAAGACCTCCGAACAGAATTGATTTGCTCACAATTCTCGGAATGTAGAAATCCCAATCGAGCTGTTCGGACAGCAACAGCGCTCCGATCGAAACCGCCCAACCAGGCGCGGATCCACACAGGGCGACAAACGGCATTATAGCTAGAAAATGCCAGGGATAGTTGGGCGACAACAACAGGAGCGTGAGAAGTAACAGCATGTTGATGTCGGCAAGACTGGATGCGATGCTGTGATGAGAGCTGCGGGCCACGGAGAGCCCCGTGAACCAAAGAGCCAGCGCTGCCAGTGCAACGTAGGCGGCAACATCACCTTCATGATAGCCGAACACAAGGCGCCAAAGTGACAACAGCCAGAGATCGTTGCCGCCACTGATGCCCTGTTCCGTCAGATAGCCTTGGGTCAGGAATCCGAGAACGCCCCACCCGACCGACAAATAGGGAAGATAACAGAGCGCAATGACCGCGATCACGACGAGCGGCATCTTGAAGTCCCATGGCCGCCAGATTCCGGCCAGCACCGGCGCAACATAGGGTTTCACCAGTATCGAAAACGCAATCACAACCGCCCCCGCAAGCGCTCGGCCGGTCAAGGCGATCCATAGGCCAAGCATCATCAGCGTCACCATCAGCGCGTCGACGTGGCCGTTGTTGGCAATCTCCCACAAGGGAAGCGGATGCCAGAGATAGGCGACCACGCGCGTCACCGGGCGGTTGGTTCGACGCAGCAGGAGCATGATCAGTGTCACGGTCACGACCTCGCACCCCAGCAGCGCGAGACGCATCACTGTAACGCTTTCGCTTAGCCGCGTGACAAGGAGGAAGAAAAATTGCGCCACCGGGGGATAGATGGTGACGGCCGTATCGGCCCGGTTGATATGGGGGAAGATCGTTCCATCGCGCAGAAATGCCAGCGTCTCGTCGGCCGGGAAATAGCGATAGGGGTTGATGCCGGCGGCCTGAACCCTGCCGTCCCAGATATAGCGATAGATGTCACTGGACAGGAGCGGATCGAACAGCAGCACATAGCCTCTCAGAATGATCGCACATCCAAACACGAGCCAGAGCGCGTGTTTCTGCGGAGCGCGCTCGGCGAGGTCCGTCGCGGCAAGCGTCAAGAGACCCACAGGGATGGTCAGCGCGATGAAGGCATTGTCACCGAGAGTCTCGAACGCAAAGGGGGTTACGAACGTCATGCCGACGATGACGACACCGATGACAGCCAAGAGATGAAGGGGAGCAACATGCTTGGCGGCACGCGCCAGTCGACCGGATTGGTTCGAAATTTTCCCAGCCATCAGTTCACGGGCTTATCTGGAGCCCGGCCTTGAGAAAGGCCCGGCTCGCGGGAGCAAATCCGCCTGCACGAAAGCGTGTAGAAGCGCCGGCGAGTTCCTCCTGCAGCCAACCCAAGCTCTCGATATCGTCGACATCGTACCATTCCGGAAGCAGCGTCGTGGCAAGACCAATCTCGGCGGCTCGGTCACATGTGCTGCGGGCAACGGTTTCCGTTCCCCACGCGATGCGCGTAAACAGATGCTGATGCGCCTTCTTCAGCCCAATGAGATAGTAGCCGCCGTCGCTCGCAGGCCCAAGCACCATACGATCACCGGGCTCGCGCAGGGCTTCGATTGCCCGCACAAGGAAACGAGGCGGCAAGGTCGGACTGTCGCCATTGACGAGCAGGACGCAGTCATGTCCGGCACCCAGGAGCGCACGCGTCGCACCGATCAGCACGTGTCCGAGATCGTCGCCGACCTGCAACAACAGTCCGAATCCTGCCGGAAGTAGCTGCCGCATGATGTCTTCGGCTCCTGCCGGCGCATAGACGCCATAGCCGCGCCTGCCGAGCGCCTCGGGCACCGCCTCAATGGCTGCGGCGACGTCGCGCAGAAAGCAGGCAGACAGCTCGGAAGCGGTGGTGGCGCCAACGGCCGTTGCAAGGCGCGTTTTTGAGCGGCCGGGCTGCGGCGCCTTGCCAATGATTCCGATCGCTGCGCTGCTCACGGCAGCGGCCGGGATCGCAGGGGATCGGCGATCGCGATCATTTGCAGCGCGTGGTCATGAAAGCTTGCCATCATCAGACAGCCTCGTTACGCCTTGCTGGTCATTGGTAGCGTTCCACCCGACAGCGGGCAAGCGCCGCCCGCTGGGTGCGGTTTCAAGGACGCGCGTCGTCGATGAAAAAAAACTTCCGAGTGACGTAACAAACCGGCTTTGAAGAACGTAATTGCCTTCCCCCGTACTTGCTGCCGGCATGGCAATAGTTTTCCATGTCCAGAGCTGATCGTGTTGATCCCTTGGTGCGGCTCGCATAGCATTGGCAGCCGAGAGCGGGTTCGACGTTCTCGAACCCGGTGGTCAGCGCCTGGATGTCGGGGGTCGTCATGGATCATGCGACTGCAGTTTCGAATGCCAAGGACATCGCCGATCGCATCCTGGCGCCGGCGGCCAGGCAAAACGACAAGGAAGGGCGATTTTCGTCGGAGGCCATCGCGGCGCTCGGGCCGGCGGGGCTGCTGGGGCTCATGCTGCCCGCCGAGGTAGGCGGCGCGGCCCTGGGACCGCGGACCCTCGCCGCTGTCATCACGACGTTTGCGGAAGCGGACGCGTCAGCGGCGATGGTCTATTTGATGCACGCGTGCGCGACCGCGACGATTGCGGCGGCCCGTCCGGGGGCCACGGTCGCGGAGACGCTAAAGGACATTTCGGCGGGAAGACACCTGACCACCCTGGCATTCAGCGAAGCCGGATCGCGCAGTCACTTCTGGGCGCCCGTTTCGCGAGCAAGGCGCAACGCTGCCAACGTGCATCTCACGGCGAAGAAATCGTGGGTGACGAGCGCGGGTCACGCACAAAGCTATGTGGTCTCGGCGCTGTCTCCTGAAGGCACGACTGCAACGGATTCGACGCTCTATCTCGTCGCCAGCGATACGCCCGGGCTGTCGGTCGCCGGCCCGTGGGATGGTCTCGGGATGCGCGCCAATGCTTCCGCGCCGATGACCCTCGAAGATTGCGAGATTGCCCCCGGTCTCCAGCTGACGGATGACGGCGCCGGCTTCAAGGCCATGCTGGAAATCGTGCTTCCGCTGTTCAACCTTGGAACCTCGGCGGTCGCGCTCGGGCTTTGCCGGGCCGCAGTCGCGGGCACGGCGTCTCATCTCAACAGCGCGCGCTTCGATCATTTGGGCCAGACCCTCGGCGAGAGCCTGCAGACGCTTCGCGCTCAACTTGCGACGATGCAGATCGAAACGGACGGGCTTGCGGCGCGCATCGACGATCTCGTCGATCACCTTGAGCGTCCCCGGGAGACCACCATGCTGCGCGTGCTCGAGAGCAAGGCGGCGGCAGGTGAGGCCGCGATCGCCGTCACCTCGGCCGCGATGCGGGTGTGCGGAGGCGCGGCGTTCTCAAAGCATCTTTCCATCGAGCGACTGTTCCGCGATGCCCATGCCGGCGCTGTCATGGCGCCGACGGGCGATGTTCTGCGCGACTTCATCGGCAAGGCCATTTTGGGAATACCGTTGTTCTGAGTGCGGTGACGCGTTCGGAAACTTCGGCAAGCGAATTGATCGTATCTGAACTTCAAGCGCGACAGGTGAGGCCATCATGAGCCGGACGATCTGGTTAGGTGCGGTCGCATATGATCCAAAGGTGGTCAGTATCTGGGAGGGGATGCGGCGGTACTTTCACGAGGAAGCTCATCTCCCCGTCGAGGTGGTGTTGTTTCAGAGCTACGAGGCGCAAGTCGCGGCCCTCCTTGCCCTGCCCGGCGATGCGCTGCCGCGCATCGACATCGGATGGAATACGAACCTCGCTTTTATCCAGTCCGAGGCGTGGAGCGATCGGCGTTGCCGGCCCATCGCGATGCGCGACACCGATGTGGGCTGGATGACCAAGATCGTCGCGGTAACCGGCGGACCTGTCGCCAGGCTTGCCGATCTGAAGAACCGCACCCTCGCGCTCGGCAGCCGTGACAGTGGCCATGCGGCTATCCTTCCAGTGTATTTTCTCGGGCGCGACGGGATGGCTGAGGGGAAGGACTATCGAACGCTGCGCTTCAACAGCGACGTAGGCAAGCACGGTGATACCGGGACGAGCGAGTCCGAGGTCATTCGCGCGGTGCTCGACGGTCGCGCCGATGCCGGCGCCATCGGCAGCCCCTTCTGGGATGCCGTGCGCGCCCAGCGCCTGGTGCCGGAAGGTGCGCTAACGGAGATATGGAGTTCGCCGCCCTTCAATCACTGCATGTTCACAGCTCGGTCCGATCTCGACCCGGCGCTGGAGCAGCAGTTTGCCAAGGCTCTCTTCGCCATGAGCTTCGATAACCCGATCCATCGTTCCGTGCTCGAGGCCGAAGGGTTGCGCCAGTGGGTCGCGCCACAGCTTGAAGCATATGCGTCACTGCGGGAAGCGTCGGCGCAGCAGGGCTTTTTAGAGCGGCCGTAAACGCCCCCTCCGCTATCTCATCAGGCGCAATTAAAAATCGTCGCCAACCGGCGCTGATGCTCAGATTCGCGATCGAAGGCGCGGCGAACGGCCGCGAAGGATTCGGCGAGCGGAAAGATTTCGCCGCTGACCAATAGATCGCTATCCTCGGCGCCGACCGGATGCCAGAACACGCCTTCCGCCGTGATCGTCACCTCGGGCACCAGGTCTGCCCTTGCCACAGCGATGCCCCGCGTCGCGGCGCCTCGCAGCGCAATTCGCCTGATCACCCGGTTCTCCTCGCTGACGTGATGGGTGTCAAGGAAGCCGCGGAACTCTTCGGCCTCCGCGTCAGTTGACACTGTCGCCGCCAATCGCACGCGGAATCCTTCGGCGCGGGCCCGCTCGATTCCTTTCCAGGCGCGCGCCCACGTCCCCTTTCCACGATGGTTGTCGTGGCGCTCCGGCGTCGGACTGTCGAGGCTGATCTGCAGGGTGACGCGCTCGTGAGGCAATGAGCGCAGTGCTTCGAGCCGGCGCCCGGCAAACAGCATACCATTGGTGAGAACCGTGGTCGGCGCCGCCACAGCACATGCGGCAATGATTTCGCCGATATCCGGCAGCATGAATGGCTCACCACCGGTCACAAATATTTCCTTTACGCCGAGCTCTGCCGCCTCGATCGCAATCCGCCGCACCCGCTCGACGCCGAGCGCCCGCCGCGGAGCCTTGGGTGACGAGCGCACGCAGCAATAGTCGCAACTCAGGTTGCAATCGAAGTTGGTGTAAAGCCATAATCGAGAGCCGACAGGTCGATCTTCACCTACATTCTCCGGCGCCTCTCCGTACCGAAGCACCCATCGCGTGCGGCCGTCTTCGACTGCTGTGTCGACCAGGCTGTTGCGGGTGAAGCGACACCATGCCTCGAGTTCGGGGCCGATACTTGGATCGCCGCTGATCACGGCCAGCAGATCGCCCTGACGGCTACGGCGTAATGCGGCTATCAAATCCGGCAGTAGACCGGAGGCAAATGTCTTGCTGCCGGCATCGAGTTCAACGTTCGCGTTCGTCCTCATGCGTCAATCCTCGGTCCTCCAATCTATCGCATCAGAAACAATCTCACCAGAACGCAACGAACACGATCAATTTCCAACGAAAATGCAGCAAAATCAATGATCGGGCCCTTGTTCCTCTTCACTCGGAGCGAACCGTCGACTGGTCCTTCAGAAAGACCCGGCTGGCGAGCACGTCTGACGCCTCCAGGGACATGATATCGTCAGCCGTCAGCACACGATCGAGATTGGCAACGAGACGATTGGCCTGGCGCAGGCGCATGCGGTCGAGCGCGTTTCGGATCGAGCGCGCGTTGGAGAACAGCGGCTGGGTCTTGCGCAGCGCGATGTAGCGGATGAACGCCTGACGCGCCTCGGCGCTGAATTTGTAGTTCATGTCGCGCAGCATCAGCTCGGCTATGGCAAGCAATTCTGGCTCCGAATAGTCCGGAAAATCGATGTGATGGGCGATGCGAGAACGGAAGCCGGGATTGCTGGCGAAGAACTTATCCATTCGATCGCCGTAACCGGCAAGAATCACCACGAGATCCTCGCGCTGGGTTTCCATCACCTGCAGCAGAATCTCGATCGCTTCCTGACCGTAGTCGCGTTCGTTGTCGGGCCGGTGGAGATAATAGGCTTCGTCGATGAAAAGCACGCCGCCCATCGCCTTCTTCAGCACCTCCTTGGTCTTGGGCGCGGTGTGGCCGATATATTGCCCAACCAGCTCATCGCGGGTAACCGACACCACCTGGCCGCGACGCACGAAACCGAGCCTGTGGAGAATGCTCGCGATCCGCAGCGCCACCGTGGTCTTGCCGGTGCCGGGATTACCGGTGAACGACATGTGCAATGTCGGCACCTCCGATGTCAGGTTAAGCCGCTTGCGGATACGTTCGATCAGCAAGAGCGATGCGATTTCGCGGATACGGGTTTTCACGGGCACCAGCCCGATCAGCTCGCGGTCGAGCTGCGTGAGGATTTCCTCGATGCCGACGGCTTCGAGCTCCTCGCGGAGGTTGACCGTGTCTGTCATGTCGGCGGTATCCAAGTCCATCTGGCAAACCTCGACGCAATGCACGCGCAGTCTGAAAAAAACTCCGTCGCCGCTTCCACAGCGACGGAGCAGTGCATCCGGCAGACGCAAGGCACGATCAGGGAGAACTCGTCTGTCGGACCGGGTAACTTGCTAAGCGTAACGCCGGCCCTCGGGGCGGTCGGCGGCGTATGATTTGGTCGTGTAGCGGATGTTGCGGCCGGCAACTTCGTGCCGCTCGAGGCGGAAGCCGGGTTCCTCCTTCGGTCGGTTGACGATGAAGGACAGCCGCACCGATTCCCAGCCGTGACTGGAATCGAACGCCGACAACCGGATGTATCTGTCACCATACACCTTGCGGCATTGGTTCAGCTCCATCATCACGCCGGCGGCGTCGCGGAGGTCGAACATCGGCAATCCCCACATTTCCCAAAAATTGTTGCGGGGATGCGGATCGTCGGTGAATTCGATGTTCACCGCCCATCCGTTCTCCAGGCAGTATTGCACCTGGCGCGAGATCTGCTCGTCGGTGAGATCGGGCAGAAACGAGAAGCAGCCTTGGGTAATGCGCATGATTTCCGCTCCTTACATCGCGACAGAGGGCGTGGGCACGTAGTCGGGCATATCGGTCGATTCGTAGTTGAAGGTGACGTCCTTCCAGACCTCCAGCGCCGATTTCAGCGGCGTGCAGGTCTCTGCGGCCTTGGCGAGAATCTCAGGACCCTCGTGCAGATAGTCGCGGCCTTCATTGCGCGCGAGAATCATGGCTTCCAGCGCTACACGGTTGGCGGTCGCGCCGGCCTGAATGCCCATCGGATGGCCGATCGTGCCGCCGCCAAACTGCAGGATCACGTCTTCGCCGAGATGATCGAGCAGTTGATGCATCTGGCCTGCGTGAATGCCGCCGGATGCGACCGGCATCAGCTTGTTGAGGCTCGCCCAATGCTGGTCGAAGAACACGCCGTGCTCCAGCCGCATCGGATTGTAGTCCTCGCGGCAGATGTCGTAATAGCCGCGCGTGGTCGCCGGATCGCCTTCGAGCTTGCCGACCACGGTGCCGGCGTGGATGTGATCGACGCCCGCAAGCCGCATCCACTTCGCGATCACCCGGAACGAGACCCCGTGGCTGCGCTGCCGTGTATAGGTGGAATGCCCGGCACGATGCAGATGCAAAATCATGTCGTTGCGCCGCGCCCATTTGGCCATCGACTGGATCGCGGTGTAGCCGATCACCAGATCGATCATGATGACGATCGAGCCGAGTTCCTTGGCGAACTCGGCGCGCTCGTACATGTCTTCCATGGTTCCGGCGGTGACGTTGAGATAGGTGCCCTTGATCTCGCCGGTCGCCGCCTGCGCCTTGTTGACGGCCTCCATGCAATACAGAAACCGCTCGCGCCAATGCATGAACGGCTGCGAGTTGATGTTCTCGTCGTCCTTGGTGAAGTCGAGGCCGCCCTTCAGCGCCTCATACACCACGCGCCCGTAGTTGCGCCCGGACAGGCCGAGCTTCGGCTTCACCGTGGCGCCGAGCAGCGGCCGGCCAAACTTGTCCATGCGCTCGCGCTCGACCACGATGCCTGTTGCAGGCCCCTGGAAGGTCTTCACGTAGGCCACCGGCAGCCGCATGTCCTCTAATCGCAATGCCTTCAGCGGCTTGAAGCCGAACACGTTGCCGATGATCGAGGCCGACAAATTGGCGATCGATCCGGGCTCGAACAGGTCGAGGTCGTAGGCGATGTAGGCGAAATACTGGCCCGGCGAATTCGGCACGGGATCGACGCGGAAACATTTGGCGCGGTATTTCTCCGCCGCCGTCAGCCGGTCGGTCCACACCACGGTCCAGGTTGCGGTCGAGGATTCGCCGGCAACCGCGGCCGATGCCTCGATCGGATCGACCCCATCCTGCGGCGTGACGCGGAACAGCGCGATGATGTCGGTGTCCTTGGGCTCGTAGTCGGGCTCCCAATAGCCCATCTTCTTGTATTCGAGGACGCCGGATTTATAGCGATCCTTGCCGCGGACAGTCATCGAGTGCATGTTCATATCGCTCTCCTGGGGTGGTGTGCGGCGACTGGTCGGGGTCGAACGTGTCGTCAGCTCATTCGGCGGCATCGGCTATTCCTCCGATTCGTGGATCGAGTGCGCCCGAGCGGTAGCGTCGCGCCATCTCGGCCAATGGGATGACCTTGATCTCCGACGCATGCCCCGCCGTGCCGAATTGCTCGAAGCGCTCGCGGCAAAGATCGCGCAGGCCATCCATCGCCGGTTTCAGAAATTTGCGCGGGTCGAACTCGCTCCTGCTCTGCGTTGCGACCTTGCGGAACGCCGCGGTCATCGCCAACCGGCAGTCGGTATCGATATTGACCTTTCGGACACCGTGCTTGATGCCGCGGACGATTTCCTCGACCGGCACGCCCCAGGTCTGCGGCATCTCGCCGCCGAACTGGTTGAATGCGTCCTGCAGCGGCTGCGGCACCGAGGACGAGCCGTGCATCACCAGATGCGTATTGGGCAGCCGGCGATGGATTTCCTCGACCACCCTCATGGCAAGAATGTCACCGTCCGGCTTGCGCGAAAACTTGTAAGCGCCGTGCGAAGTCCCCATCGCGATCGCCAGCGCATCGACCTTGGTGGCGCGAACGAAGTCGACCGCCTGATCCGGATCGGTCAGCAACTGGTCGTGGCTGACCTCGCCTTCGACGCCATGGCCGTCCTCCTGCTCGCCGCCGCCATGCTCCAATGAGCCGAGCACGCCCAATTCGCCTTCGACCGAGGCGCCGATCCAGTGCGCCATGTCGACCACGCGGCGGGTGATGTCGACGTTGTACTGGTAGCTCGCCGGGGTCTTGGCATCGGCCATCAGCGAGCCATCCATCATCACCGAAGTGAAGCCGTGCTGCAGCGCGGTGGCGCAGGTCGATTCCTCGTTGCCGTGATCCTGGTGCAGGCAGAGCGGGATCTGCGGATACATCTCTTCCAGCGCCTCGATCATCTTCGCCAGCATGATATCGTTGGCGTAGGAGCGCGCGCCCCGCGAGGCCTGGATGATGACGGGCGCATCGACGGCAGACGCCGCCTCCATGATGGCAAGGCCCTGCTCCATGTTGTTGATGTTGAATGCCGGCACGCCATAGCCACGCTCTGCGGCATGATCCAGCAATTGCCTCAGCGTTATCAGCGCCATCGCAGTCTCCGTATCATTGCTCTCGTGTGACCGTCATGCCCAGGTTGCCGCCATCCTTGACCGCGCGATGCAGCGCATGGCCGCTATGGCGACGGCGTTCTCGGTGATGCCGAATTCGCGGTAAAGCGTTTCCGCCGGCGCAGATGCGCCAAAGCCGGTCATACCGACGAATTCGCCGCCGTCGCCGAGCCAGCGCGCCCATTCTCCTTCAACCGCTGCTTCGACCCCGATCCGCGGGGCATCTCCAAGAACCTCCGCCCGGTACTCGTGCGACTGCCGACGAAACAGTTCGAAGCACGGGGCCGAGACGACGGCCGCGCGGACATTGTCCTTTGCGAGCGTTTTCGCAGCCGCGATGGCGATCGAGACCTCCGACCCGGTCGCAATCAGCGTGACATCGCGTCCGCTCTCCGGCTCGACGACGACATAGGCGCCGCGTGCGACCAGATTGCCGCCACCGCCTTCACGGAAGGCAGGCAGCGCTTGCCGCGACAGACACAGCACGGACGGACTGGCCTGCGCCCGTAGCGCGCAGTCCCACGCCTCGGCGGTCTCGACGGCATCGCCCGGTCGGAAGACCAGCAGATTGGGGATCGCTCGAAGCGATGCCAGATGTTCGACCGGCTGGTGGGTGGGACCATCCTCGCCCAGCCCGATGGAGTCGTGCGTCATCACATGGATGACGCGAATATTCATCAGCGCTGCCAGCCGGATCGCCGGACGGCTGTAATCGGCGAAGCTGAGGAACGTGCCGCCATAGGGGATGAAGCCGCCATGCAGCGCGATGCCGTTCATCGCCGCCGCCATGGCGTGCTCGCGGACGCCATAGTGAACATAGCTGCCTGCAAATGAGCCGGGCTGTACCGGTCGCTGGGTCCTGGCCCGCGTCAGGTTGGAATGCGTGAGATCCGCCGAGCCTCCGAGCAGATTGGGCAGTGCCTCTGCGATTGCATCAATCACGCGCTGCGACGCCTGCCGGGTGGCAATATTCGGCCGCTCGGCTGCGAAGTCATCGCGCAGCTTTGTCATCGCTTGCGCATAGCTGCATGGCAGGTTGCGATTCAGCGCATCGTGAAATGGCGAACGGGAATCCGAACTCAGACGCTTGGTCCGTTCGATCCAGCAGCGGCGCGCGGCATGCCCGCGGCGGCCTGCCCGACGCCACTGCGCGAGCACGGCTTCCGGGATCTCGAACGGCGCGTGCGGCCAGTTCAACGCATCGCGCGTTTTGGCGGCTTCTTCGCCACCCAGCGGCGCGCCATGGACTTTCTCGGTACCCTGACGGTTCGGCGCACCGAAGCCGATGATTGTGCGGCAGGCTATCAGCGACGGCCGGTCGCTGTTGCGTGCCCGCTCGATCGCGGCCGCGATCGCTTCGGGATCGTGGCCGTCGATTCGGCTGGCCGACCAACCCGCGGCCCTGAACCGAGCGAGCTGATCATCCGAACATGACAGCGACGTGGCGCCGTCGATCGAGATTTCGTTGTCGTCGAACAGCACGATCAGGCGATTGAGCCTGAGATGCCCGGCCAGCGAGATCGCCTCGTGGCTGATCCCCTCCATCAGGCAGCCGTCGCCGGCGATTACATAGGTGTAATGGTCAACGCAGTCGTCGCCAAAACGGGCGTTCATCAGCCGCTCGGCCAGCGCCATACCGACGGCCGTGGCGATGCCCTGCCCGAGAGGTCCGGTGGTCGTCTCGACGCCCGCCGTATGGCCATATTCGGGGTGTCCGGGCGTCTTCGACGCCCACTGCCGGAAGGCCCTGAGCTCATCCAGCGTCATGCCTTCGTAGCCCGTCAGGTGCAGAAGCGCATACAGCAGCATCGAGCCGTGGCCGGCCGACAGCACGAAGCGGTCGCGATCCGGCCACGCCGGGTCCGAAGGATCGAATTTGAGGAAGCGCGAAAACAGAACGGTCGCGACGTCCGCCATACCCATCGGCATGCCCGGATGACCGGACTTCGCCTTTTCAACGGCGTCGATCGCCAGGAAGCGTATCGCGTTGGCCATCTCTGCGTGTGACAGATCCGGGCGGCTGGCTATGCGGGACAGAGCGGGAGCATTCATATCGTGCGCCTCTTGCGTTCCATCAGTTGCAGGATCAGTGGTGTGAGGATGAGCTGCATCGCCAGGTCGAGCTTTGCCCCGTGGATCACGATCGAATTGGCGCGCGACATGAAGCTGTGCGGAATCATCGACAGCAGATAGGGAAAATCGATGCCGCGCGGATTCTTGAGGCGGATCACCACCATCGATTCATCGGGCGTCGGAATCCACCGCGCGATGAACGGGTTCGACGTATCGACGGTCGGCACGCGCTGGAAATTGATGTCGGTCTCGGCGAACTGCGGACAGATGTAGTTCACATAATCCGGCATTCGCCGCAGGATGGTGTCGGTCACCGCCTCGGCGGTATAGCCGCGGTCGCGACGATCGCGATGCAGCTTCTGGATCCATTCCAGGTTGATCACCGGCACCACGCCGATCTTGAGATCGGCATGCTGCGCCACGTTGACCTTATCGGTCACGACCGCGCCGTGCAACCCTTCGTAAAACAGCAAGTCGGAGCCTGCCGGCAATTGGTCCCATTCGGTGAATGTACCTGGCTTGGCGCCGTACAGCTTCGCCTCTTCGTCGTCGTGGACGTAATGACGCGTCATTCCGGTGCCGGATTCACCGTAATCGCGAAACACTTTTTCGAGTTCCTCGAACAAGTTGGTTTCCGGACTGAAATGGCTGAAATGCTTGTTGCCGCGCTCGGCCTCCTCCAGCATTTTGGTGCGCATCTCGAAACGATTGTAACGATGGAAGGCATCGCCTTCGATGTAGGCCGCAACCACCTTTTCGCGGCGGAAAATCTGCTCGAACGTCTTCTTCACCGACGTGGTGCCGGCGCCCGACGAACCCGTGATCGATATGATGGGATGAGCCCGCGACATCGTGATGCTCCGTCAGCGGAACAGGCCGCGCCGCGCGAACAGCGGCGCATCGCTATTGTCGAACATCGGCTCGATCCTTTCGTGAATGGCAGCGATGTCGCGCACGCCACGCAAAGAACCCATGATCAGCGGCACTCGCTGGTGCGGCGTTCTCGCAGCCACTTCCAGAATTCGCCGCCGTCCGGTCGAGGCCGCGCCGCCCGCCCATTCCATTACCAGCGCCATCGGATGGGCCTCGTACAGCAGGCGAATCCGCCCTTCGCGATAGCTGGGGCGGGCATCGGCCGGATAGAGAAACACGCCGCCGCGCGCCAGAATGCGAAGCGATTCCGCAACCAGCGAACCGATCCAGCGCATGTTGAAATCCGCCTCGCCGCCACCGCTGGTACCGGCGAGACATTCATCGATGTAGGCGCGAACGGGACCATGCCAGTGCCGGCGATTGGACGCGTTGATGGCGAACTCCGGCGTATCGCGTGCGACCTGCACGGCCTGCCGGATTAGCAGAAATTCCCCCGCGCGCCGGTCGAGAATGAAGATATCGACGCGCGCGTTGAGCGCGAGGACCAGCGTGGTTTGTGGACCGTAGACGAAAAATCCCGCCGCGCATTGCGCCGTGCCGGGCTCAAAGAAAGTCGAAAGGATGTCATTGCCTCTCGGGCGGATCGAAAAGATGGTGCCGATCGAGATGTTGTTTTCGAGATTGGCCGATCCGTCGAGCGGATCGATCGCAACGCACAGGTGCGCCTCGGGCCGCAAGGTTTCCGGCAGCGCCGCCTCCTCGGAAAGGACCGCCGCCACCGGCGCGTCGCGCAGCGCACGGCGCATCATTTCGTCGGCGACGATGTCGATGTCTTTCTGCCGGTCGCCGTCGGAATTGATGCCGCCGTCTCGTCCGGTGATATCAGCGAGCGGCCCATTCGCAATCAGCGCGGCGAGCTCGATTGCAGCAGTGGCAATGGCCTCGATCACCGCACCGACCGCCGCGCCATGCGGGATCTGCGCAATAGACTTCTCGAGATGTGAACGCAGCGTCACGCGTTCGTCCATGGCCGTCTCCCGGTGCGCTCTCTCGGCGCTGTCGAAGCGTCCGCCGATCGGCGACCCGCGCTCTTAAGCAAGCGCAGTTTGCCGAATTAGGGAAATTTTGTTATCTTTGGCCTGAGCAAAGTTTTTGTTATAATGGAGGCGTGCCATGGCCGGCCGTTTGTTGCGCGAATTGACCATCCGCCAATTGCGCGCGCTGGCCGCCGTGCAGAAGCACCGGTCGGTGACCGCGGCATCGAAGCAGCTATACCTGACACAGCCCGCGGTAACGCTGCAGCTACGCAACCTGCAGGCGGTCGCAGGATTGCCGCTGATCCAGCGCACCGGCGACGGCATGCTGCTGACGGATGCCGGGCGCGAGGTATTGGCGCTCGCCGAGCGGATCGAGGCGGCGATCACCGACTGCGAGACCACGTTGGAGATGATGGCGGGAAAGACCGCGGGCCGCATCTCGATTGGCGCGGTCTCGACCGCGAAATATTTCGTGCCGTTCATGATCTCCGGATTCTCGAAGCTCTATCCGAACGTCGAAATCACGCTCTCGATCGGCAACCGTCAGGAGGTCGGCGAGGCACTACGCGGCTACGATCTCGACTTCGCGATCATGGGCCGCCCGCCCGCCGACATCGACATGAACGTCCACCTGATCGGCGATCATCCCCACGTCATCATCGCGCCGACCGCGCATCGGCTGGCGCGGAAATCCCGCATCGCGCCGCGCGAGCTTGCCGGCGAAACCTTCCTGACGCGCGAGCCGGGGTCTGGAACGCGCGGGCTGATGGAGCAATTGTTCGAGACGTCGGGTATCCGCCCCAAGATCGGCCTCGCCATGAGCAGCAACGAGACCATCAAGCAGGCGGTGATCGCAGGGCTGGGCATCGCCTTTCTCTCTGCGCACACGGTCGCGACCGAGCTCGACGAACGGCGCCTGGTCACCCTGGACGTCGATGGCCTGCCGATCGTGCGGCAGTGGTTCGCGCTTGCACGCAAGGACAAGGTGTTGCTGCCGCCGGCGCAGGCGATGCTCGATTTCCTCAGCGCCAGGGGCAAGCAGTTTCTGCCCCGCACCCACCGTCGGATACGTCTCACCCGGCCGTCGGGCCGCGCCAGTCGCGGCTGACGCGCTCTTCAATGACGCCTGGCGCTAGAGGAGGACGCGGGCCAAGATTCCGTCCGGTCAAAGGCAAAGACTGCCCTTCATCACCGCGGAGATTGAACCGCCTCCGTTTCTCCCTAAGTCCGCCTGAACTTCTCAGCGATCCCGTCCAACGTCGAGAAAACCGGCTCGACCGCATATCCTGCTAAGAACGACAAGGCGGCAGACGACAGGTTAAGCTCATTGTTGAACCCACCGAGCCCGATCGCCAGACCGGCGAGACTTCCAAGCGCAATGCGGACGACATGCCTGATCGGAGACGAGGACGCGAACGTCGTGTCCTTGATTTGCTCCGACGTCAGCCGGAGCACATAAGTCCCTGCACCGACCGCACCCAACAAAAGCGGAACGAGTGCATTGTAGATCCCGTTCAAGAGCGCCACTTTTTGCTGCGCTTCGCGAATTTGCCGGCGCGTCCGATAGTAGTTTCTGACATTGTCGTAGCCATTATCCAAGACGGGAAGTCGCGAAAGGTCACCCACCTCGTAGTGAATAGGCTTGAAGCTGGTGACCGTCGAAATCGCACTGACCTTGGAATTAAGCTGATCCGATATCCAGTACAGCGTTTGGAGCTTCGCTCGCAGATCGTCGATCTTCTGTCTCGTTTCCTTGGTGATGTGCTTATCGTCGAGATCGAGCATCAAGGATCCGGCTTCCGCGTTTAGACCATCGAGATCAATCTTGACGTCCGAAATTTGCGAGCTGATCTGGGGAGCAAGTACGTCGCCCTCCGCCATGAGCTTCTCGATATCCTCGCTGAGTTTGCCCGAAGTGCCCGCTATGAATCCAAATGCCACGGCACACGTCACCAGGAACAACAAGAGGATCAAATACCTCCGGGCGTGAATTTGTGCTCGGGATCGGCCGTCCGTCCACCAGTCCCACCAGCTATTCTGGGGAGTTGCGGCTGGTTGGATCATGGACACCGTGTCCATAGAGATTGGCTTTATGAGATCACAAAGCTTGCTGTATGCCGTCCAAAACTGGATTGATATCGCAGGCGACCACTGATTCTGATCGGCTGCGTCCCACGCCGCGACCAACGACGAGACAATATCGTCGGGGGTCGTCTTGGGGCTCTCGGCAGCAAACTTGAGAAGAACGGCCGAGTTATGCAATGCCTCACGCTCACTGTCTTGCAACTTCATAATGACCCCATCAGCGCTGCAACGGCCGCCATCGCTGAGCTTACAATCTCAATGAGCGACCGCCCTGAAACAAATATGAGATGCAGCCGAACGAAGACTTCTCGACCGCAACCGTCAAATGACCTACGGCAAATGCATACTGGGTCCCTATACATCCTCAAGTTGCCACCGTCCAGCGGAAGCCAGCCAGCGATCGCAACTCACCATACCGGACTCGGATCAGCAGGATCCGATTCCCCCGCCTTGACGTTCCGGCGCAACTCCGAAAACCTGTCCTTGTCGTCTGGGGACTGATTTCAGTCGTCAGATTTCGGCTCGGCCAGGGGCGACCGGGCCTTTTCCGGCAGGTAACAATCACGGGAAGTGGTACGTCTATTGCTTCCGGGCAGTATGCGTGCGAGGGGTAAGGACTCATTATGATCCGCGTGTTTCTCGATCGGCTCTACCTTTTCTCCGGCTATCTCGCCGGACTTTTCCTCATTGCGATTTTCGTCCTGATGCTGCTGCTGTCGGGCGGCCGGCCGTTTGGCATCAATATTCCAGCGGGCGACGATTTCATCTCCTGGTGCATGGCGGCGACCGCCTTCCTCGGGCTCGCGCATACGTTCAAGCACGGCGAGATGATCCGCGTCGGCCTGTTGATCGACCGCCTCAACGATAATGTGCGCCATTATGTCGAGATCGCAGCCCTCCTGGTCGGTGTCGGCTTCATCGGCTTTTTCGCCTGGCATGCCGCGATCATGACCTGGCAGTCGTGGAAGTTTTCCGACATTTCGCAGGGCGTCATCGCGGTGCCACTGTGGATTCCGCAGCTCGGCTACAGCGGCGGCCTCGCGATTCTTTTCATCGCCTTCGTGGATGAGTTGATCCATGTGCTGCGCGGCTTTGCGCCGCGCTACGAATTACCGAAGGCGCAGAGCGCCGAGGAAATCATCGAGCGTGCCATGCAGAGCGGGGTCTGAGATGGAGCTGCTTTCCATCGCCGCCATCCTGCTCGGATTCCTGGCGCTGCTACTTGGCGCCGGCGTCTGGATCGCCGTCGCGCTGATGGCGACGGGATGGGCCGGCATGCAATTCGCCGCCGGCGGCATTCCGGCCGGCAGCGTGCTGGCGACGACTGTGTGGGGCAACAGCGCATCCTGGTCGCTCGCAGCGTTGCCACTCTTCATCTGGATGGGCGAAATCCTGTTCCGCACGCGCCTGTCGGAGGAAATGTTCCGCGGGTTTGCGCCGTGGCTGAACTGGCTGCCGGGCCGGCTCATGCACGTCAATGTCCTCGCCTGCGGCGTGTTCGGTTCGGTCTCGGGATCATCAGCCGCGACCTGCGCCACGGTTGCCAAGATCGCCCTGCCCGAATTGAAGAAGCGCGGCTATGACGAAGGCTTGAGCCTCGGCTCGCTGGCAGGCGCGGGCACGCTCGGCATTCTCATCCCGCCGTCGATCACCATGGTGGTCTACGCCGTGCAGGCGAACGTCTCCATCATTCAGGTCTTCCTCGCCGGGTTTCTGCCGGGTATGTTGGTGATGGCGCTCTATTCCGGCTACATCGCGATCTGGTCGCTCGCCAATCCGAGAAACACGCCGCCAGCCGAACCGTCCATGAGCTTTCGCAGGCGTGTTGCCGAGTCGCTCAATCTCATTCCTTGCCTGCTGCTGATCATTTTCGTCTTTCTGTCGCTGCTGATGGGCTGGGCGACGGCGACGGAATGCGCGGCCTGGGGCGTGTTGGGATCGCTCGCGATTGCATGGTGGCAGGGCGCGCTGACCTGGCAATCGTTCTGGGCGAGCGTCATGGGCGCGACGCGGGTCAATTGCATGATCCTGCTGATCCTGGCGGGCGCCTCCTACATGGGCACGTCGATGGCCTATACCGGCATCCCGATGGCGCTCGCGAACTGGGTGAACGGCCTCCAGCTCAGCCCCTATGCGCTGATTGCGGCGCTGACCGTGATGTACGTCGTGCTCGGCACGGCGCTCGACGGCATCTCCATGATCGTGCTGACGACCGCCATCGTCATCCCGATGGTAAAGCAGGCCGGCTTCGATCTGGTCTGGTTCGGAATCTTCCTGGTGCTGGTGGTGGAAATGGCGGAAGTCTCTCCGCCCGTCGGCTTCAACCTGTTCGTCCTGCAGACCATGAGCGGCAAGGATTCCAACACCGTCGCCAAGGCGGCCCTGCCGTTCTTCTTCTTGCTCGTTCTGGCGGTTGCCCTCATCACGGTCTTTCCTGATATCGTGATGGTGCTGCCGCGGATCGCGTTCCCTGGCTAGAGAAAGGTATTGTCATGTTCAGACTTATAAAGACGTACGCATTGGCCGCCTGCATCGCGGCGCTGGCCGCCCCCGCAATGGCGCAGACAAAATGGAATCTTCCGGCGGCCTATCCGGCGGACAATCCGCATTCGGTGAATCTGATCGCGTTCGCCAAGGACGTTGCCGATGCCACCGGCAACAAGCTGCAGATCACCGTGCATCCCGCCGCGTCGCTGTTCAAGGCGCCGGAAATCAAGCGCGCGGTCGCCACCGGCCAGGCGCAGGCCGGCGAGGTTCTGATTTCGCTGCACGAGAACGAAGATCCGATGTTCGGTATCGACGTAATCCCCTTCCTGGCGACGAGCTATCCGGCAGCCAAGAAGCTGTGGCTCGCCTCGAAGCCTGCCATCGAAAAGAAGCTCGCCTCGCAGGGACTGATGCTTCTGTTCGCGGTGCCGTGGGGGCCACAGGGCATTTATGCCAAGAAGGACCTCAACACGGTCGAGGATATGAAAGGCCTGAAGTGGCGCGCCTATAACGTCGGCACCTCGCGCATCGCCGAACTCGTCGGCGCGCAACCCGTCACCATCCAGGCGGCGGAACTGCCGCAGGCGCTGGCCACCGGCGTTGTGAACGCGTTCATGACCTCGGGCTCGACCGGCTACGACAGCAAGTCGTGGGAAACCATGACGCATTTCTATGATACGCAAGCCTGGATTCCGAAGAACGTCACCTTCGTGAACAAGGCGGCGTTCGACGCGCTCGACAAGCCGACGCAGGACGCGATCCTGAAGGCCGCGGCAGTCGCCGAAGAGCGCGGCTGGAAGCTCGCAGAAGAAAAGGCGAAGTGGTATCTCGAACAGCTTCAGGCCAACAAAATGAAAGTGCTGCCGCCACCTCCGGCGCTGAAGTCCGGCCTCGAGAAGATCGGCGAGCAGTTGACGGCCGACTGGCTCAAGAAGGCGGGCGCCGACGGTGAAGCCGTGATCGCCGCCTATAAGAAGTAAGACCACATTGTCGCGCGCTCGCAGCGTCCGGCGTTGATTGCCGGACGCTGCTATTTTCGCAGACGACGCTCACTCACCCGAAATAATAATGCTGCCGACAAGCATCCTTCGATACATCCTTAGGTAGACGAGTAATTATTTCTTAGGAGCATCGCGATACCGTTCAGGCATCTTCACAGCATGTCGCCGCTTGCAGAGGGCGGCAACTGGGTTTGGAAATGCCGCCATGAGAGTGCTCTACAATCCTCTTTCCCCATCGTTCCGACCCTGGTCGTTGCCGCAGCCGCCGGAGCCGCCCAGGCTTTTGGCCACGCTGGCGTCCAACCATCAGGCTTCATCGAACGAGAAATCGCAAGGCGGACCTGCAACCCCGTCCACCGGCAGCATCGGGCAATCGCCGGTGGTGCAGGCGTTCTTGCTGCGGTTGCAGGAACTGGGAATGTCATATCGGCCGGGGACCGACGGCGACGACGCGCTGTCCGGTTGGAGCAAGACTCTCGCCGATGGCGGCGACGGCAACGATACGATCGATGCCTGGTCCGATAGCGTTGTCGATGGTGGCGCGGGTAATGACTCGCTCCGTGCTTGGTCGGGATCGGCTGTCTATGGCGGCGCCGGCAACGACCAGATCGACGTCTGGTCCGATAGCGCCGTGGATGCCGGCGACGGCGACGACATGGTACGCGCCTGGTCAAATACCGTGACGATGGGCGGAGCCGGAAACGACACGATCAGCGCCTGGTCGGAGAGCCTGGTCGACGGCGGCGCAGGGAATGACACGATCTCGGTATGGTCCGACAGCCGCGCCTATGGTGGTGACGGTAATGATTCCATCTCAGCTCTCGTCGGCAGTTATGTCGAGGGCGGTGCCGGTAACGACACCGTCGATGCGGACAACGGAACGATCGTCAGCGGCGGTACGGGCGACGATACAATTCGCGCTGACCGGGGCTCCACAATCCTGTTCAACGCCGGCGACGGCAAGGATACCGTCTTCACCAACCGCGACGTTACCATCAAACTGGGCGCGGGCTTGTCGGCCGAGAATATGAACGTCACGATATCAGGAAACGTCGCGACAGTGTCCTTCGGAGACGGGTCGGACCAGTTGACGTTGGATATCGGCTTCCATCCGGTAAACCTTTCCTTCGCCGATGGCTCAAGCGCCGAAATCAAGGTCGATACGTTCAGTGCCTTGCGTGCGCGGTCAGGCGAAGGGCCAACAATTAAAGACAGGTCGTGATACCACCATCGACATAAAGCGTATGCCCGTTGACGAAGGACGAGGCATCTCCCGACAGAAAGACGGCGGCGCCGATCAGTTCGTCCACGTTGCCCCAGCGCGAGGCCGGCGTCCGCTTCTCCAGCCACGCTGAAAACTGGGGATCGTCGACCAGCGCTTGATTCAGCGGGGTCTTGAAGTAACCCGGCGCGATGGCATTGATCTGCAGTCCGTGCTTGGCCCAATCGGCGCACATGCCGCGCGTGAGATTCTTGATCGCTCCCTTGGTAGCGGTGTACGGGGCAATGCCCGGGCGGGCCAACTCGCTCTGAACCGAGGCGATGTTGATGATCTTGCCCTTTCCGCGCGGGATCATGTGGCGCGCGACAGCCTGGCCGACATAGAAGGCGCTCGAGACATTGGTCCTGAGGAGTTGCTCCCACTTCTCCGCCGGGAAATCCTCAAGCGGCGTGCGAAACTGCATGCCGGCGTTGTTGACGAGAATATCGATCGCCCCATCCGTCCGTTCGATTGTCGCAACTCCTTCGCGGACATCCTCGGCGACGGTGACGTCGAAACCGGCGACCGCAACCTTGTGCCCGGCTGCGGTCAAGCTTGCGGCGGCGGCCTCAAGCTTGCTGCGCTCCCGTCCATTCAGGACCACGGAGGCGCCATGCTCGGCGAGCCCTCGCGCGATGGCGAGGCCGATCCCCTGGGACGATCCTGTGACGAGCGCTCGTTTGCCGGCTAGATTGAACAGTTCAAATGCCACGGCGAGATCTTCTCCTTGTGTGCGGGCGGGTCCCACTGCCGTCCGAGCACCTTGACGCCTGCCAGTCCGATGCGAAGAACGAATCCGGATGGACGTAGAAACACTGCACACCGCGGTCAAGCCAAAACGGCAGATCATCGGGAATGACCGGTGTACCGCCGGCGTTGCCGCGGGCTCGATCGTTTCCAGGGGCATTTTCGCATCTGCGCTTTGGCTCCGTGGCTGGCAGCCGGCCGGCTAGGCTTCGCCCGCCTCGGCTCGGAAGACCTCGTGCGTTCCCGCAGCATCTTCAAACCTGCCTGTGGCCTTGCGCCCTGAATCGCCGCAAATCTCGTCGCGGCGCAGCATGCAAAATGAGACTACCGGTCAAGTTGCAGCGGGCGAAGCTGCGCGCGCCGCCTCAGTCATCGGCTAGTTTTTCGCCCGGCGGTCCCGGTCGCAATGCACTGTGAAGGGCATGGCGATTTCGGAACGACCTATAGAAAAACTGGCGATACAAGGGAGGGGTTCGATGTTTAGAAGCTGTGCGGGACTGGTCGCGCTGAGCAGCCTGTTGCTTTCCGGCGCCGCCTTAGCTCAAGAGAAGATCAAGGTCGGCGTCACCGCGACCCTCGAAGGTACCTATACGGTGCTCGGCGAGGACGGAATCCGCGGGCATCAAACCGCGATCAACACGCTCGGCAAGAAGGTCGGCGACAAGGAAATCGAATTCATCATTGCCTCTACGGATGCCACGCCCGACTCCGCGGTTCGTGCCGTGCGCAAGCTGATCGAACAGGACAAGGTCCATGTCCTGCTTTCGCCCTTGTCCGGTGACGAAGGCATTGCGGTCAAGAACTTTGCCAAGACGCGCCCCGAGCTGACCTTTGTGAACGCTGCTTCCGGCGCGCAGGAAACCACTTATGTCGATCCGGCGCCGAACTTCTTCCGCTACAACATGGATGGCGCCCAGTGGCAGGTAGGCCTCGGCAAATACGCTTACGACACCAAGGGTTACCGAAAAATCGCAACGGTGGGCGAAGACTATTCGTTCATCTACACGCAGGTGTTCGGGCTGGTGCTCGAGTTCTGCGGCGCCGGCGGACAGGTCACCAACCGGCAATGGGTGCCGCTCGGCACCAAGGACTTTGCCTCCGTCATCGCCGCCCTGCCCGACGACGTCGATGCGATCTATCTCGGCCTTGGCGGCGCGGATGCCGTCAATTTCCTGAACCAGTATCAGCAGGCTGGCGGCAAGGCGCATCTGATGGGCGGCTCGATCATGGTCGACCAGACCATCCTCTCCGCCAAGGGTAACGCCAAGAATGCGCTGCTCGGCACCATCGCGGCGAGCGGTCAGGCCGATACCTGGGAGGATGCAGGCTGGCAGAAATTCGTGAAGGCTTATCAGGACGCCTTCCCGCCGAACAAGCGGTTCCCCAGCCCGTCACTGCTCGCCACCAACTACTACAACTCGACGATGGCGCTCATCCTGGCGCTGCGTCAGGTCAATGGCGACCTCAGCAACAACCAGGCGAAGCTCAAGGAAGCCCTCGCCAAGATCGAGCTCGACGCGCCCAACGGCAAGATCAAGCTCGACTCCAACCGCCAGGCGATCGGAACCAACTTCGTCACCGAGGTGGTGGATGACGGCAAGGGCGCCTTGTTCAGCAAGGTTGTGAAGGTCATTCCGAACGTGAACCAGACGCTCGGCTACGACCCGGCAGTGTTCTCAAAGATCGGCCTGCCGAGCCGGACGGTTCCGGAGTGCAAGAAATACTGAGTTCTTCGCATTTGCGAACGGGCCCCGGTCGTGCCGGGGCCCGGGCCGGACGTGACCTTCCCTTGATCTTCCCTTGCATTCTCGCGGCGGATGTTGAACGCTGGTTGAAAAGACAAGAACATCCCGCGGGAGGGAAGGCATGAGCAAGGCTCTCGCCGTCTTCCACGGCCGGTTCGGTCGCGCGACGGTCTATCAGTTGAACCGCCCCTTCAACATGCACGCGCATCGCGAAGGGCACCTGATTTTTCATGTCGGTGGAACGCCAGCACGCATTGATGTGTGCGATGAGCGCTGGCTGCTTGCGGAAGACTCCATTGTTGCCGTCAACCCCTGGGAACCGCACAATTTTGTCCCGACGGACATGGAGAACGGGGCGATCTTCTTCGTCCTTTACGTCAACGCCGAATGGTTCGCCCCCGATGCGGCCCGCGCCCACAGCCTGCGGTTCGGCCGCACCTGCTTTAAGCGTACGGCCACGCTCGACAGGCATATTCGCCGCTCTGCCGCGCTGGTGTGCGGCGCGCCTTCGCTGAGCAGCCTAGACTGCGAGCTCAGGCAGTTGATCGACAGTTGTTATGACGAAAGCTGGCAGACGTTCGAGCCGGTGCAGGAGACGCGCACCGCCACCGCCGTCACCGACTTTCGCGTTCGCAAATCCATCAAGCTGATGTCCGAAAGCCCGGGCGCCGAGATCGAGCTGGATTCGATCGCGCGGGCCTCCGGGCTATCGCGCCCGCACTTCTACCGGCTGTTCCGCACCCAGACCGGCGTCACGCCGAACCTCTATCTCAATACACTGATCATGGAACAGGCGCTGGACGCCCTGGTCGCGACCGAAGTGCCGATCGCCGATATCGGCTTCGATCTCGGCTTCTCCTCCCAGAGCGGTTTCACCCGCTTCTTCGCGGCCAATGTCGGGATGGCGCCGACTGAATACCGCCGCGCCGCCAAAGTCTTGCGCCCTTGAGCGCACCTGGTGCGAAAAGATACTGACAATCAAGTGCAAGGTCCGCGGCGCCGTTAGGATGCCCCAAAACGCGAGCCGAAACGGCCGCGGCGTCTGGGAGGATGGTATGGCGACGGCCGGGCTGCTACCGTGACACGATTCATCGAACGCCATCCGGCATGGGCGCTGATCCTGCTGATCGCGGTCGCGGTGTTGTTGTGGCTGATCCTTGCCGTCTGGCCGCCCGGCCTCGAAGAGGCGATCGGCAGGAAGCGGGTCTTTCTCAACGCCCTGTTCAACGGCATCACGCTCGGCAGCCTTTACTTCCTGGTGGCCAGCGGCTTCACGCTCATCTTCGGGCTGATGCGCAACGTCAATCTGGCGCATGGCTCGCTTTATCTGTTCGGCGGCTACATCGGTTACGCCATCAGCGCCTGGACCGGTTCATGGGTGCTCGGTTTCATCATCGCGTTTGTCGGTGTGGCGCTGGTCGGCATCGTCCTGCAGATCGTCGTCTTTCGCCGCATGGAAGGGCAGGATCTGCGCCAGACCATGGTCACGATCGGGCTCTCGATCGTGTTTGCCGATCTGATGCTGTGGGCCTTCGGCGGTGACTTCTATCAGATCCAGACGCCGAGCTGGCTGATCGGCCCGATCGAATTGCCGCTGGTCACCGCGGTCAGATCGTCGGGTGAGGCGGTCTATCTGCGCTATCCGCTGGTGCGGCTCGTGATCCTGGTCGCGGCGATTGTGATCGGCATCGCGATGTGGCTGGCGCTCAACCGAACCCGCGTCGGCATGATGGTGCGCGCTGGCGTCGATGACCGCGACATGCTCGCGGCGACCGGCGTGCCGATCCAGCTCGTCTTCGTTGCCGTGTTCGCGCTGGGCGCCGGCCTCGCCGGCATCGCGGGCGTCGTCGGAGGAACCTTCCAGTCGCTTTCGCCCGGCGAAGATACCCGCTTTCTGCTGGCTTCCCTCGTCGTCGTCATCGTCGGCGGCATGGGATCGATCCCGGGCGCGGCGCTGGGCGCCGTCATCATCGGCCTCGCCGAGCAGCTCGGCTCCGTCTACATCCCGACTTATGCAATCGTCGTGACCTTCCTCATCATGGTGCTGGTGCTGGCGCTGCGGCCGCAGGGCCTCCTTGCGAGGCGCTGACATGTCGCTGCTCCAGGGCGCCCATCCTCAGACCAGTCAACCGGCAAAAGCGCGCGCGGCGTTGTTGGCATGGCCGGAGTTCAACAAGCCGGCTGTCTGGCTGGTGGCCGTGATCCTCTTGATCATGCCGTTCATCGCCAACGGCTTCTTCCTGATCGAGATCTTTGCCACGACGCTGATCCTCGGGACCGTAGCCCTCAGCCTGATGTTCCTGGCGGGCTATGGCGGCATGGTCAGCCTGATGCAGCTCACCGTCGCCGGCTTTGCCGCCTACATGGTTGCGGTGTTCGGCATGAGTGCCAACACCAATATCAGCCTCGGCTGGCCGTGGTGGCTCGCAACGCCGATGGCGCTCATTCTGGCCACTGCCTTCGGCACGCTCGGCGGCGCGCTCGCGGTGCGCACCGAGGGCATCTACACCATCATGATCACGCTCGCGATCGGCGCGGCCTTCTACTACTTCACCAATCAGAACTGGGCGATCTTCGGCGGCCACACCGGCATCAACACCATCGCTACGCCGCGCTTCTGGGGCGTCGATTGGCGCTCCGATATTCCCTTCTACTACGTCACGCTGGGCGTCGCGGCGTTTTGCTACTTCGCCGTTCAATATGTCTCGCGCGCGCCTTTCGGCCTCGCGCTGCAGGGCGTGCGCGACAATCCCCGCCGCATGGCCGCCCTTGGCTTTAATGTCAACGCGCACCGCGTGGCAGCCTACGCCTTCGCAGCCTTCATCGCCGCACTCGGCGGCGTCCTGCAGGTCTGGAACTACCGGCAGATTTCGCCCGGCTCGGTCAGCGTCGGCGCCTGCATCGACATCCTGATCATCGCCGTGGTCGGCGGCATCACCCGCCCCATCGGACCGTTCATCGGCGCCTTCATCTTCGTCATCCTGCGCACCTTTGCGCTCGATCTATTGGTCAAGCTCGGGCTCGACGGCAACCGCTTCCGGCTGCTGATCGGCCTCGGCTTCCTCGCCATCGTGTTCTGGTCGTCGGATGGCGTGGTCGGGCTATGGGAGCGGTGGCGCCGCGGCGCAGCGGCCGTCGATAAACGCGCGGGCGGAGGCCACGGCCATGGATAGCGCCGCGCCACGCTTTTCTGCCGTCGGCGCCGGCGCCGCGCTGGAGCTGCGCGGCGTAACGCGGCTGTTCGGCGCGCTCGCGGCGCTGACCGACGTCACCATTACGGTTCGCCCGGGCGAACGCCGCGCCGTGCTCGGCTCCAACGGCGCCGGCAAGACGACACTGTTCAATTGCGTGACCGGGGACTTTCCGCCGTCCTCGGGCACCATCCGCTTCTTCGGCGAGGACATTACCCACTTCCCGCCCTATGAGCGTATCAGGCGCGGCTTGCGCCGCACCTACCAGATATCGGCGCTGTTCCCCGGCCTTACGGTGAGGGACAACGTCTATCTCGCCTGCCGCGGCGTTTCTCGCGGACGGTTCTCTCCGCTGCGCCCGGGCGCGAACGACGCCCTCATGCATGCGACAGAGGCGCTGATCCAGGCGGTGCACCTGACACCCCTGAGGGAGCAGCGGGTCGCGGAACTCGCCCATGGCCAGCAGCGGCAGCTCGAGATCGCGCTCGCGCTCGCTGGTGCGCCGCGCTTCATTCTGTTCGACGAACCGGCCGCGGGCCTCTCCCCCACCGAGCGGCGCGAACTGATCGATATCCTGACGTCGCTGCCCGCCCACATCGGCTACATCATCATCGAGCACGACATGGATGTCGCGCTTCGCGTCGTCGAAAGCGTCACGATGATGCACAACGGCCGTGTCTTCAAGGAAGGCCTGCCGCACGAGATCGAAGCCGACCCGGAGGTGCAGGAACTCTATCTGGGGGCAGCAGGCCATGAGTGAGATCCGCCGCTCCGCACCCGCCCTCGAAGTCAGGGGCCTCGACGTTTACTACGGCCATTCCCATGCGCTGCAGGGCGTCGAGCTGACGCTGGATTCCGGCGTGTTCTCGGTGGTCGGCCGCAACGGCATGGGCAAGACCACGCTGTGCAAGACCATCATGGGCTTGCTGCGGGCGAGCGGTGGTTCGGTGCGCGTCCGCGGCGAGGATATCACCCGCCTCAGCCCGGCGCGGATCGCGCAAGCAGGCGTTGGTTACGTTCCGCAAGGGCGACGGCTGTGGCGCTCGCTCAGCGTCGACGAACATCTGCGGCTGGCGGCCGGGATGCGGCGCGGCGTCTGGACCATCGATCGCATCTACGAGACGTTTCCCCGCCTTGCCGAGCGCAAAGATCATGGTGGCGGCCAGCTCTCGGGCGGCGAACAGCAGATGCTGGCGATCTCGCGCGCGCTTCTGACCAATCCGCATCTCCTCATCATGGACGAGCCGACCGAAGGGCTGGCGCCTGTCATCGTCGCCCAGGTCGAGGAAATGCTGGTGCGGCTTGCCGAAGACGGCGAGATGTCGGTGCTGGTGATCGAGCAGAATATCGGCGTCGCCACCGCGATTTCGAAGAACGTCGCGATCATGGTCAATGGCCGCATCAATCGCATCATCGACTCCGCGCGCCTTGCCGCCGACCGCGAATTGCAACAACGGCTGCTCGGTGTTGGAGTCGTTGGTGTCCACGCCGAGCCGGAAACGGATATCGAAACTATCGATGCGAGCGCGGAGAAGGCGCGTCCCTCGCCGCCGCGCGCCCCGAGCACGGCGCCAATCCGGATCTATATCTCCAATCCCACGCTGCCGACGCGCTGGTCGCAGCCGGCACCGATTGCGCGCATCGAGGCAGCCGCGCGCACGCTTTCGACGGGCCTCACCCGGATTGAAGACGCCGCACGGCAGAAACGCCAAGCCGGCGCCGGCCTGCAAAACGTAACGGGACCGCCCGTCGTGCTGATCGTCGGCACCCTCGATACCAAGGGCGAGGAGCTGCGCTTCATCCGCGACGTGATCGCCGGTCACGGTTTGCGGACGCGCCTGGTCGACGTCTCCACCAGCGGCAGGCTTTCCACCTGCGACGTCTCCGCCCAGGAAATCGCGCTCAACCATGGCCGCGGCGGGTCGAGCGTGTTCGGCTCCGATCGCGGCGCGTCAGTGACCGCGATGGCCGATGCGTTCGCCAACTGGCTGCGCCGTCAGGGCAATGTCGCAGGCATTATTTCAGCCGGCGGCTCCGGCGGCGCCTCGCTGGTCGCGCCGGGCATGCGCGGCCTTCCCGTCGGCGTACCGAAACTCATCATCTCATCCGTCGCATCGGGAGACGTCGGCCCTTATGTCGGGCCTGCCGATATCACGATGATGTATTCGGTCACCGACGTGCAGGGGCTTAATTCGATCTCGCGTGCCGTGCTCGCGAACGGCGCCAACGCCATCGCCGGCATGGTGAAGGCGCGTCTCGAAAATCAAAGCGCGGCCGAGCATAACGCACGGGTTGCGTTGCCCGCTGTCGGCATCACCATGTTCGGCGTGACGACACCGGCCGTGCAGAAGATCGCGGCCGATCTGCGCAGCGATTTCGAATGCCTCGTCTTCCACGCCACCGGCGTCGGCGGCCGTTCGATGGAGAAGCTGGTCGATTCCGGAATGCTCGCGGCCGTCGTCGATCTCACGACGACGGAAGTCTGCGATCTCCTGATGGGCGGCGTGTTCCCGGCAACCGACGATCGCTTCGGCGCGATCATCCGCAGCCGCGTGCCCTTCATCGGCTCGGTCGGCGCGCTCGATATGGTCAATTTCGGCGCGCCCGACACCATTCCCGAACGCTATCGCCAGCGCAAATTCCACGTTCACAATCCGCAGGTGACCTTGATGCGCACCACGCCGGAAGAGAACGACCGCATCGGCCGCTGGATCGGCGAAAAACTAAACCGGATGGACGGGCCGGTGCGCTTCTTCCTTCCGGAAGGCGGCGTCTCGGCGCTCGACGCCCCTAGCCAGCCGTTCTGGGATCCGGAAGCCGACGCGGCGCTGTTTACAGCGCTGGAACGCAGCGTGCGCCAGACCGGCAACCGCCAGCTCATCCGCATCAGGCGCCACATCAACGAACCCGAATTTGCATCCGCCATCGTCAACGCGCTCCGTCCTCTGGTCGGACGCCCGGGGACACGTCGGAAAGTCGCGAGGTGACCATGGCGAAGTTCGAACGTTCAGCCATCCTGAAGAAGTTTCGCAACATGGCTGCCAAGGGCGAGCCGATCGTCGGCGGCGGCGCGGGCACCGGCCTATCGGCCAAATGCGAGGAAGCCGGCGGCGTCGACCTGATCGTGATCTACAATTCCGGCCGCTACCGCATGGCCGGCCGCGGCTCCCTCGCCGGGCTGATGCCCTATGGCGACGCCAACGCGATCGTGCTGGAGATGGCCGGCGAAGTGCTCCCCGTCGTCACCCGGACGCCGGTACTGGCGGGCGTCAACGGCACCGACCCGTTCCGCGACATGGACAGTTTTCTCGATCAGTTGAAGGCGTTGGGCTTTGCCGGCGTGCAGAACTTTCCGACCGTCGGCCTGATCGACGGCGTATTCCGCGCCAATCTCGAGGAAACCGGAATGTCCTATGCGCTGGAGATCGACATGATCGCCAAGGCGCGCGACAAGGATATGCTGACGACGCCCTATGTGTTCAGCGAGAGCGAAGCCGCGGCAATGGCGATCGCGGGCGCCGACATCATCGTCTGCCATCTCGGCCTGACCACCGGCGGCGCGATTGGGGCGCACACTGCGCCGAAGCTCGAAGACTGTCCGGAACAGATCGACACCTGGGCGGCAGCCGCGCTCAGCGTCAATCCGGACATTTTGGTCCTGGCCCATGGCGGCCCGATCGCCGAGCCGGCCGACGCCGATTTCATCATGAAACATACGCGCAAGTGCCACGGCTTCTATGGCGCCTCCTCGATGGAGCGCCTGCCGGTGGAGCGGGCGCTTACCGAACAGGTTCGTAAATTCAAGGCGATCGGCGCGCGATAACGCCGAGACCAAAGGGAGGAAGAGATGTCGGGGACTCTGGTTGGTGAATTGATCCTCTGGCTGATTGTCGCGATCGTCGTGATCGCCATTGTCGTCTATGTCGTGAACTGGCTCTACCACCGATCGTCGAAGGAAGTGTCCTTCGTCCGCACCGGTCTCTTGGGCGAGCGCGTGGTGATCAATGGCGGCGCCTTCGTGCTGCCGTTCATTCACGACTACACGCCCGTCAACATGAACGTGCTGCCGATGGGCATCGTGCGGGCCAAGCATGACGCGGTGATTACCCGCGACCGCATGCGGATCGACATCGAGGCCGATTTTTACGTGCGCGTGCAGCCGACCCGTGAAGCCGTCGCAATTGCCGCCGCCACGCTCGGGCGGCGCACGCTCGAGCCGGAGCAGTTGCACGCCCTGCTTTCCGGCAAGTTCGTCTCCGCGATCCGGTCGGTGGCCGCCGAAATGACCATGGAGCAGATGCACGAGCAGCGCGGGGAATATGTCGCCCGCGTCAAGGCCGCCGCGGCCGAAGCGCTAGCCCAGAACGGGCTTGAGCTCGAATCGGTCGCCATCACCGATCTCGACCAGACTGACCTCGAATATTTCAATCCGTCGAACCGCTTCGACGCCGAGGGTCTCACCCGGCTGATGGAGGACATCGAAGCCAAGCGCAAGCTGCGCAACGACATCGAACAGGATTCGATGATCAAGATCCGCACCCGCAACCTCGATGCCGAGCGGCAGGCATTGGAGATCGAGCGCGAGAGCGAGACCGCCCGCCTCGAACAGGAACGCGACATCGAGATGCGCCGGGCGCTGCAGCGCACCGAAGTGGCGCGCGAACGCGCGTTGCGCGAGACCGAGGCCGAGCAGGCGCAGATCGCCGCCCGCGAAGCCATCGAGAAGGCGCGCATCGCCAATGAGCTCGCCATCGCCGAAGCGCGGATCGCCTCCGAGCGCGAAACAAGGCACCGCGAGATCGAGCGCACGCGCGCCGTCGAGGAAAAGGAGCTGCTGGCGCGCGAGGAAATCGAAAAGGCCAAGATCGCCAATCAGCGCGCGGTCGATACCGCCCGCATTGCCTCGGAGCGGGAGGTGCGGCAGCGCGATATCGAGCGCACGCGGACCGTCGAGGAAGCCGAGATCACGGCGCGCGAAGCGATCGAGAAGGCGCGCATCCAGCAGGACCGCGCCGTGACCGACGCGCGGATCGCCAACGAGGAAGAAACCCGAAGGCGCGAGATCGAGCGCACCCGCGCGGTCGAAGAAGCCGAGATCGCGGCGCGCGAGGCGACCGAGAAGGCTCGCATCGCCCAGACCACGATCGTCAACGTCGAACGCATTGCGTCCGACGAACGCACCCGCTCGCTGGAGATTGCGCAGGTTCGAACAATCCAGGAAGCGGAGATCGAGGCGCAGAAGGCCGTGGAAGCGGCGCGGATCGCCCGCGAGCGTACCCTGGCCGCCGAGCGGATCAGTTCCGAGCACGCCACGCGCAAGCTCGAAATCGAGCGCAACCAGGCGCTGGAAGTCGCCGGCATTTCCGCGCGCGAGGCAACGGAAGCCTCCCGCATCGCGCAGGAGGAGCGCGTTCGCTCGCTCGAAATAGCGCGCAACCGCGCCGTCGAGGAGGCCGATATCGCCTCGCGCGAAGCGATCGAGGCCGCCCGCATCTCCCAGGAGAAGGTCGTTGCCGCGCAGCGTATTCGGGCCGAACGAGAAACAAGGGGACTCGAGATCGAGCGTACCGAGGCCATCGAAGCCGCCGAACTCAAGCGGCGTGACGCCATTGAGCGGCGCCGCGTCGAGGTCGAACTGGCGCTCGAAGCCGAACGTATCGCCTCGTCGAAGACCCGCGAAGTGCTCAATATCGATCAGAAGAAGGCGGTCGAGATCGCCGACGAGGAGCGTGTGATTGCACTCGCCGCCAAGCGCTCCGAGCGTATCGACGCCGATCGCCAGGTCAAGCAGGCCGAGATCAACGCGCGCAAGGAAGTCGAGACGACAGACGTCTCGCGTGAACAGGCGCTGGAGGCCGCCCGGCTGGCACGCCGGCGCGCGATCGAGCAGCTTGAAGTCGGCCGTGTCCAGGCGCTGCAGGAGGCCGAGATCGCTTCCCGCGAGGAAGTCGAGCGGGCGCGCATCGCCTCCGACCGCGGCCTCGACGAAGCCCGTATCGGCCGCGAGCGCGACCTGCGCAAGCTGGAAGTCAATCGCGAGAAGGAAGTCGAAACGGCGCTGATGGAAAAGGCGATCGCCCTCTATCAGAAATCACTGGAAGAATCCGCCGCCAAGGTGGCAGCCGAGGATGCGCGCGCGGGGGCGACCGAAGCCGCCGAGCGCGTCGTCACCGCCCGCGAAAGCGAGATCGCCAAACGACAAAAGACCGTCGAGGTGCTGCTGGCGGAGAAGCGGGCCGAGGAGACCCGTATCGCTGCTGACGCCGAGCGGGTGCGCGCGGCGGTCGAAGCCGAGGCGCAGCGGCTGCTCAACGAAGCGGAGAACGTGCTCACCGACCAGGCGCGCTACTCGCTGTTCCGCCGCAAGCTGCTCGACCGTATCGAGGGCATCGTGCGCGAGAGCGTCAAGCCGATGGAGAAGATTGAGGGCATCCGCATCCTTCAGGTCGACGGCCTCAACGGTGGCGGCGGCGGCAATGGTGCCGGCCGCAGCGCCACCGACGAGGTGATCGACTCGGCGCTGCGCTACCGGGTGCAGGCCCCGCTGATCGACTCGATCCTTTCCGATATCGGCGTTGAGGGCGGAAGCCTTGCCAAGATGCCCGGCCTCATTCGCGAAGCGCGCGACATGCAGGGCATCAGGGATTCCGCGCGTAAGGGCGGCGGCCCGGCCAAGTCTGAGGCACCGCCCGCGGTCCCGGGCCCGGGCGAACCCGCTCCTGAACGCGGACCGCGCAAGAAAGGGTGAGCACGCGTCATGGCCCGGGTCTACGTTTCCACTGTCGTCAACGCCCGCAACGACCGCGTCTGGGCGCGCGTGCGCGACTTCAACGGGTTGCCGAACTGGCATCCCGCGATTGCGGAGAGCCGCATCGAGGGCGGCGAGCCCGCGGACAAAATCGGATGCGTGCGGGATTTTCGCCTGCGCAACGGCGATCGTATCCGCGAAAAGCTGCTCGGGCTCTCCGACTACGACATGTTCTGCACCTACTCCATCCTGGAGTCGCCGATGGGCGTGGAGAACTACGTTGCAACGCTGCGGTTGACGCCCGTGACCGACGGCGACCAGACTTTTCTGGAATGGACCGCTGAGTTCGACTGCGCGCCCGAGCGTGAGAACGAGCTCGTCAGCAACATCGGAGCCGGCGTGTTCCAGGGCGGATTCGACGCGCTCAAGCGCGCCTTCGGAGGCTAGCGTGCCGCATATCGTCAAAAGCACGATCCTCGACGCGCCGACGTCAGCGGTCTGGAATGTGCTGCGCGATTTCAACGGCCACGACCGCTGGCATCCTGAGGTCGCCACCAGCACGATCGAGCGCGCACAGGCCGCCGACAAGATCGGCTGCGTGCGCCGCTTCAAGCTGCAGGACGGCTCGGAACTGCGCGAACAGTTGCTCGCCCTGTCCGACCTCGAACAGACCTTCAGCTATTGCCTGCTCGATACGCCGATCCCGATGTTCAACTATGTCGCCCATGTACGCCTGCTTCCGGTCACCGACGGCGACCGCACGTTTTGGCATTGGGAATCCAGGTTCACCACGCGGCCTGCCGATGCCGAGCGGCTGACGCAGATGGTCGCGGAACAGATCTATCAGGCCGGCTTCGACGCCATTCGCCGGCACCTGAAGGAGGCCGCATGAAAGCAGAGGCGAAGCCATGCCCGTCACGGTGAAGACATTCGCGAACTTTGGCGAGGCGGCGTCAGCACTGTCGTCCGACCGCAGCGCGCGCTATCTCGGCGGCGGCACGCTCGTCATGCGCGCCCTCAACGAGGGCGATGTCTCGATCTCCACCGTCGTGCGCGCGACCGACCTGGCGCTGACCCGCATCGATGTCGCAAGCTCGCGCGTCACGATCGGCGCCGGCGTCACCTTTGCGAGAATTCTTGCCGAGCGCGAACTCGCCTTTCTGCACGCGCCGGCGCGCTCGATCGGCGGGCCGGCCGTGCGCAACATGGGTACGGTGGGCGGCAATCTGTTCGCGCCCAGTCCCTACGGCGACTTCACCGTCGCCCTGCTGGCGCTCGACGCCACCGTTTCCGTCCAGGGCGGTCTTGGCGCCCGCGACATGGGAATCGAGGAGTTCCTGCAATCCCGCGAACGCCAGAGCGGCGCGCTGGTGCTGGCGGTCGCGTGTCAGCGGCCTGCAAGTGCCGACGCCTTCCGCTATCGCAAGATCGCCCGCATCAAGCCGAAGGGCGGTTCGGTGATCACGCTGGCGGCGCATCTGCCTTCGAGCGGCGGCCGCGTCTCGGGCGCGCGCATCGCGCTTGGCTCGATGGCCGCAACGCAAATTCGCGCAAGGGCCGCCGAGCGGGCGCTGGAGGGCCGCGCGCTTGACGATGCGGCGATCAACGCTGCCGCGGCGGTAGCCGCCGAAGGCGTATCACCCACAGATAATGCCCTTGGCAGCGCCTGGTATCGCCGCGAGATCGTCGGCGTTCATCTTCGCCGCCTGTTGTCCGGCCTGGAGTAAGCCTTCATGACCAAGACCGCCCTGCAATTTCGTCACAATGGCCGCGACGTCGCGCTATTCGTCGACGGCGGCGTTAATCTGCTGGTCGCGCTCCGCGAATCGATCGGCGACATGACGCCAAAATTCGGTTGCGGCCAGGGCGGCTGCGGTGCCTGCAGCGTGCTGATCGACGGCGAGCTGCATCTTTCCTGCCTGACGCTGGCAGAAACCGTGAACGGCCGCGCCGTCGAAACGCTCGACGGGCTCAAGGACGGTCCCAACCTGCATCCGCTGCAGCGCGCCTTCATGGAGCAATTCGCGGCCCAGTGCGGCTACTGCACGCCGGGCATGCTGATGGCCGCCAAGGCGCTGCTCGATCGCAATCCGTCGCCAAGCCGCGCCGAGGTCATCGAGGCGATCTCCGGCAATATCTGCCGCTGCACCGGCTACGAGCCGATCATCAATGCCGTGCTCGCCGCCGCATCGAGCGGGCGTGCCCGCGCCTAAAGGACACCACCATGCTGGAACTGCGCAAGGACATCTTCGCCGACGAGCGCGACGACAACCTGAAAGAGATCGGAAAGGGCACGCAGCGCCAGGACATGCTCGGCCATGTCACGGGCACCTCGACCTATTTCGACGACCACAAGCTGCAGGGCATGCTGCACCTCAAAGTACTGCGCAGCCCACACGCCCACGCCCGCTTGCGCCGCATCGATACGATGGAAGCGGAACGATCGCCCGGCGTTCGCCGCATCATCCGCGGAGCCGACGTGCCGCGCAATCTCAACACCCTGCTCAGTCTGATCAATTTCGGCAAGGACGACGAGCCGTCGCTCGCGGTCGACAAGGTGCGCTACAAGGGCGAGCCGATCGTCGCCATTGTCGCCGACAGCCCGCGTGAAGCCTGTGAGGCGATGGCGAAAGTGCGCGTCGACTACGAGCCGCTGCCTGCGGTGTTCGACGTCGAGGAAGCCCTGAAACCAGGCGCGCCCGTCGTCAACGAGGTCTATCCAAAAAACACCTTCATCTATCACGACGTCTACGATCACCAAAAACTGCGCTTCGGCGATGTCGAGCGCGGCTTCGCCGAAGCCGACCATGTGCTCGAACAGCCCTACCAGATGTCGCCGATCGAGCACGCGCCGACCGAGACCAACGGCTCGATCGCCGCCCCCGATACCAACGGCCGCTATGTCGTCTACACCTCGACGCAGGCGCTGTTCTTCTCGCTCGATACCTGCGCCAAGATCCTCGACGTGCCCTCCAACACTTTTCATTTCATTGGCGGCACCGTTGGCGGCGGATTCGGCGGCAAGGTGGACACGCTCACCGAACCGCTCGCCATTCTCGGCGCGATGCTGACCGGACGTCCCGTGCGCTATCAGCTCGGCCGCGAGGAAGAGATGCAGTTCGGCTCGCCGCGCGGCGCCGAGCGCATCTACATCAAGGACGGCGTGATGCGCGACGGCCGCATCGTCGCCCGCAAGATCCGCGCCTATTTCGACAGCGGCGCCTATACAAGGCTTTCAAGCTACGCCGTCGTCAAATGCGTGGCCCACCTGCCCGGCCCGTATACGATCCCGAACGTCCATGGCGACGTCTACTGCGTATTCACCAACCGGACGCCTGCCACCGCCATGCGCGGTTTCGGCGTCACGGCAATGGACTTTGCGCTCGAATGCCAGATGGACAAGCTCGCGCATCTCGTCGGCATCGATCCGATGGAGTTCCGCATCCTCAATGCCTATCGCGACGGCGACATGAAGGCGCACCGGCGCGAGGCCAAGAACACCGCGCTGATCGAATGCGTCCAGGTCGCCGCCGAAAAGGCCAAGTGGCCGCTGCGCGAGGAAGTGAAGCGCATGTCCTCGCGCAAGGACGGCGGCGGCAGCCGGGCGGCGATATCGCCGACGCCGCTTGAACCTGCTCCGCAACGCGCGGCCGTCTCGCAGCAGCGAACCACCTACGATCGCGCGCCCCCTGCATCGATCCAGCCACCGCCGCCCGCGCCGACGCCGCCTGCCCCGCCTCCGAGGCCGCCTGCTCCGTCGCCGTCGCACGGCGCTACACGCTTTTCTTCCGTCTTCGGCACCAGGAGACGCTGACCATGGCAAAGTATCGCGGACGCGGCATCGCCTCGATCAACTATCCGATCGGCATGAACCTTGGCGGCGACCCCAGCCAGGCGCTGGTGCATTCCAATCCCAGCGGCAAGTTCACGGTGTCGCTGTCATCAATCGACCTCGGCCAGGGCATGAAATCGGTGACGCGGCAGATCTGCGCGGAGACGCTCGGCGTGCCGGTCGAGGACGTCTATGTCGATACCGCCGATTCCGACACCGGACCGCACTGCATGGGCTCGTTCGCCTCGCGCGGCACGCATCGCGTCGGCAATGCGGTGATGGCGGCGGCCAAGGAAGCGCGCGGCGTCATGATGGAAGCGGCCGCCGAGGAACTGGAGGTCAACGCCGCCGATCTTGAGACTGACGGGCGCGGCAATATCCACGTCAAGGGCGCGCCGCATCGGTCGATCTCCACCAAGGATGTCGCTATTGCCGCGCAGTTCAAGCAAGGCAAGACGATATCGGGACGCGGCATCTTTCTGGTGCCGCTGTCCGAAGTGAATCCCGAGACCGGCGAGATGTCACCTGCGACTTGCTATGCGCACGCCTGCCTGGTCGCCGAGGTAGAGGTCGATGACGAGACCGGCGAGATCGCGATGGTGCGCATGGACAGCGCGTATGAGCTCGGCCGCGCGCTCAATCCGCGGCTGGTGGAGCAGCAGCTCGTTGGCGGCGCATGGATGGGAATCAGCCACGCGCTCTTTGAAACCCCCGAGCCCTATTATCCCGACCCGGCGCATGGCCCGCGCGATTTTGTCGAGTATCTGATGCCCGGCCCCGGCGACATCTGCCCGCACGATATCGCGGTACTGGAACGCCCTGCGGCCGACGGCCCGTTCGGCGCCAAGGGCCCCGGCGAGATGTGCGCAAACCCGGTGCTGCCCGCGGTCGCCAACGCCATCTTCAACGCGGTCGGCGTGCGGATGGATGAATTGCCGATCACGCCCGAAAAAGTCTTGCGGGCCATCAAGGCGCAGGGCGGCGCGCGGCCGCAAGCGAGGCGCTGAGGTCAGGCATGACGGTCCGCGGCAACATCGTCGGCATCGACAGCCCGGAGGCGCTCGAAAGGGCGCTGCGGACGGCGTATTACCTCGCCGACGAAGGCCTGGCGACGGCGGCCTATCTTGCGCTTGCGCTCGGCAAGCCGTTGCTGCTCGAAGGCGCGCCGGGTGTCGGCAAGACCGAAGCCGCAAAGGCCATCGCCGCCGTGCTCGGCCGCCGACTGATCCGGCTGCAATGCTACGAGGGCATCGACGCATCAGCCGCGCTTTACGAGTGGAACTACCCGCGCCAGATGCTCGCGATCCGCCAGGCGGGCGAAGAGAGCATCGACATCTATGGCGAGACTTTTTTGATCGAACGGCCGATGCTGGCCGCCTTGCGCGCGCCCGACTCCACCGTCCTGCTGATCGATGAAATCGACCGCGCCGACCAGGAGTTCGAGGCGTTTCTGCTGGAATTCCTGTCCGACTTCCAGATTTCGATTCCCGAACGCGGCACCGTCCGCGCCGCCGAGCGCCCTGTCGTCGTGCTGACCTCGAACCGGACCCGCGATCTGCATGAAGCGCTGCGCCGCCGCTGCGTCTATCACTGGATCGATTATCCCACCGCCGAGCGCGAGGCGCGTATCGTCATGATGCGGGCGTCGAGCGTCGCCGAAGCGACCGCGCGTGCCGTGGTTGCCGCCGTCGGCAAACTCCGGCGCGAGCCGCTCAGCAAGGCGCCGGGCATCGCCGAAGCCGTGGACTGGGCGGAAGCAGCAACGCTCTTGCACGCGCGCGGCGCGCGCTGGCCTGATGCTTTCAAGCACTCGATTGGTGTCGCGCTCAAGGACGAGGAGGATCTCACCTTCATTTCCGGCCGGCTCGACGCCCTCATTGCGGAGGCTGCCGCGTGAGCGACGAACCTCAATTGCCACGTGCTGCGGGCGTCTTCGTGTCCTTTGTCGCTCTATTGCGCGCCAACGGTTTTGCCGTGGCGCCGGAACAGACGACTGCGTTCCTGGCCGCCATCGAGTTGCTGGGTCCGCGCAGCCTCGAAGCCATTCGGCGGGCCGGATTGGCAACGCTCGCGCCGCCACCCGAGCGACGCGCGACCTATGATCGGCTGTTCGATATCCATTTCCTCGGCAGCGAAGCGGTCGATCGTGCCGGCGCGGAAGATGAGGAAGTGGTTCGCCTGCAGGAGGAAGGACGCGGCGAGGACGAAACATTGCTCGCCGATGAAGCTAACGAGTCAGGGCTCGCTGCGGCCCGCGCGGAGGCGCTGGTCGAACGCCGCTTCGCGCCGGGCGCGACCGGCGATGTCTTGCGAAAGCTGTCGCGCGAGGCGCCTGCCCGGCTGCCGCGGCGACGCGGCCACCGGCGCAGGCGCGCCCGGCGCGGCCCCTGGGCCGATCTGCGGCGAACCTTGCGCGAGAGCGTGCGCAACGATGGCGAAGTGCTGCGGCTCGGCCGGCTGAAACGGCGCGCCAGGCCGCGCAAGATCCTGCTGCTGATCGACGTCTCCGGCTCTATGAAGGGGCGTACCGACGACAACATGAAGCTTGCGCACGCGCTGTCGCACGCGGCTCCCAATGTCGAGGTATTCACCTTCGGCACGAGGCTCACCCGCGTGACGCGCGCGCTTCGTCTCAAGCGCCGCGAGCAGGCGCTGTTCGCCGCCGCGCATCTGGTCAGCGACTGGGACGCCGGCACCCGCATCGGCGATGCGCTGCAGGCGTTCCTGGCGGTACCGCGGTTCGGCAGCTATGCGCGCGGCGCCGCCGTCGTCATCCTCTCCGACGGCCTCGAACGTGGCGATCCCTCCGCCCTGCGCGATGCCGTCGCAAAACTGTCGCGAAGCGCCTGGCGCCTGAGCTGGCTGACGCCGCTGGCGTCAGGCCCCGGCTTTCAGCCGCAGACCGAAGCGCTGATCGCGATCCGCCGTTTCGTGGATGACCTGGTCGATGGCGGATCCACGGCTGCGATCGTTTCGCATGTACTCTCGCTTGGACACAGGAAGGCCGCGTGACCGAAATCGTCGATGCCCACCATCATATCTGGCGCCAGGCTGACCTGCCCTGGTTGGTTGGCCCGATGCAGCCGCGCATCTTCGGCCCCTATGAGCCGATCCGTCGCGACTATCCAATCCAAGAATATCTCGCTGACCTCGCAGGTTCCGGCGTAACGCGTTCGGTCTATGTGCAGACCAATTGGGCCAACGATCGCTTCGAGGACGAAACCGCCTGGGTGCAAGAGACCGCCAAGGATCACGGCTGGCCGCATGCCATAGTCTCCTATGCCGATTTCAACGTCGACGATGTCCGTCCACAGCTCGATCGTCTCGCACGCTATCCCCTTGTGCGGGGCGTGCGCATGCAACTGCACTGGCACGACAACCCGCTCTATCGTTTTGCGGCGCGGCCCGACCTCTGCGCCGATCCCAAGATTCGGCGCAATATCGCGCGGCTCGCCGACTACGCCTTCAGCTTCGATCTGCAGGTGTTCGCGCCGCAGATGGCCGGTGCCGCGGGCCTCGCCGAAGCGTGTCCCGATGTGACCTTCATCCTGCAGCATGCCGGCATGCTGGAAGACCTATCGCCAGAGGGCCGATCCGCCTGGCGCACTGGGATGACCCGGCTTGCGGCCTGCCCAAATGTCGTCTCAAAACTTTCCGGGCTCGGCACCTTCATCCACCGCAACGACCCGGCGCACATATCCGACGTCCTCACGGAGACGGTCGCGATCTTCGGCGCCGAGCGCTGCCTGTTCGGCTCCAATTTTCCGATCGAGAAGCTTTGGACCAGCTATCGCGAACTGATCGACGCCTATCTCGCCGCAACATCCGCCCTTGCAGCGGACCAGCGCGACGCAATTCTGCGAACGACTGCCACGCGTGTCTACCGGCTTGACCGATGACCGCGCACGCGGATCAGGCGATTAAAGGAACGTGGGAGGGAACACATGCCGCTTGAAATCAAAATCCTCGACTATGGGGATATCGAACTGGAATCGAGCTTTCTGGTGCTCGGCCGCGATTGCGGCCGGACCCGCCGTGTCCTGACGCTCGGCTTCCTGATCGTCGGCGGTCCCTATCCGGTGGTGGTCGACACCGGCTACCGCTCCAACCAGATCATGGAAACGCTGGGCATGCGCGGGCTGCAGTTCCACGAGAACATGATCGAGAACCAGCTCGCGCGCCACGGCGTGCGCATGGGCGACGTCCGCTTTGTCTGCCACACCCATCTGCACATCGATCATGCCGGCAAGGACGATCTGTTTCCAATGAACACGACGGTCGTGCTCAACCGCAAGGAGCTGGAGTATTCCGTCTCGGGGCTGATGCATCCGCAATATCCGGCGCCCGATATCAAGCATCTGATCGACCGCCTGCACACCAAGAGCGCGCTGCGCTTCCTCGATCTCGAAGTGACCGGGCCGATCGAACTGATGCCGGGTGTCTATTGCGATGCCGCCAACGCCCATACCGAAGGCTCCATGAACATCCACGTTCACACCGCCGACGGCATCGCCACCATCTGCGGCGACGTGATCTACGACTTCAACGACCAGATCGTGAACCCCTTCAACGAAATTCACGATTGGGAACCGCGCACGACAGGCAATCACGGGACCAGCAAGCGGGCCGAGAAGGCGGCCATCAAAAAGCTCTTGAGTAATTCGCGCTACCTGCTCCCGGTCCACGACCGGCCGGCCAAGATCGAAGGCGGCATGGTGGTCGGCCGGCTGCACGACCAGGTGCCTGGGCCGGTGGTGCAGAGCCTCCCGCAGCGCAATTGGTTCCCGGCCTGAGCGCTGAAAGGAACGACCGATGACGCACGTCACGCTGCGCCCGGAATTCGAGACTCTGATCGACCCCTATGCGCCGGTCGGCCAGGTCGGCACCGGTTTCGAGTTCACGGAAGGGCCGATCTGGCATCCGATTCATCACTATCTCTTGTTCTCGGACATGCCGGCCGACGTGCGCCGGCGATGGGATGCGAAGCGCGGCGTCGTCGAGGTCAAGCGCCCCTCGAACAAATGCAACGGCATGACGTATGACGCCGAGCTCAACCTGATTGTTTGCGAGCACGCCACCTCGTCATTGATCCGCGAACGCCCCGACGGAAGGCGCGAGGTGATTGCCTCGCATTTCGAGAATCAGGAGCTCAACAGCCCGAACGACGTCTGCGTGCATTCGAGCGGCGCGATCTATTTTTCAGATCCCTGGTACGGCCGCATGCCGGTCTACGGCGTCGAGCGGCCGCGCCAGCTCGGCTTCCAAGGCGTCTACCGTGTCCCACCCGGCGGTGGCCCACCGAAACTCGTGGTCGATCGGCACATGTTCGATCAGCCGAACGGCCTTTGCTTCTCGCCCGACGAGCACCTGCTTTACGTCAACGACACCACGCAGGCGCTGATCCGCGCCTTCGACGTCGAAGCCGATGGCTCGCTTTCCAACGCGCGCGTCTTCGCCAGCGGCATCCGTTCCGAGCTCGAGCCCGGCCTGCCCGACGGCATGAAGTGCGATCAGCGCGGCAATGTCTGGGTCACGGCGCCCGGCGGCGTCTGGGTCTATTCGCCATCAGGCGAGTTGCTCGGCAAGGTGCGGTTGCCCGAACTCGTTGCCAATCTCACCTGGGGCGGACCCGAGTTTCGCACGCTCTATCTGACCGCCACGCATTCGGTCTATGCGATTCCGGTCAAGGCCGGACCGCGCCACGAGCCCTATATGAGCAGCCGGGCTTCAACTGGTGCCGACACCGCTTCTGCCGCGCCTGCGTCACCACAACTTACCGGCGGCGACATGCAGCTCGATCCGCGCCGCTGCGCGATGATCATTCAGGATCTGCAGAACGACGTAATCATGGAAAGCGGCGCATTCGCCGATTCCGGCTCCCCCGCCCATGCGCGCCAGCAGCGGGTGGTCGACAATGTCCGCCGCCTTGCCGAGGCCGCGCGGGCGCGGGGCGTCGTGATCATCCATGTCTGGTTCATCGTCGAACCTGGCGCGCCCGGCGTCACGCTCAACGCTCCCTTGTTCGAAGGGCTGGTCGATAGCGGCGCGATGGTGCGTGGAAGCTGGGGCGCCGCGCCGGTTCCGGGGCTTGAGCCGCGCGCCGGCGATTTTGTGGTCGAGAAGATGCGCATGAGCGCCTGGGAAGGCACGCGGCTGGAAACTATCCTCAAGGCGACAGGCCGCGACATGATCATCAATACCGGCGCCTGGACCAACATGTCGGTCGAGCATACCGCCCGCACCGGCGCCGACAAAGGCTACTTCATGATCGTGCCGGAAGACTGCTGCTCGACCATGAACGCCGACTGGCACAACGCCTCCATCAATTTTGCCATGCAGAACGTTGCCGTCGTCACCAACGCGGACGCGGTCATCAGGGGATTGGGATGAGCGGGGCACGGCCATGCCGAAGCTCTTTCACCTGAGCTGCTCACCGCGCGTGGATGCGGAATCCTCAGCCGGCGCGCGCGTCTTCATCGACCGCTTCCGCCAGGCACGCCCCGACTGGGACATCGACGTGATGAACTTGTGGCGGGATCACCTGCCGGAATTCGAAGGCTACGTACTGGAGGCCAAGTATGCCCGCATCAATGGGCGGGCCTTCACCGATTCACAGCGCGACGCCTTTGCGGTCACTGAGCGCATCGCGCTGCGGTTCGCGCTCGCCGATCGCGTGCTGATTTCGACGCCAATGTGGAATTTTGGCATTCCCTATAAGCTGAAACAATGGATCGACGTGATCACGCAGCCCGGGCTTACGTTTCGGTTCGATCCCGCGCAGGGATATCTGCCCTTGGTCGCAGACAGACCGACGGTCGTGATCCTGGCGAGCGGCAGCGATTTCGTCACCGGCATGAACCGCGGCCGCATCGACATGGCGACGCCTTACCTGCGCGAGGCGCTGCGGTTCATCGGCGTCAGCGATGTACGTTTCGTGCCGATCGGACCGACGACCGGGCCGCTCGAACCGATCCGGGCGGCGCGCGAAGGCGCGCATCGGCGGCTGGCCGAGATGGCTGCGCGATTCTAGCTCGCGAGGTTGGCGGAACCGGAATATTTGCGGCAGTATAGCGCTTACCGGACCGCGTCGAAGGAGACTTCCGTTGAAATGTTACGAGCTGCAGGGACCGAGCGGAATCGATGGACTTGCCCTCGTGGACAAGCCTGTGCCGGAGCCCGGCGACGGCCAGGTGCTGGTTCGGCTCAAAGCGGCAACGCTGAATTATCGCGATCTCATCACCGTCAAGGGCGGTTACGGCTCGCGTCAGAAATTTCCACTCGTGCCGGTTTCGGATGGCGCGGGCGTGGTCGAGCGGATCGGTCCGGGCGTGCGGGAATTCGCAGCCGGCGACCGCGTCATCGGCAGCTTCTTCGAAAGCTGGATCGGCGGCGAACCGAGCGAAGCAAAAATGCGCTCAGCCCTCGGCGGCGCGGTGGACGGCGTCCTTAGCGAGTATCGGATCTTTCCGAAGCACGCGCTGGTCCGAACGCCGGAGCACCTCAGCGACATCGAAGCCGCCGCACTCCCCTGCGCCGGGCTCACGGCCTGGAGCGCGATCGTCAAGCTCGGCGGCGTGAAGCCTGGTCAAACCGTTCTGACTCAGGGGACCGGCGGCGTATCCCTGTTCGCAGTTCAGTTCGCCAAAATGTGCGGCGCGCGCGTCATCGCGACCTCATCCAGCGACGCGAAGATCGAACGCCTCAAGCAGCTCGGCGCCGACCATACCTTGAACTACAAGGCGACGCCCGACTGGGGAAAGAAAGCCCGCGAATGGAGCGGTCACGGCGTCGACCTGGTCGTGGAGGTCGGCGGGGTCGGCACGCTGAACGAATCGATCCGGGCGACCAGGATCGGCGGCACGATCGCATTTATCGGCGTGCTCGCCGGCCCGCCGCCGTCCGACCTGCGGCTCCCCTTGATGGTCATGCAGCAGCAGCGGCTGCAGGGCGTCACCGTCGGATCGGTCGAGGACCTCCAGGCGATGGTGGATGCGGTCACCACCAATGGCATGAAGCCGGTGATCGACAGAGCGTTCCGTTTCGATCAGGTCAGAGACGCTTTTGCGCACATGGAGAGCGGCGCACATTTCGGAAAGGTGGCGATCGAGATCGGGTGAAGCGCCTTCCCGCTAGGCCAATTCTACTGCGTCATACCTTCTCAAACCCCTCATCCTGAGGAGCCCGCAGAGCGGGCGTCTCGAAGGATGTAGGCCACAGATGGGGCCTCATGGTTCGAGACGCGCTTCGCGCTCCTCACCATGAGGGACTGATGATAACCCACGGCCAATTCCGTCAGCGTCGCGCGCGGCCGGCCGGATCGCCGTTGTCGGATAAAATCTGAGCCGCGCCGCCGATGCCGCGCCGGAAGGCTTCGTCGAACGTAACGCCGCGGATTTGCCAGCGGTGCGTCCGGCCTTGCCAGTCCATCCGCCAACGCGTGACCCACCCAAGCTCGCGATCATTCCAGACCAGATGTCCGACCAACGCGAGTTCCCCACCCTGCTCGGTCGCGAGCGACGCCAGGCTCGACGATGGCACAGTCTCGAGCTTCGCGCCTTCGAGGCCCGATTTCGCCAACGCAGCCATGCTGGGCAGCACGATGTTCATCCCGCGCCGGTCGGCGGCTGCGAGTAACGCGTCGCGCTGCAAATCGGACTGAGCTCCATCCGCCGTGACAATAAAGTCCCTCGAGCCGTTCTCCATCTCGACAAAGACGGCCAGGCGCGGACGATGTGAAAGCCACGGCTTCAGACCAAGCGCCTTGAGAAGCTCGTCGATTTTCTTTTCGTCAAAATCGACCGTCAGATCGTAGGGCCGATCACGGGTGCCCTGCTCATCACGAATAGGCTTGCCCAAAAACTGGTCGCGATAACTGAATGCCCTGACGAAACTTTTCGCGTTCGATTTGTACGCCGCCAATCGACGGTCGGCTGCGAGTTTCTGTGCGCCGGATACTTTGATCAGGACGTCCTCCAGACCGGCGGCAAAGCCGGTGATGCGATTGGCCTCGCCCTGTCCCGTGACGACGGTCTGCGCCCGGTACAGATCAGCTCCCGCCACCGCCATCGCTCCGCTGCACCAAACCATGGCTACAGCAAGGAATATCCTGACGATGCTGGCTGCACCAAGCCACGTTAAAACAGGCTGGCGTCTCGTCATAGGCAGATCAACCACGATGAGGCTTCCCCGATTCCTCAAGCTCTTGTCTTGGAACATTTGTAAATGAGAGCGCCAGAAATATCTTCTTAAGAAAGCCCACCCCGCTGGTGGGCTCTCAACCCTAGCATTATGTATCTTTGCGCCGAAAATCATACGCGCAGGTCCAATGACAGGGTTCCGACTGCAAGATTTTGCCGGGTTTTGAGGTCATTTCAGGTCATGGGCGTCTACGGAGGGATCCGCGATGCTGACGGCCTGGCAATTGGCGGCGCGACGGATACAACTCTTGCTGGTTCCCAGAATTGCTTCTATCGCCATTAGGCTTTAGATTTCCGCAATTCGCTCGTCGAAAAACAGGCGCCGCCTGGCGCGCGCGAGAGCTGACCGTGATCTACAACCGAGCTGGGGGTCGCCGCCTCACGAAAAAGCTGAGGGCTCGACCGCTGCTATGGCGAGACATGTAGATCGGCTGTAAGAGAGAGCGCCCGCGCGAGGACGACGTCGCCCGCGCGGAAGCTGCAGCGAGCAGCCGGATGGAAATGAACGATGCGCGAAGACAAGAGCAAATTGCTGAGATCGCTGACCATCGATCGCAGCGCCAGCAAGGTGGAACGGCCGAAGAGCCGCTGGCTGCCGATCTCGGCGGCCATCGTCGCCTGCGTCGTCGTCGCATTTGCGGCCTTTGCCGCCTTCGAATTGCGCAGGCAGGACCAGCCGAAAGAGACGACATCGCAAACCGCACCGCAGCCCGCCTCACAGTCGCAAGCGCAGCAGCAGCCCCAGCAGTCCGCAACGAATGGCAAGGCGGCCGGCAACCTGGCGGCCTCCGGCTATGTGGTGGCGCGCCGCAAGGCAACCGTTGCGGCCGAGATCACCGGCAAGGTGGTCGAGGTCTTCACCGACGAAGGCAGGACGGTGACCGAAGGGCAAGTCGTCGCGCGGCTCGACAGCGTGCTGGCTGAAAGGGACTATGAACTGGCGAGCTCGCGTGTCGAGACCGCCGACGCTGCCGTCGCCGCGATCACCGCCGATCTTGAGGATGCGACCCGGATCATGTCGCGGGTACAGACATTGTCGCAGAAGAACTTTGCCACCGAGGCCGATCTGACCAAGGCGCAGGCTCGGGTCGGCGTGCTCAGCGCGCAATTGCGCCAGGCGCAATCGCAACTCGAGACCGCCAAGATCGACGCCAAGCGCAGCGGCTCGATGCTCGACAAGCACCAAATCCGCGCACCGTTTGCCGGCGTCGTCATCGACCGCAGCGCGCAACCCGGCGAGATGATTTCGCCGATGTCGGTCGGCGGCTACACCCGCACCGGCATCTGCACCATCGTCGACATGGATTCGATCGAAATCGAGGTCGACGTCAACGAGGCCTTCATCGGCCGCGTCACCCCCGGCGGCCCCGTAAACGCGGTGCTGGATGCCTATCCGGACTGGACCATTCCCGCCTCCGTCATCGCGATCGTGCCGACTGCAAACCGCGAAAAGGCCACGGTGAAGGTCCGCATTCGCTTCGAAAAGAAGGATCCGCGCATCCTGCCCGACATGGCCGTGAAGGTGAATTTTATGCGCGAGGCCAAGGCCAACGACAAGGCGAACGGCTCCGCCGGCGCCAGCGCCGCGAACTAGCTCCCGACCGCTTCAAAGAGGAGACAAACGTGACAGCCGAACACCCGATGGTCCGCCTTACCGGCGTAAGCAAGCGCTTCACCAAGGGCAAGGAAACCATCTCGATTTTCGACCACCTCGACCTTGCGATTCCCCGCGGCGATTTCGTCGCGGTGATGGGGCCATCGGGTTCGGGCAAGACGACGCTACTCAACCTGCTGGGCGGCATCGATCGCGTTGACGCGGGCGAGATTGCGGTGGCGGACCATCGCATCGACGGCCTCTCCGAGGGCGAGCTGGCGGCCTGGCGGGCCGCCAATATCGGCTTCATTTTCCAGTTCTATAATCTGATGCCGATGCTGACGGCGGCGCAGAACGTGGAATTGCCGCTGTTGCTCACCAAACTGCGCAGCAAAGAGCGCGCCGAGCGTGTTCACACCGCGCTTTCCGTGGTCGGGCTTGCCGATCGCGTCAAGCACCGTCCGCGCGAAATGTCGGGCGGCCAGCAGCAGCGTGTGGCGATTGCGCGCGCCATCGTCTCGGACCCGAACCTGTTGCTGTGCGACGAACCGACCGGCGATCTCGACCGTCAATCCGCCGACGAAATCTTATCGATCCTGCAACTGCTCAACGGCGAGCTTGGCAAGACCATCGTGATGGTCACCCACGATCCCGCGGCGGCAAACTATGCCAAGCGCGTCTTGCATCTCGACAAGGGCCGCTTCGTCGAACGGGAGCTTGCCGCGTGAACGACTTCGACCTGGTGCGGAAAAACCTGTTCCGCCGCAAATTGCGCGCGAGCCTGATGATCGTGTCGATCCTGATCGCCTTCATGATCTTCGGCGTGCTCGCCGGATTCTACCGTGCCTTCACAGCCGGCGAGGATGCCGCCGCCGCTGATCGGATGATCACGGTCAACAAGATCAACTTCACCCAGCCGATGCCGATCGCCTATTTCAACCGCGTAAAAGCGGTAGAAGGGGTGCGGCAGGTGACCTTCGCCAACTGGTTCGGCGGTTACTATCAGGATCCCAAGAACTTCATCATGGCGCTCGCGATCGAGCCAAACACCTATTTCGACGTCTATCGCAGCGAGATCGACGTTCCTCCCGAGCAGCTTCAGGCCTTCATACGCGACCGCGGCAGCGCGGTGGTCGGTGAAACGCTGGCGCAGAAGTGGGGCTGGAAGATCGGCGATCGGATTCCTCTCAATAGCAACATCTTCAGCCAGAAGAGCGGTGGTCACACCTGGGATCTCACCATTGTCGGCATCGCCAAGGGCAAGGCCCAGCACGTCGATACCAACTTCCTCCTGTTCCAGTATCCCTATTTCGACGAGACCCGCAGCTTCGGAAAGGACACCATCGGCTGGATGATCCTGCAGACCACCTCGCCCGAAAACAACGACCGCGTGGCCAAGACCATCGACGCGATGTTCGCGAACTCCACCGCCGAGACCTCGACCGACACCGAAAAAGCATTCGGCAAGGCGTTCGCGGCGCAGTTCGGCAATATCGCCCTGATCGTGCTATTGGTGGTCGGCGCGGCCTTCATCACCATCCTGATGATCGTCGGCAACACCATGGCGCTCTCGATCCGCGAGCGCACCCGCGAGATCGGCGTGCTGAAGACGCTCGGCTTCTCAGGTCCGCGGATCCTCACGATGGTGCTCGGCGAATCCGTGCTGCTGGCGCTGCTCGGCGGATTGCCGGGCCTTGCGATTGCGGCGCTGATTGCGATGGCGCTCCGCACTAGCCTCGCCAACATCGCGCCCGCGTTTGCAGTATCACCAACGATAGCGCTGCAGGGGCTGGCGCTGATGATCGCGCTGGGGCTGATCACCGGGATCATCCCGGCGCTCAACGCCATGCGGCTCAAAATTGCAACCGCGCTCGGACGGGGATAGGCATGCGTTCGCTTTGGCTTCAAGTGGCGGCGGTCACCGCCATCAATCTCAAGAGCATCTCACAGCGCCGCTGGCTCTCGCTCTCGACGGTGATCGCGATCGCACTGGTGGTGATCGTGTTGCTCGCATTCCTGGCGATGGCCAACGGCTTCCAGCGCACCATTGCGGGATCCGGCGCCGATGACATTGCCATCGTGCTGCGGGCCGGCTCGCAGGCCGAGATCAACAGCACCGTGAGCCGCGATCAGGTGCGGCTGATCGAGGATGGACCCGGCATCGCGCGCGGCAGCGACGGCAAGCCGCTGATCTCGCCGGAACTCTATCTTGTGGTCGACGGCATCAAACGCACCACCAAGACCAAGGCCAATCTACCGCTGCGCGGGATCGGCGAACAGGGCTCCGAGTTGCGCAAGGACGTTCGCATCACCGCAGGCCGCATGTTCAATCGCGGCAGCAATGAAGTGGTGGTCGGCAAGGCATTGCTGCGGGAATTTGAAGGGCTAGACCTCGGCTCTACCGTATCGTTCGGCGCCACGCGCTGGACCGTCGTCGGAGTGTTCGAGGCTGGCGGCAGCGTGTTCGAGTCCGAGATCTGGGCCGATCTTTCCGTGGTCCAGAGCCTGTTCAACCGCAACAACATAGTCCAGACCGTGCGCGCGCGGCTCACCGGACCGGCTGCACTGAATGAGCTCAAAAGCTACAGCGACAACGATCCGCGGCTGAAGCTCGACGTCAAATCCGAAGCGAGTTACTTCGCCGAACAGGCGTCGCAAACCTCCGACCTGATTCAGAAACTCGGCTGGCCGCTGGCGATCGCGATGGCGCTCGGGGCGGTCGCCGGAGCGCTCAACACCATGTATTCGTCGGTCGCTGCGCGCGCGACGGAAATCGCAACGCTGCGCGCCATCGGCTTCGGCGGCTTCCCGGCTTTTGTCGGAACATTGGCCGAATCGCTGTTGCTCGCCGTCATCGGCGGACTGTTAGGGGCCGCCGCCACCTATCTGATTTTCGATGGCGTCACGGCCTCGACGCTTGGCGGCAACTTCACCCAGGTGGTGTTCGACTTCAAGCTGAGCCCGTGGCTGATCGCCGAGGGCGTGATGCTCGCACTGATCGTGGGCCTGATCGGCGGGCTGTTTCCGGCGCTACGCGCCGCGCGATTGCCGATCGTCGAAGGCCTGTACGCGAACTGAAACGCCCTATTCGCCCTTAAGGCCTGCCACGCGGATCACCTCGCTCCATTTCCGCGTCTCGTCGTCGATGAACTTGCCGAATTCGGCGGCCGAGCCGGCGCGTGTTTCCAGCCCCTGGGCGAGCAGCTTCTGTTTCACCTCGGGGTCGGCCAGCGCGCGATTGATCTCTTGCTGCATCCGCTCGACGATCGGCTGTGGCGTCCCTGCCGGCGCCATGAAGCCGAACCATCCCGAGGCCACCACGTTGGGAAAGCCCTGCTCGCGCAAGGTCGGAGCCTGCGGGTAGATCGCGCTGCGCTCGGTCGAGGCGACAGCCAGCACGCGGAAATCGCCGTTCTGGATGTGCGGCAATGCCGTGCTGATCGCAGTCAGTGTGGCATCGACGCGGCCGGCGAGCAGCTCCGTGTAGGCCATCGCATCGCCGCGGTACTGCACGTTGAGCCCCTTGACCCCGGCGTCTCTCAGCAGCAACTCGGCCGCCAAATGCGGTTGAGAGCCAGCGCCCGGCGAGGCGAAGGTCAGGCCGTCCGGCTGCGACTTGCCGTAGGCGATCATCTCCTGCAAATTCTTGAAGCTCGCCTTGGCGTTGACGATCAGGAACAGCGGCGCCATGACGGTCATCGCTACCGGCTGCAGATCCTTGCGCTCGTACTTCAGTTTTCCGAACAGCGCTTCGGCGGTGGCATAGGGCGCGGCGGCATAGAGGAAGGTGTATCCGTCCGGTGCGGCACGCGCGACCAACTCGTTGGCAATGCGCGTGCCCGCCCCCGGCTTGTTCTCGACGATGAACTGTTGCCCCAGGCTGCGCCCGAACTGCTCGGCCAGGATACGCAGCGAGATGTCGTTGGCCCCGCCGGCGCCGTAGGGCGACACCAGCCGCACCAGCCGTGACGGCCAATTGCCTTCGGCGAATGCCTCGAAGCCGGAGCCTGTAGAAAGGCAGACAGCGATGCTCCCCAGCAGCGTTCGACGCGTGACGTTCATCAGTGCCTCTCTTGGGGCGGCCGGTGCAGCCCCGTCGCATTTCACCCCATTTATTCGAGCCGCCTTGACGCGATCGCATCGTCGCGATCGCCGGGGCCTTCGTCCTGCAACGATAGATACGCGCCTTCTATCGAACAATGTGTATTTTTTGACCGATTAATAAGCTTGTCCTATGAATGCAGAAACGGCGAAGCGGGGGACGCGACATGGCGATGGATGTGACAGTGCGGCAGTTGCGCGCCTATGTGGCCGTGCTGGAGACCGCAAGCTTCTCGGAAGCCGCCAAGGCCATGCACTTGTCGCAGGCGGCGCTGTCGGGCCTGATCAAAGAGCTCGAGAGCCGCGTCGGCGTCCGCCTCTTGGACCGCACCACCCGCAAGGTTTCTGCGTCTAGCGTCGGCGAGACCTTTGCACCGATGGCACGGCGCGTGCTCTCGAATCTGGACGAGGCGCTGGAGAGCCTGACCAACCTGAAGGAACTGCGCCGCGGGTTGGTGCGCGTAGCCGCGCCCGAGACCTTATCGTGCACGCTGCTGCCGGAGCTGATCGCTGAATACACTAATAGCCATCCCGGCGTGGACGTCCGCTTTGACGACGTGCCGATCCAGGAGGTGCTAGCGGGCTTGCAGAACGGTTCTACCGACATCGGCTTCGGGCCGGCCGGCGTCGTTCCCGATCAATCAATGGAGGTGCACATGATTTGCGCCGACCCGCTCTGGGCAGCGTTGCGCAGCGATGACCCGCTGGCAAAAGGCAAGTCGGTCAGTTGGAAGGATCTGCGCCAGCGGCCCCTGCTCAACTACATGCCCAACATCGCCATCAACGTGTTGAGCAACGTGCCGCCTAGGCATCACCCGAAGGAGCTGGTGCCGGTGCATCGGGTGAACACCGCGCTATCGATGCTGCGCGTGAGACAGGGCGCCGTGATCTGCCCCTCGATGGCGGAGCCGCTGGTGCGCGGCTTCGGACTGACGTTCCTGCCGCTGCTGCAGCCGGCCGTCAAATGGAAGATCGCGATGTTCGTACGACACAGCGCATCGCTCTCGCCGGCCGTGGAGAGTTTTCGCGACTTCACGCTGGATTTCAGCCCGAACTGGGCGGCCACAGGAATCGAGCGCCGCCGCGCTGACGGGCGGCAGAAGACTGTCTAGCGAAGGGTGTCGTCCGACAGGCGGCACGTTGGAACGGCACCTCAGTTTACCAAAACGCGGCGAGCTTCAGGCCAAGAACTCCACCGCGCCCGTTTCGAGATTGTACATAGCCCCTGCAATGTCGATACTGTCTTTGGCTTCCAGCTCGGCAAGCACCGGACTGCCTTTCCGAATGTTTGCGACAGTCATCTCGACGTTCGTTCGCGCGACAGCGTTGACGAAGTCGTAGTTCTTCGCGGATCGCTCACCCGTGTATTTCGTCGCTTCGACTGCCGGTTTGATCTTGCCGAGCAATCCCGTTAGATTGCCTAGCTCGGCATTGTCGATCGCGCCCTTGATCGCACCGCACGCGGTGTGACCCATGACGAGCACGACCTTCGCGCCGGAAAGTTTGCAGGCAAACTCGAGGCTGCCGAGAATATCGGCGTTTTCGACATTGCCGGCGACGCGGCAGTTGAAGATGTCGCCGATACCGAGATCCATGATCACCTCGGCCGGTGCACGGGAGTCTATACAAGTCAGCAACGCCGCGGCAGGATACTGTCCAGAGGCGCTCGCCTTCTGTTCACGAAGATAGTTGCGCTCCTTCCGTTCGCCTCTGCGAAAGCGCTGGTTTCCATTCTTCATGGCCTGGATGATTTGATCGGGCCTCATTTTATCCCGCTGCGCCTTGGTCAGCGCGTCGGCATAGGCCGGAGCCACAAAGCCGCCGGCACCGGCTAGACCCAGAGCGGTTGCGCTACCTGCCGTCTTGAGAAAATTCCGACGACCTAAACAGGCGCAGTCCCGAGGATGTTCGTACTTCTGGCGCATATGTTATCTCCCACGAGCAAACGCTTCGACACAATGGCCTACCGCAATTCGAGCCTGCCAATCTCCAGAGCGACCTGTCGCTCGGAAGCAATCGGTTGCAGCGATATCCTCCGTTGCGAAACACCGATCAGCTTCGCTCCACTACCCAATTCAACTGGAGGATCTCCGCCGGCTCGGACGTAACTTCCTCTCAGCGAGCCACGTGGCAGCGAGGTGGTCGGCGCAAACACCACCCATCCCATTGAGTCCCCCCTCGCTCCGGACTCAAGACCAAAGCCGTTGACCGTGCCTGAATATACGTGGGGCGGTCCACGATCGTCGTGCTCGAAACGACATCGCATATGTTGCTGTGATCCAACGGGCGCCTGCATCTTGCAGGTAAGCAGTCCGGCTTTCACCACGCTTTGGGCGGGGGCCGGCGTCACGGAGAAGCAAACAAGAATGGCTATGGGCGGCAACCATGCATGCTTCATCGCAACGCTCCTAACGAACAGTTGGATCCGATGCCAACTTGTAGAGATCGGAACCAAGCGAGTGGCTATGCTGTCAGCGGTAGTCACCTTCACCCAGAACCGTAGCTCCAACCCTCCAAGGTAGTTTAGCCCTGAGTGTCGGCTTAATACCGGCGTTTTCACATGCAGCAGCAAGGCTTGTGTGCGCAAGAGCATCACATGCGGAGCGATGCCGAAACTTGGCAGATGTTGGGGTGTGCTCGAATGAAAATGACGCGGTCACGGAAACTCTCCATTCGTCAGCCTCGACGAGCCAAATACCAATGAGGCAAGTTATCAGAATTTCACATAGCGTTTCAATGAAAGTGAGAGAAAGATAGCCTCGGGGCCCTGCTCGGTGGCGCCCCGAACATAAAACCTGCGAAGCCTTTGGAAGATCGCCCCGTCTCGTCGGCCTGATCGGAGATAACATCGGCTCCCACCCGACTGGATGGGAAGGGCGACGCGCAGCGCGTTGATTGATCGTTCCTGGCGCGCAAACGTGCCGAGCGAACGGCGAGCGCGTGTAGCGACGCGCATCGCGGATAAGTCGCTGCTTCATACGGAGTAATTCGTGAAACCGCTGGTCGGACTCTGCGGCAGCGCGCGTCTGCAGCAAACATCCAATGATTGTATTTGGCCTGATGACAAACTGACTACGCGGCAGTAGCCTGTCCCAAAATATAAAACGCACGGGAGGAGTGGCATGCCAGACGCAGCGGTCGCAGCACGTTCTTCTGAAACGACAAACAGCGGCACGACACAACAGGTCGATGTCGCCGTGGTCGGCGCCGGCTTTGCCGGCATCTATCTCCTGCATCGCTTGCGCAAGGCCGGCTTCTCGGCGGTCGTGATCGAGGAGGCCGGCGACGTCGGCGGCACCTGGTATTGGAACCGCTATCCCGGCGCGCGCTGCGACATCCAGACCATCGACTACAGCTACACCTTCGATCCCGAGCTGGAGAGTGCGTGGCAATGGTCGGAGAAATACGCAACGCAACCCGAGATCCTGCGCTATCTCGGTTTCGTCGCCGATCGATATGAGTTGCGGCGCGACATCCGCTTTGGCGCCAAGGTCACGGCGGCAAATTGGGATGAGGCGGCCGAACGCTGGCGGCTCACGACGGACAATGGCGCCAGCATTTCCTGCCGCTATTACATCATGGCGACCGGTTGTCTCTCCGCGCCGAAGCCGCCGGAGATCGACGGCGTCAGGGATTTTAAGGGCGAGGTCTATTTCACCGGCCGCTGGCCGCACGAAGAGGTCAAGCTTGCCGGCAAGCGCATCGCCGTCATCGGCACCGGATCATCGGGCATCCAGTCGATCCCGCTGCTCGCCGAGCAGGCCGCGCATCTCACCGTTTTCCAGCGCACGCCGAATTTCGCCCTTCCCGCCCACAACGGTCCGGCGCCGGAGGACCGCCTCGCGCTGCTGCAGGGCGACCGCACCGGCTATCGCGAGCAGGCGCGGTGGTCGCTCGCGGGCGTCCCCTATCCGCAACAGATGGCGGTGAGCTGGCAGTTGAGCGATGCCGAGCGCCGCGAGCGCTTCGAGCAGGCCTGGGCCGCCGGCGATCTCGTCTACATCCTGACCCAGCTCTGGGCCGACCAGGGCGTCGACGTCGACGGCAATGCGCTGCTCGCCGACCTGATCCGCGAGAAGATCCAAACCATCGTCAAGGACCCGGAGACGGCTGATACGTTGACCCCGCGCGACCATCCGTTCGGTGCCAAGCGTCCCTGCCTCGATACCAACTACTACGCTACGTTCAACCGCCCCAACGTCACGCTGGTCAATCTGCGGCAGGAGCCGATCACAGAGATCACGGCCTCCGGCATCAAGACCGACAAGCGGACGTTCGACGTCGATATGATCGTGTTCGCCACCGGTTTTGACGCCATGACCGGCGCCATCAAAGCGGTTCATCCGATCACGGGCCGCGATGGCAAGTCGCTGTCCGACATCTGGGCCAACGGTCCGCAGACCTATCTCGGGCTCACGGTCTCAGGCTTTCCCAATCTGTTCCTGATCACGGGCCCGGGCAGCCCATCGGTGCTGTCGAACATGGCGGTCTCGATCGAGCAGCATGTCGACTGGGTGGTCGACCGGCTGGCGGCGATGCGCGAGGCCGGCTTCACGACCATCGACGCGACCGAGACGGCGCAGGCCGGCTGGGCGCAGCACATGGCCGACTGTTCGACGCTGACGCTGCATCGGCTCGCCAACACCTGGTACACGGGCGCCAACGTGCCCGGCAAGGCGCAAGGCGTAATGCCCTATACCGGCGGCGTCGGCCCCTATCGCAGTATCTGCAACGAGGTCGTCGCCCGCGGCATGCTCGGCTTCAAACTGACCGGCCCGAACGTTTCGGAGCAATGCAACGACGGCCAGGTCGTGCGCCTGCAGCCGGACGTGCGGCTGGTGCTGGGCATGCTGGCGGAGATGAACCTGCCGGCGATCGAGTCGCTCGGCGCCCAGGGCGCGCGCGACTTCCTCACCGAATTCAACAAGAGCCGTCCCGCCGGCCGGCCCGTCGGAGAAGTCGGCGACGGCGTGCTGCACGGCGCCGATGGCCTGCTGCAGTATCGCCTGTATCGGCCGGCAACGCCCGGGCCGCATCCGATCGTGGTCTATTTCCACGGCGGCGGCTGGGTGCTCGGCGACGAGCAATCCGACGATCCGTTCTGCCGCGACATCTGCCGCCGCAGCGGAATGATCGTCGTCAGCGTCGGCTATCGCCATGCGCCCGAGCATCGCTTCCCCGCCGCCGCCGAAGATGGCTATGCGGCAACGCGCTGGATCGCCGAGCATGCCACCGAACTCGGCGGCAGAGCGGGACCGGTGCTGGTCGCGGGCTGGAGCGCCGGCGCCAATATCGCCACCGTCACCTGCCAGCTCGCACGCGACCGCGGCGGGCCAGAGATCGCAGGCCAGCTCCTGGTGTGCCCTGCCACCGATTGCAGGTTCGACCGTCCATCCTATGCCGAGAATGCGGTCGGCTATTTCCTGACGCGTGCGCTGATGTTCTGGTTCTGGGATATCTATTGTTCGCCCGCTGACCGCACCGACCCGCGCGCCTCGCCGCTGCGCGGCAATCTGGCGAACCTGCCGCCGGCGTTCGTGGCGACCTGTGAGTTCGATCCGCTGCGTGACGAGGGGATCGAATATGCCGAGGCGATGGCGGCCGCAGGTGTGCCGGTCGAGCAACTGCAGGCGCGTGGCCACATCCACTCGTCCCTGATGATGGTGGATGTGGTGATCACCGGTGTCAGCGGACGTACCAAGATGGCGGAAGCGTTGCGCGGTTTTGCGGGGTTGCCGCGAAAGCTGGAAGAGAGCGGCGAAGGCGCTTCGCCGATCGCGGTCAACGCGGCTGCGGGGTAGGCGCGCAAGGCAGCGGCCGCCCGGCTTCATTCGAGCGGTCCAAAGATTTTGAACCGCTCACGATCGGCGTATGCTGCTTTGACGCCAGCCTGGGGGTGGCAATCGAAACCCATCCTGGTTCGAATTGTCCGGTCTCCCGCCCCATGCCTGAGCGTGCCGCATCTCATCGATGGTCATGCATCAGATTTTCTAAGCCAATCGCCCAGCTTATCTCGCTTGCGCTCGCCTCGCCGGCCGCAATATCTCGCTGGAGATCGGAATCGAAAGGAGCCTGCGATGAATGTGCTCGACGATTATATGGTCGATCCCCGCCTGTCGCTGTTGGACAAAACGCGGATCCAGGCGCAGGTGCTGGTGCCGATGCTGCGAGCGTTGCGCGCGGAACTGGGCCAGGAAAAGGCTGACGCGATTGCGCGACAAGCCTTGCGCGACTGGTCGAAGGCGTTGTTCGCCGCCATCGGCGAGAGTGTCGAGGGCAGCGCGCGGCGTAAATGGGCGACCATGCATACCGCGCTTGCCGAAGTCACCGAGCGGGAGGTGACGGTCGAGATGCGCCGGCACGACAAGGAGGCGCTGGAATTCGACGTCACGCACTGCCGGTTCGCGGAATTCTTCCGCGCGCTCGGCGAGCCGGAGCTCGGCGCGCTGCTGGTCTGCGCCACCGATTTCGATATCGTTGCCGCCGGCGGCAGCGAGGTCAACCTCAGGCGCGACCAGACCCTGATGCAGGGCGCGCCGAGCTGCACGTTCCGCTACGCATTCGCACCGCGGTCATGATTTGCGCCAGCGTTAACGCCACAGAAATCTCGTGAAAAAAGCCCCTGGTTGCGTATGATGTATCGCAAGAAGCCGGGCTGACCGGGCTCGCGAGGGAGAGCGCAGATGGCAGCGACAGCGGAGCAGGTTTTGCCCTGGCTCGGGGAACGCTCATTCGCCTCCTTAAGGGAAGAGTTCGACCGCAGCGGTTACCTGATCTTCGAACGCGTTCTGGCGCCCGACCGCGTCGCCGAAATCCGCGCGGCGCTGGCGCCGCATCTGGCGCGCGATCTGTTCGGCCGCAACGATTTTGAAGGCACCAGGACCAACCGGGTGTATGCACTGCTGGCGAAATCGCCTGTCTTCGCCGAGCTCGCGATCCACCCGCTCGCGATGGCTTTTGTGGAAGCCGAACTCGGCGAGAGCTGCCTGCTGTCTGCCCTGCTCGCGATCAATCTCCATCCCGGCGAGACCGTCCAGCCCTGGCACTTCGACGACAGCGGCGTGAAGATTCCGCGCCCGCGCCCTGCCCTTGGCATCAGCACGTTTTGGGCGATTGACGATACGACCGAGCAAAATGGCGCCACCGAAATCATTCCCGGAAGCCATCTGTGGGACGGGCAATATATCGAGGGCGCGGTGAAACCCGCTCACTTCACCAACGAAGCCAGTCACGAGGAAGGCGACAGGCCTGACGCCGTGAAGCTGATCATGCCGTCCGGATCGCTGGCCATCACCAAGGGAACGCTATGGCACCGTGGCGGCGCCAACCGGTCGGACCGGCCGCGCCTGATCATCACGCCGCAATATTGCGTGGGCTGGGTGCGGCAACTCGAGAACATGGCGCTCGCCGTCCCTGCCGAGGTGGCGAGCAAACTGCCCGAGCGCGCACGCGAGCTGATCGGCTATTCGATCCATCCGCCGTTCATGGGCTACGTCGATGGCGTTCATCCCAGGCGCCTGCTTGGAGTGCGCTAACGTTTGCACAGACTCTTCGTGGCCGCTGGATGGATTGAGTTATCGCGATGCCCCCCGTCCGGCGTCTTGAAACGAGGGGATTCAATCCGTTCACCGGCGAGCTATTTAGCCCCTCGCTTCGATCATTGGGCTAATTTCGCGCGGATACTATCCCAGGACGAAGAACAAATTCACGCTTAATTACCTCGCGTTTCGGCACCTCCTCCTGAAGTTCAAAATCGAACGTCAGAGTGATCGGAACTCCGACTTTGACGTCTTCGACCGTGAGCATTCTTGCAATATGCAGATGGAAAGCGGGCCGTAAGACCCCACCCGGCTGGGTGGGTTTGAAGTACACCGCAGATGTATCACCCAGCAAGTCGGTTGGGTCTTCATCATGCTTTCTAAATCCATCACTGATCGGTTGGTGGAGGCGTACTTTCGCGCCCTTCGGCTCGGTCGCAGAAATCCGTTGAATTGTAAAAGACACTCCAAACCGATTTTCGATTTCAAAATGTATGTAAAAATCCCAACCGGGAATAAGTGAACTAGAGATTGGAATATAGAGATTTTCGCAAACCGCGCGCTCTGTTCGTATGGAGATACGAGGACTCTTTGCCTGCAAAGCTTTGGCTGCGTCGCGCCGATCTCGTTGCCATGAGCGAAAGAAAGTCGCGATACTTATGAGGAATGCAAGAGTTGATAATACGACAGTTAGCGCATCCTTGTTGTCTTTGAGCCACTGCATCATACTTATTCCCCAAGGCTCCCCCTGTAACGGCACGACGACGCTTTTATCATCTCGTCGATATCTCGTCCCCGTCCACCCAACTGAAACCCATCGTGCGGCCCGGGCCCGGCATGGGATGAGGCCACGCCACTTAGCCTAATTTGCGTACCGCGGGCTTGGTAAGGTGCTGCTGCGCATCGAACACGATGCCCTCATACCCCTTATCGGCAACTTCGGTGATCGCCGCGACATATTTCGGCGTACCGCCATTATAAACGAGATACCGAGTCTTGCCGTGCTCGTGGCCGGGGATATTGGAATTGTAGCCGGTGAACCACGACTTGGCTTTGCGCATCAGCATGATGGCGTACATCTTGGTCACGTGCGCGGTCCAGCGCGCCTGCGCTTCCGCCGTTGGCTCGGCCCGCGTGTAGCCGCGGTCCCACATGTGGCCGAGCAGGCCCATGCACCAGCCGACGCCGTTCTCGATGCCGCGCGGAAAATTCGTCGAGGCTGAGCCGCTCTGCGGGCCCGTCGGCATCAGCAAATTCGGAAAACCATGCGCCATCATGCCAAGAAAGGTCGAGGGTCCCTCGCGCCATTCGTCGGCGAGCTTCACTCCGGCGGCACCCGTGATGTCGATCGCATCGAATGCGCCGGTGATGGCATCGAAGCCGGTTGAGTAGATGATGATGTCGAGATCGTAATCGCGCGCGCTGGTGCGCAGGCCTGTCTCAGTGACCCGCAGAATCGGCATCTCGCCGATGTCGACGAGATGCACATTGTCACGGTTGTAGGCTTCGAAATAATTGGTCTCCAGCGGCACCCGCTGCACGCCGAAGCCGTGATCTTTCGGGATCAGCTTTTCCGCGGTCGCGGGGTCCTTCACGCGCCGTCGGATGCGATCGGCGATGTAAGCGGAAAACTCGGCATTGGCCGCCTCGTCGGTAAAAATCTCGCGAAAATTGCTGAGCCAGATGCCGAAGCCGGGCTCGTCATAGAGCTTGTCCCACAGCGCGATCCGCTCCTCGCGGGTGGCTTCATAGAAGCCGCGTCTATCAGGCTCGTGCTCGAAGCCGCCGGGCGTGCGCCGGCAGGCGGCAAAGATTTCATCGTAGCGCGAACGGATGTCAGCCATTTCCTCGTCCGAGATCGGGCTGTTGTTGAGCGGCGCGCTCCAGTTCGGACGCCGCTGAAACACCGTGAGTTCACCGACCTTGTCGGCAATCTCGCCGATCACCTGGATCGCAGTGGCGCCGGTACCGATGATGCCGACCTTCTTGCCGGAGAGTTCAACCGGCTCGTGCGGCCAATAAAAGGTATGGAACGAACGCCCCTTGAACGTCTCCATGCCCTCAAGCCGCGGTAGCGTCGGTACCGAGAGCAACCCGACCGCAAGAATGAGGAATCGGCAGTTCAGTTCACGTCCATCGTCGAGCCGGAGCCGCCACAGATGACAGCCCTCGTCGAACGCCGCCGCTTCCACCTTGCGGTTGAACCGCATGTATTTGCGCAAATCGAACTTGTCGACGACATAGTTGAGGTAGCGAAGATTCTCCGGCTGGCTCGAAAACCGCTCCTGCCAGTGCCACTCGTTGAGCAGCTCTTTCGAGAAGGAATAGCCGTAGGTGTAGCTCTCGGAATCGAAGCGCGCGCCGGGATAGCGGTTCCAGTACCAGGTTCCCCCGAGATCGGGGGCAGCATCGAGCACCAGGGCATCCACGTCGAGATCGGCCAGCCGCTTGATCTGGTAAATGCCTGACACGCCCGCGCCGACGACAACGACCTCGTAGTGCGACTTGATCTCCCCAGTCATGCGCGCCCTCTCCATTAGTTATTCGGCGTCGATCGTCTCCGCGCGGCGGCTCTTATGATGCCAACTATCCGCATCCTGCACTTGCGTCAGGATGCCGGATTGTGCGGCAAAATCAGCCTAAAACATTGTTTGAAAATGGACGCGGCAGGCCGCCGTGAGGTGACCGCCTCAAGCACCGGGAGCGCCGCCGATCTGCGCATGCAACTGCGCGACATACGGATCCTCGATCTCCAACGCCTGCAACTGCGTCGCCAGTTGCACGAGGTATTCGCGGTTAGTGCCGAGAACGCCCTTCCCGCTCGCGATCATCGCGGCGGTCTCGGCGAGCGGCAGTTCGCCGACATAACTCGGATGCGAGCGGTTGGAGGTGAAGGCGAGTGCGGTAATTGGTCCCTGCGGCGTCGTCATCGGCATCATCGCCGGCGCATAGCCGCCGCGCAGCATTTCGCGGCGCCACAGGATCGCGGTCTCGGCATGGACAGAATCGGCCGCAATACGGAACGCCAGCCCGCGGCAACATCCCAATTGCGGCTCCAGCGAGAGCATCAGCGCCGGATAGTCGTGCGATCCCCGGCCGAGATTGATCTTCAGCGTGAAGCGACGCTGATAATTTTCGACGTCGGCAAGCCGGACTTCGGCAAAGTGAAAACCGGGGTCCCACATCAGCGAACCGTAGGAGTAGATCCAGAGGTCATCGCCATCAGGGTGATCGCCGAGCACCGCAAGCCGCGACGCCTCGATCGCTTCGTCCGAGAGCCGCCAGCCTGCCGGCCATCCCGCGGCCCGCGCCCGCTGCTCCCACATCGAAAATATCTCCGGCGTGAGGCGCAGCAGCGACTTTTCCGGGTGCGTTACCCGGGATCGCAGCTCCGGCAGATGAATGAATGCGTCGGCGGTCAAGCCAGTATGCTCCTTTGTGGATACGGCCATCGTTAGCAATGTGCCATTGTCGGACGCAAGACGCCAACACGAAGGCGGGCGATGCGAATTCCCAGCATGTCATTCTGTCATGGCTGGCCTGAGATTTTTAGGGTGTAATGACGTCAACGAAATCTTCCGCCCGACCGGCAACCACACACGTCACAGGGATCAAAGGCAATCCGATGCGCGACCAGTTCTCCAATACCCAAGCGATACGCAAGCCGGCCGTCGCTTCCAAAGGCGGCATCGTCGCCGCGCAATCAAGCAGGGCGGCGCAAGTGGGAGCCGAGGTGCTGGCCGCGGGCGGCGACTGCATCGATGCCGTGATCGCGACGACGTTCGCGCTTGGCGTTCTGGAGCCCTGGATGAGCGGGGTCGGCGGCGGCGGCGCGATGGTGCTCTACCGGGCGCGCGAACACCGCTATGAGGTGATCGACTACGGCATGCGGGCGCCGCTCAGCCTGCGGGTGGAAGATGATCCGCTGACCGGCGGTGGCGCGGCTTCCGACATCTTCCCCTGGCCGCGGGTAAAGGACGACCGCAACATTCACGGGCCCGGCTCGATCGCCGTGCCCGGCGTGGTCGCCGGCATGGAAGAGGCGCACCGCCGCTACGCCAAACTGCCGTGGAAGGAGTTGCTGGCGCCGAGCATCTCGCTCGCCGGCGAAGGGCTTGCGGTCGACTGGTGGACCACCGTGATGATTTCGAGCGCGGCAGCAGACTTGCGGCGTTACCCCGCGAGCGCCGCCGCCTATCTCCAGGACGGCCTGCCACCGAACCCGCAGTGGGGCATCAGGTCCAAAGTCCGCATGCCGCAGGACCGGCTCAAGGCCACGATGGCGCAACTCGCCGGCGCCGGTCCGCGGGATTTTTATGAAGGCGATCTGGCGCAGAGCCTCGCCGCCGACATTCAAGCCGCCGGCGGTGCGCTGTCGGTCGAGGATCTCAAGCCATTTCGCAGCGTTGTGCGCGAGCCGCTGGCGATCCCCTATCGCGGCGGCAAGGTGTTCGCGACGCCCGAACTCACCGCCGGGCCGACGCTGGCGCGCACACTTCGTCTGCTGCAGGAAAATCTCGAGCCTGCGCGCGGCGGACCGGATGCGGCAGCCTACATCGCCTATGCATCGGCGCTGCAAAAGGCGTATCGCGAACGGTTAAAGGACATGGGGGATGAAGACGGCAGGCGCGCGCTCGGCGCCGAAGCGCTGGCGCCGGCCTGCACCACGCATTTTTCCGCCGTCGACCGCGACGGCAACATGGCCGCGGTGACGCAAACCTTGCTGTCCACCTTCGGCTCCAAATTCGTGACGAACCAGACCGGCATCACCATGAACAACGGCATCATGTGGTTCGACCCGACCCCGGGCACGCCGAATTCGCTGGCGCCGGGCAAGCGGTGCCTTACCAACTACACGCCCGTACTGGCGCAGGCGGCGGACGGAAGGCGCATCGCGGTCGGCGCTTCGGGCGGCCGGCGCATTCTGCCGGCGGTAAGCCAGCTTCTGTCCTTCGTGATGGATTACGGCATGGATCTCGATGCCGCAATTCATCAGCCGCGCATCGACGCCAGCGAAGGCGCGATCGTGATCGGCGACGTCCGCCTGCCGCAGGCCGCGCGCGAAGCGCTGGGTTCGCGTTTCGATTACGAGGAGGCGCGCATCCAGAACCTCCCGATGAAGTTCGCGTGCCCCAGCGTGGTGCTGCGCGACGGCGAAACCAACAGCGGCGCGACCGAGCCGTTCCACGCCTGGAGCGAGGCAGTGGCGGAGGGGTGAGGCAGGAAAGCATAGCTGCGCCCTCGCCCGCTGCCCCAAACCCCGTAGGGTGGGCAAAGCCAACGGGTCGCGCGAATGCGCGCCCGATGACAGGCTCCGCATGCCCACCATTTCTATCTGTGGTCTCGAAAAGATGGTGGGCACGGCGCAAGAGTGCCTTTGCCCACCCTACGATAGCCGTTGGACAAAAAAGTGCGGCAACCATGTGCCGCACTCTTCGATCTCGGCGATCCTCCAGCGGTCCCTACCGCGTCTGCGGCTCGATCGTGACCGTGCAATCGCCGCCTTGCATGGCGACCACGATCTGTCCTTCCGAGGCGCCCAGTGCAATCGGGTTCGTCGATCCACCGCCGCCCGGTGCACGAACGCTGACGCTGATCGAATCCTGCGGTGCGGTCGAACCAACCGTCGTGGGCGAGACTTCGGTAACATTGCCCGCGGTATCGCGGCGCATGATACGGCAAGGCGCACCGCCGGCCTGGGCCATCGCGTCGGCCCCACGTCCACTACCGGCGGCCTCGCCGCCCGCTGCGCGAATGCGCGACGCGTCGCGCGGGATCTGGCTTACGATCCGTTGCGTGCCGGGTTCAACGATTACAATTTCCTCTTCGGTTGTGAAGTAATCATAGCCGCGATACGCCGGCTCGATCGAGACAATCGCCGCAGGTAGTCGCTGGACCCGCACGTGCCGAGGAATGCGCTCGCCTACCCGGATCGAGATGTTGAGATTGCGCTGCGGCGGCGCGAGACGCTCGCGGGTCAGCCTCTCGGAGATGCGCACCTGCTTCTCGGTCGAGATCTGCTGGCGGTCCTGCGTCTGGCTGGTCTGGGTCTGCGTGCGCGTGGTTTCAGTCGCGGTCGCCGGCCGGTCCTTGCCCTGCTGAGCGGCATCCTTTGAGGTTTCGTCCCGCTGATCGCGGCTCGGCTCCTTCTGCGTGGTGGTAGTGCCCTCGCGCTCCTTCTGGGATGTCGTTGTTCCGCTCTTGGTCCTCTCGGACTCGGCGGTGCCCTTGGTTCTGTCTTTGGCACTGTCCTTAGCGCTCTCCTTGGCATCGCGGCCGCGATCGGCCTCCCGATCGCCCGGGCGGGCGCCCTTGGTTTGCTCCGTGGCCCTCTTCGCGTCATCGCCGCGGCCACGCTTGCTGTCTTCGCTCGCAGCCGTTGGACGCTCGGCCCCAGGTGCAGCCTTGCCCTTCTCGCCCGCCTGCCGGGAACCGGCTCCTCTTTCCTCACGGCCCGGTGCGCCTTGCGCCTTCTGTTCCGCACCCTTCTCGGCGCCCTTGGCGCGTTCCTGCGCTCGCTCGGCGCCGCGTTCTTGCGATGCAGCACCCTTGCCACGATCGCTCGGCTGCATCTGTTTCGGTTCCTCGCTTCTTCCACCCGGGGCCTGGCCATACGATAGCCCCGGTGCCAGCATCAGGCAGATAATTCCAGTCGATAACAGTAACTGCTTGCGCATCTTGACCTCCTCGAAATCGGCCCTGCGCAAGCGAACGTTCGCGGGGGATGGAAGGTTCCGTCCAGGGCGAGCGATGTCTCGGTTGGCTGTTTGAAGGCTGCGCGACCGCAGCGTCACATTCCCAGCCGGTCCCTGACCCGCCCGGCCAGCACCGCAGCCGTGACACCGAGCGGCCAGAATGCGTGCAGCGCCATCGGCTTGATGCCAGAGATCGGCATGTCGATCTCGGCGTCTTTGCCGCCGATCAGGCGACGCGCGAGCTGTGCGCCCATCGCGGTCGAGAGCGCGACGCCGCGGCCGTTGCAACCGAGCGAGATCAGAAGATTCTCCGCCGGCTCATGCACATGGGGATAGTGATCGGGCGTGATCGCGAGCCGGCTATTCCAGCCGTGCGTCCAGGTCACGCCTTTCAGCCGCGGCCACAGCTGTTCGGCATAGCGGATGAGATAGGCGACATCACCAGGCTTGCTGATCCAGCGCATCGGCCCGCGTCCGCCCATCAGCAGACGATTACGCGCATCGATCCGGTAATACACCGTAATGTGGCCGCTCTCGTACAACACCGAGCGCGTCGGCATGATTTCGCGCGCGACCTCGTCGGATAAAGGCGCGGTGGCCGCAATCGACGAAAACACCGGCACGATGGTGCGGCGCAGGCCCGGCCACAGATCGTCCGTGAAACCGTTGGTAGCCAACAGCACCTTTTCGGCGCGTACGATCCCGCGCGGCGTCTCGACGCGCCAATGCGCGCCTTCACGCGACAAGGAGAGCGCCGGCGTCTCGCCATGGACGGCTGCGCCGGCCGCGATCGCGGCGCGCGCCAACCCGCGCGCATAGCTCAGCGGATGCAGGTCGCCACCGCGATTGTCCAGCATGGCGCAGAGATAGCGGTCGGTGCCGGTGATCTCCCGCATCTGCTCGCGATTCAAGAGCGTCACCGGCATGCCGCGCCGGATGCACTGCTTTGCCGTGGTTTCGATTCCCCTGGCGCTCGCCTCGTTATAGGCCGCGCGCAGCGTGCCGTTCTGCCTTGCTTCGCAGGGAATCTGGTAGCGGCGGATCAGATCGAACGTGTAGTTGGTGGTGCCGTAAGAAAACGCGATCATGCGGCCGCCGAGCCCGACGCCGAAATCGGCCTCGATCCGGTCGGGGTCGTGCTTGAGGCCTGGATTGACCTGACCGCCATTGTTGCCCGAAGCGCCCCAGCCCGGCTGTTGCGCTTCCAGCACGATCGCATTCACGCCCTGCTCGGCCAGATGCAATGCGGTGGACAGCCCGGTGAAACCGCCACCGATGATCGCGACCGCAACGTCCTTGTCTCCATCAAGCGGCGGCGTCGGTGCCGGCGCGACCGCCGTATCGGCGTAGAGACTTGGCGGCAGCGGTAGTCGGACGGGCGCATTCATGCTGGCGAACTCAGAGCGGATGCAGCACGCGTCGCAAAAAATCCTGCGTGCGCGCATGCTGCGGCTGGTTGAGAATCGACTTCGCCGGCCCCTGCTCGACGATCACGCCGCCGTCGATGAACAGCACGCGGTCGGCGACATCGCCAGCAAATCCCATCTCGTGGGTGACGACGACCATGGTCATGCCGTCGTCGGCGAGCTTGCGCATCACCGAGAGCACGTCGCCGACCAGTTCGGGATCGAGCGCCGAAGTCGGCTCGTCGAACAGGATCGCCTTCGGCTGCATCGCCAGCGCGCGGGCAATCGCGACGCGCTGCTGCTGGCCGCCGGAGAGTTGCGGCGGATAGCTGTCGGCCTTCTCGGCGAGCCCCACCTGCGCCAGCAGCGCGCGGCCGCGCTCCAGCGCTTCCGCGCGCGGCTCCTTCTTCACATAGACCGGCCCCTCGATGACGTTTTCCAGCGCGGTACGGTGCGGAAACAGGTTGAAGCGCTGGAACACCATCGAGACTTGCGTCCGGATTGCAACGATCGAGGGCGCGTTGCGGTCGACGCGCGCCCCTTCGACGAGGATGTCGCCGCTGTCATAGCTTTCCAGCCCGTTGATGCAGCGCAGAATGGTGGATTTTCCAGAGCCTGAGGGACCGATGACGCAGACCACCTCGCCCTTCTCGACGGAAGCCGTGATGCCCTTGAGCACCTCGACCTTGCCAAAACTCTTGTGAACGTTGGTGAGCTCGATCATTTATGGCCCGCGCGCTTTTCGAAGTGACGAACCAGAAGAATGAGCGGGATGCTCATGGTGAGATACATCAGCGCCACCAGCGTGAACACGCTGGTGTTCTTGAAGGTGGAGGACGCGATCAGCTTGCCCTGCAGTGCGAGTTCGGCAACCGTGATGGTGGAAGCTTGCGAAGAATCCTTCAGCATCATGATCATGATGTTACCGTAGGGCGGCAACACGATCTTCACCGCCTGCGGCAACACCACGCGGCGCATGGTCTGCCACCAGCCCATGCCGATCGCCTGCGCCGCCTCGATTTGCCCCTTGTCGATGGCCTCGATGCCGGCGCGGAAATTCTCCGCCTGGTAGGCCGAATAGGCGATGCCGAGGCCTAGGATCGCCGCCTGCAGCGCCGTCAGCGTGAGGCCGAGTTCGGGCATCACGAAATAGAGATAGAACAACAGCACGATGATCGGGATGCCGCGGATCACGTTGATCAGCCCGGCGCTGAAACCTGAGAAAACGCCGATGCCGGATACCCGCATCAAGGCCCAGACCAGGCCGAGCGCGGTCGACAGCAAGAGAGAAGCGATGGTGACGATGACCGTCAGCGCCACGCCGCTCATCAGGATCGGCAGGAACTCGGTCGCGTCGCGCCAGAACGCCTGCATCAGGCACCCTGCGCCTTGAGGCCCCATTTATCGAGGATCTTTTCGACCGTGCCGTTCGCCTTCAGCTTTGCAAGCGAGGCGTTGATCTTGGCGAGCAGCTCGGTATCGCCCTTGCGCACGCCGATGCCGACGGCGCCGACGGTCGCCGGCTTGTAGCTCTCGACGATGCGCGCGTCGGGGAAGCCGCCTTGCTTGAGATTGTAGGCAAGGATCGGATAATCGGCGAAGCCGGCCTTGAGGCGGCCGGCGTTCACGTCACGCAGAATATCGGGAATGGTGTCGTAGGCCTTGACCTCGCTGAACAGTCCCGACTTCTTCAGCGCGTCGACGAACGCCGTTCCGACCTGCGCGCCGACCACCTCGCCTTTCAGATCGTCCTGCTTGGTGTAGGTCTTCGTATCGCTCTTCGGCACCAGGAGGCCTTCGCCATAGCTGTAAAACGGCTCGGAGAAATCGATCACTTCCTTGCGCGCCGGGGTGACGAACATCGCCGCCGAGATGATGTCGATCTTGTTCGAGGTGAGCGAGGCAATCAGGGTCGAGAACTGCATCGGCTCGATCTGGACCTGGAAGCCGGCGTCCTTGCCGATCTCGGTGATCAGATCGACCATGATGCCCTGAATGCTGTTGGTCTTGGTATCGAGGAAGGTGAAGGGCACGCCGGTCGGCGTCGAGCCCACCTTCAGCACCTTTTGCGCGGATGCCGGCATCGCGGCTGTGAGAACCAAGGCCGCCACCGCGGCCTGAACGAGACGCTTCAGAGCCATCGCACCACCTCCTGAAACTGCACACCGCCCGGCCTGCCCGCCTTAGACCAAAGAGTTGCAGGCAACGCCGTTCAGGCCTATTTTCACCAATATGAAATTGTGGTCACACTTCTCCGGGGTTTGCAAGCGATTTTCATGCACATGAAGGAAGCGGTCTGACGTGAGCGGCGGCAAGCGAATAAAGAAACCGGCGTTCAAGGCCAAGGCAAGGACCGTCGGAAAGTCGGCGGCCAGGTCGAGGGCGAAGACCGCCGCCAGGTCGGCCGAGCCGGCGATGGACCTTGCGGTCGGCCGCCGTATCCGCGACCTGCGCCGCGAACACAAGCTCTCGCTGGAGACGATTGCGGCGAAGACCGATCTGTCGATCGGCTTTCTCAGCCAGATCGAGCGCGGGCTGTCGTCGCCTTCGCTCCGCGTGCTGGCGACGCTTGCCGACGTGCTCGGCGTCGGCATCGCCGCGCTGTTCGGCTCGCAGCCGAGTGATGATGCCGCTTCGGGCGGCGTGGTGACGCGCGAAATGCAGCGCGCCGAACTGAAACTGTGGCGCACCGGCATTTCCAAGCAATTGCTGAGCCCGGCGGGTACTGAGAACCGCCTCAATCTGTTTCTCGTGCACATGGAGCCCGGCGGCAACACCGGCGACGAGCTCTACACCCATGATGGCGAGGAGGCGGGGCTGGTGCTGGAAGGCGAGATGACGCTGACCGTGGACGCCGAGACCTGGTCGCTAAAGCGGGGGGACAGTTTTCGCTTTGCCAGCCGCAGGCCGCACCGCTTCTCAAATCCCGCGAAAAATGCGAAAGCGGTCGTGCTGTGGGTGAATTGCGTGACGCAGGCGTCATGAACAGTCTGGAACAACAGATGAATCAAGCCCGAGAGGATTGGAGCCCGCACAGCGCGCATTGGGGCGCCTTCGCGGCACGGTGGAACGGCGCGACGCTGGATATCAAGCCGTACGAGCACGATCCGGCGCCCTCCCCGATGTTGCAGAATTTCACCACGGCGATGCGCCACAAGGCCCGTATCCTGCGGCCGATGGTGCGCGAGGCGTGGCTGGACCGAAACAACGCACCCGCTCCGCGCACCTTCGACCAGAAATTCGTCGCATGCCCCTGGGACGAAGTGCTCGACCTGCTCGCAGGCGAATTGGCGCGGATCCGAACCGAATATGGTGCAGAGGCGGTCTATGGCGGCTCCTATGGCTGGGCCAGCGCCGGACGTTTCCACCACGCGCAGAGCCAGGTTCATCGCTTCCTGAACACCGCGTTCGGCGGCTATGTGCGTTCGGTGAACAGCTATAGCGCCGGTGCCTCGGCCGTGATGCTGCCGCATGTCCTCGGCGGCTTCGAAGGCATCTCGCGCCACAACGTGACGTGGGATCAGATCGCCGAGCACACCGATACGGTGCTGGCCTTCGGCGGCATGGCGCTGAAAAACTCGGACGTCGCAAGCGGCGGCATCAGCCGGCACATCGAGCGCGATGCGATGCAAAGGGCCGCGCGCCGCGGCGCCGTCTTCTACGGCATCGCTCCCTTGCGCGACGACATGCCGGAAGCGGCCGGCGCCCGGTGGATGCCGATCAAGGTCGGCACCGACGTCGCACTGATGCTGGCGCTCGCGCACACGCTCCTCGTCGAGAACCTGTGGGACAGCAGCTTTGTCGCGCGCTATTGCACCGGCTTCGACATCTTCGAACGCTATCTGCTCGGCCGCGACGACCATAGGCCAAAGGACGCGGCATGGGCGGCCGACATTACCGGCATTCCGGCTGGCACCATCGTCGACATCGCCCGCCGGCTGCCGCGCGGACGCACCTTGATCACGGTCTCGCATTCCCTGCAGCGGGCGCAATATGGCGAGCAGCCGGTGTGGATGGGCGCGGTGCTCGCGGCCATGCTTGGCCAGATCGGCCTGCCCGGTGGCGGATATAATTACGCGCTCGGTGCGCTCGGCCACACCGGCCGTCGCCTCAACGCGGTTCCGATCCCGACGCTATCGCAAGGCAAGAACGGCATCGCCGACTTCATCCCGGTCGCGCGTGTCGCCGACATGCTCCTCAATCCGGGACAAACGTTCGAATACAACGGCCGCACGATGCGGTATCCCGACATCAAGCTGGTCTACTGGGCGGGCGGCAACCCGTTCCATCATCACCAGGACATCAATCGGCTGCGGCGGGCCTTCAATGTCCCGCAAACCATTGTCGTGCACGAGAGCGCCTGGACGCCGATGGCGAAGTTTGCCGACATCGTGCTGCCGGCGACCATGACGCTGGAGCGCGACGATATCGGCGCCGCCGGCACCGATCCAAGGCTGGTCGCGATGCGCAAGGCCGTGGACCCGATCGGCGAAGCGCGCGACGATTACGATATTTTTGCCGCGCTGTCGCGACGATTGGGCGTCGAACAGGCTTTCACGGAAGGACGCGATACCAGGCAATGGCTGGCCCATCTTTACGAGCCGACACGGCGGGCGCTTGCCGATGCCGGTTGGGATGCGCCTGACTTCGACGAGTTCTGGCGGCGCGGCGAACTCGCGCTGCCATCGGCCCCTGATGACGGCGGCTTTCTGCGCGCCTTCCGCAACGATCCCGTCAAGAACAAGCTGCCCACGCCAAGCGGCAAGATCGAGATTTATTCGAAAACTATTGCAGGCTTCGGTTACGACGATTGCCCGCCCCACCCGGCATGGCTGCCGTCGACCGAACCGCCGGATCAGCGCCACCCATTGACGATGATCGCCAACCAGCCGGCGACCCGGCTGCACAGCCAACTCGACTTCGGTGCCTACAGCCAGTCCAAGAAAATTGCCGGCCGGGAAGCCGTCCGTCTCAACCCCGTCGATGCGACGCGCCGCGGCATCGCCAATGGCGACATCGTCCGCCTGTTCAATGATCGGGGCGCGTGCCTGGCCGCTGCCGCCGTTTCGGACGACGTCATGCCCAGCGTCGTGCAATTGTCGACCGGCGCCTGGTATGATCCGCAAGCCGGTACGGCAGACCATCCGCTCTGCGTGCACGGCAACCCGAACGTGCTCACCCGCGACATCGGCACATCACGGCTGGCGCAAGGTTGCTGCGGCCAAGTGACGGTGGTCGAGTGCGAGAAGTATTCGGGCACGCTGCCTCCGATTCGAGCCTTCGATCCTCCTGATCAGGAGTGATGCGGAGGGAAAAACACCACACCGTCGTCATTGCGAGGAGCGAAGCGACGAAGCAATCCATCTATCCCCGCGCCGTGAGATGGCTTGCTTCGCTTCGCTCGCAATGACGGTGGCG